>VBDS01000052.1 GCA_005889085.1 Chloroflexota bacterium | reverse complement strand
GGGCAGCTCCCTCATCGCGCCCGTTGATTCGGCGTAGCCCCACGCGTCCAGATCGTTGGGCCCCGGAAGCTCGAGGCCGCGGGCACCGAGGATCGACATGACCTGGCTGCGGTGATCGCCGGCGTGGTGAATCGTTTGCGCCATGATCACGGCACCAGGCAAATGCCAACCGTCGGTGGTGGTGACATCGCGGACGGCGAGGTCGGCATCGTGTGCCATGGCCTCCCAATGAGGACCCATGCGGCGGATGCGCTCGGCAAGCTCATGCAGGGGGACCGGGCCGTCCGGCAAACGGTCGTTTCTGACGAAAGATTCGGCTGCTGCCTTCGAAGGAAACCGATCACGTGTCAGGATCGAAAAGTAGCCTTCCTCAGCGTCGACCATGTGCCTGAGGGTTTCTCGAATCGTGCCGTACGTGCCAGGAGTCGTTGCGTCAAGGTGCTCGTCCGCAAGGCCCTCGCAGTACTCGATCAGGCGCAATGTGGCCCACGTCTTGAAACGAAACATCTCCACCAGCGCGTCCATGGTTCCCGATCCTCAAAGACATTGTTACTAAACTTCGTGGCGGTTGAGATTGGTTGACCGGCGTCGTACTCGTTGAAGGGGTCAGCGACCAGCTTGCGCTTGAGGCACTCGCCGTCCGCCGCGGTCGCGACCTTGATGCGGAGGATGTTTCCGTCGTGCCGATGGGTGGTGCGACGAACATCGCCACCTTCGTCACGCGGTACGGGCCTCACGGGCTCGGCGTCAGGCTGGCGGGCCTGTGTGACCTCGCCGAGGAAGGCGATTTCAAGCGCGCTCTCGAGCGCGCGGGCTTCGGCTCCGAACTGACTCGCGCCGGCATGGAACGGGTCGGCTTCTTTGTCTGCATCGCGGATCTGGAAGACGAGCTGATCCGCTGCCTGGGCACCACGGCCGTGGAAAAGGTCATCGCAGCTCAGGGAGACCTCGCCGCGTACCGCACCTTTCAGAATCAACCGGCCTGGCGCGGCCGCCCAGATCAAGAGCAGCTCCGGCGCTTCTTCGGTACCCGAGGCGGCCGGAAGATCCAATCCGCCGCCATGCTCGTCGACGCCCTCGATCTGAGCCGGGTTCCGCGGCCGCTGGATGGCGTGCTCGAGCACGTCTTGGCGCGAAACTGAGAGGGCGGGCAGTCAAACTTAGCGGGTGCCCGACGTCGAACCACTGGATCCCAAGACCCAGTTCCGGCAGCTGTACGACCAGGAGTTCCACTCCGTCTTCCGCTCGATTCGGGCAGTGGTGCTCGATACGGCGGCGGCCGAGGACCTGACCCAGGAGACGTTTGTCCGCGCCTACCAGGATCGGCATCAACCTCGCCATCTCCCACCTCCGGCGCCAGAAGCTCGCCCGTTTCCTGCCGGCCCGGCTCTATGTCGCGCCCGACCGGCGGGATTACGACCGGGCGGAGGCAAGGGACGTCGTGGAGAAGGCGCTGGCCGAGCTCAGCCCCAAGCTGCGGGCGGCCGTCGTCCTTCACTACTACGAGGGATTGACGCGCGAGGAGATCGCCGAGGTGCTCGGGGTGCCGGCCGGGACGGTCGCGTCGCGGATCGCCAAAGCGGTGGCGATAATGCGAAAAACCATAGGCAGCGATCAGCAAGCCGACTCCACGCGTTCGAGTAGTGAAGGTGCCTTACGTGGAAGATAAACCCACTCAAGGAGGGCCAACCACGCCCTCCGAATCGGACGTCAGCCGGATGGTCCGGGCAACGGTCGAGACCTGGAAACCCCGGCGTGGCCCGGACTGGTCGGACTTGATGATCCGTCTTGCCGCCGCCGGGCCCTCGCCGTGGGTCGTCTACACGACGGCCAGCGCCGCGCTCGTGGTGATCCTGTTCGCCGCCTACCTTGTTGGCTCGTGGCTGCAGATCGGCGCGCTGGCGCCCCAACCCGTCAACACCCACTTCCACTAGGGAAGGAACTCAATCTCTTCTGCGGCGCCGCGCCGCCGCGCTTCTGCGACCACCACCGAGGCTGCCGCCAGGTCCCATATCGCCAGGCCGTGTGACTCGAACAGGGTGATGCCCGGCCGGTCGGGCCGTTCCCACCGGCCGGCGACCACCGATCCAAGCTCCACCGCCTGGCTCCAGTCGAACTTGCCGGCCTCGTGGGCCTGGATCAAATCGCCGCTCTCGAGCTGAGCGGCGGCCAGCTGGTCGACGACCACCGTCTGGGCCCGCTCGACGAGGTCGGTCGGGACCTCAACCCGGTTGCGGAAGTTCGATCCGACCGCCACGACCAGGGCGTGCGGTTCGACCCATGCGGCCTCGAGCACCGGCAGGTGGCTCGTGGTCACGGTGACGACGATGTCAGCGCCCCGCACCGCGGCCTCGGCGGTGGAGGCGTCGACTGTCTTGATGCCGAGCTGCTCCGCCTGCTCCGCGGCGAAGGCGGCCCGGCGCTCGGCGTTGCGGCTGAAGACGCGCAGCTCTTCGACCTGCAGCACGCGCGTCAGCGCCAGCGCCTGGGTGGAGGCCTGCCAGCCGCAACCGATCAACGCGACCGTCGCGGTGGCGGGCAGTCCGAGTGCTTTCACGGCGACAGCCGTGGCCGCGCCGGTCCGGTACGCGCCCATGAAGTCCGACTCGACCAGCGCCTCGACCGACCCGTCCAGCCCGAACAGCACGACCATGAACCGGACCCGTCCGTTGGCCACCGTGTACGCCTTGAGCCCGGTGCACTTGCCGCCCGGCCACGCCGCGAACATCACGTTCAGGAGGCCGCCCGGCGCGAATGCCCGGCGCCGAGGCTCGTTTTGGGCCTCGCCCTCGCCCAGCTCGCGCATCGCCGCTTCGACCGCGGCGATGACATCGTCCATCTCGATCAGCTCTTGTACGTCACTCTCGCGCAGGATCAGGGCCATCGCAGGGAGAATAGCTGCCTCACATGTCGACAACCCGCCCGCTCAACGTCGGCCTGATCGGTCTCGGCACCGTCGGCTCGCAGGTCGCCGAGCGCATGTTGTCGTGGGGGCCGCAGCTGTCGCGGCGCGCCGGAGTCGAGCTGTGCCTGAAGCGCGTGCTGGTGCGCGACCTCACGAAGCGCCGCTCGATCGAGATCGCTGCCGACCTCCTCACGACCGACCCGTCAGCGATCCTCGACGACAGATCGATCGAGGTCCTGGTCGAGGTCGCAGGTGGCGACGAGCCGATGCGGTCCTACATCGAGCGCGCGATCCAGGCGGGCAAGCATGTGATCACAGCCAACAAGGTGGTGATGGCGAAGCACGGCCCCGAGCTCCTCGACCAGGCGGTCGAGAAAAACGTCGACGTCTACTTCGAGGCCGCTGTGGGTGGCGGGATTCCGCTGATCAGCACGTTCCGCACCGACCTCCAGGCCAACAAGATCGAGCGCGTATCCGCGGTCATCAACGGGACGACCAACTACGTCCTCGGCCGCATGGCTTCGGGCAGCACCATGACCGACGCCATTCGAGAGGCGCAGGAGGCCGGATACGCCGAGGCGGACCCCACCGACGACATCGGGGGCTTCGACGCCGCCTACAAGCTCGCGATTCTCGGGTCGATTGCGTACGAGATCAAGGTCCGTCCCGACGAGATCTACCGCGAGGGCATCGAGGGCGTGGAGCCGGTCGACTTCCGGTACGCGCGCGAGCTCGGCTTCGCGATCAAGCTCATCGCGCATACGCAGCGCCATCCCGGCCGCGTCGAGGCCCGCGTTCACCCGGCGATGATCCCGCTCGACCACCCGCTCGCCCGTGTTGAGGGCGCCGAGAACGCGGTGTTCGTGGAAGGCGACCTGGTCGGGCAGGTGCTGCTCGTGGGACAGGGCGCCGGGGGCAGGCCGACAGCTTCCGCCGTCGTCGGCGACCTGATCGACCTGGCGCGATCGATCCGGCGCGGCGTGCAGAGCCGCCCCTCGTTCAGCTTCGACGACCGGATCGGCGTGATCCCGATCGGAGAGGTGAAGACGCGCGCCTATTACCGGATCCGGGTCGACGACCGCGCCGGCGTGCTGGCCGCGATCGGCCAGGTGTTCGCCGAGGAGGGTGTCAGCATCTCGAGCTTCATCCAGAAGGACGCGTGGTCGCACGACCAGACCGCGGAGCTCGTGGTGACGACTCACCCTTCGCTGGATGCGAGCCTGCAGAAGGCGCGGGAGCGAATGGCGCAGCTCGAGCCGGTGCGCACAGTCTCATCGTTCCTGCGCGTCTTTTAGGTCGTGCAGCTTGGGTGTGATAGCTCGCTATCGCGAGCGCCTGCCGATCGGACCGGCGACACCCGAGGTCGATCTCAACGAGGGGTCGACGCCTCTCGTGCGGAGCCACAACATCGGCCGTGCCCTCGGTCTCGAGCGCCTGTACTTCAAATACGAGGGACTCAACCCGACCGGTTCGTTCAAGGACCGCGGCATGGTCGTCGCGGTTGCGAAGGCACTCGAGAAGGGAAGCCGCGTCTTCATGTGCGCGTCCACGGGCAACACGTCGGCATCGATGGCCGCCTACGCGGCGCGGGTCGGTGCACGCGCGATCGTCGTCGTCCCTAGCGGCGCCGGGCGTGCCGAGGGCGCACCTGCCGATATCGCCCTGAATAAGTTGTCGCAGGCTTTGATGTACGGAGCGAAAGTCGTCGCGCTCAAGGGCAACTTCGACCATGCTCTCGAGACGGTCCGCGATGTGACGAGTCACTATCCGGTCGCGCTGATGAATTCCGTCAACCCGCACCGAATCGAGGGCCAGAAGACAGCCGCGTTCGAGATCGTCGATGAGCTCGGCGACGCCCCCGACTACCTCGTCCTGCCTGTGGGCAACGCCGGCAACATCACCGCCTACTGGAAAGGTTTTCGCGAGTACCACGCTGCCGGGCACGCAACGCGGCTGCCGCGCATGGTGGGCGCCCAGGCGGAGGGCGCGGCCCCGATCGTCAACGGAGCCCCGGTCGCCAATCCGAAGACGGTTGCCTCTGCGATCCGGATCGGCAACCCCGCCTCGTGGGAGGGCGCGACGTCGGCGCGCGACGAGTCGGGCGGCACAATCGCCGCAGTCACCGACACCGAAATCCTGTCCGCCCAGATCCGGCTTGCCAACAGCGAGGGGCTGTTCGCCGAGCCTGCGTCGGCGGCACCACTCGCGCTCCTGTTCCGCCTGGTGCGCCAGGGCAAGATCGAAAAGGACTCCACGACGGTGGTTGTGCTGACCGGCTCCGGCCTCAAGGATCCCGACGCCGCGCTGCAGAACGTCGAACCGCCTATCGAGCTCGACGGAGATGCCCGCACACTCGCTAAGGTCTTGAAACTGTAGGTGCGCGTCAAAGTCCCGGCCTCGATCGCCAACATCGGCCCCGGTTTCGACTGCATGGCCATGACGATCGACCTGTGGCTCGAGGTGGTCGCCACCGAGTCGGAACGGCCGGCCTGGGACTACGAAGGCGAGGGCGCCGACTACCTGTACGCGCACGAGAACCCGTTCACCCGCCTGCACATGAAGGGCCGCGTCCGGAGCGAGATCCCGCTCGGCGTCGGGCTGGGCAGCAGCGCCGCGGCGAGGCTCGCCGCGTCGGCGCTGATGAGTCCGTGGGACGTGAAGAGCCACGTAGTCGACGCGGGTGCCGACGAAGGCCATTACGACAACGTCGCGGCGGCGGCGTCGGGCGGGATCCGGATCGTCTCCGAGAAGGTGGATGAGAAGCTGCCGAACCCGGGTTGGGGTCTTGCCCTCTTCATCGCGCACCAGCCCCTGCCCACCGAGAAGGCGCGCCAGGCTTTGCCCGCCTCCGTGTCACTCGGCGATGCGACCTTCAACGCCTCGCGTACGGCGCTGCTGGTGCGCGCGATCATGTCGAAGCGCCCCGCGCTCCTGGGCGAGGCGCTGCGCGACCGGCTGCATCAGCCTCACCGCCTCCACCTTTATCCGTGGGTCGAGGAGGTGATCCACGTCGCTGAGGCCGCGGGCGCCTATGGCGCGGCGATCTGCGGCGCCGGTCCGAGCGTCTTCGCCTTCTGCGCGCCGTCGCAGGCGACCAGGATCGCCAAGGCGATGGAAGATTCGCATCCGCTGCGCGGCCGCGCGCTGGTGACGAAGATCACCGACAAGGGAATGTTCCGCACGTTGTGATCGTCCAGAAGTACGGAGGTACCTCCGTCGGCTCGGCCGCCCGCATCCGCCGCGTCAGCCGCCGCATTGCAAATACCGTCGCCCAGGGACACCAGGTCGTCGTGGTGGTGTCGGCGATGGGTCACACGACGGATCGACTGATCGCGCTGGCCGAAAGCGTCAACCCCGAGCCGCCGGCGCGCGAGCTCGACATGCTCATCGCCAACGGCGAGACGATCACCGCGCCGCTGGTCGCGATGTGCCTGGCCGGGATGGGCGTGCCCGCCATCTCACTCTCCGGCGCGCAGGCCGGTGTACGCACCAGCGGGCAGCACTCGCGAGCCCGCATCAAGGACATCAAACCCGACCGCATCGTCGAGGCCCTGGGCAAGAACCAGGTTCCAGTCATCGCCGGTTTTCAGGGCGTGACAGCTGAGCTCGACATCACGACCCTGGGACGCGGCGGCTCGGACACCACCGCGGTGGCACTCGCCGCGGCGCTGCGCGCGGAGTCGTGTGAGATCTACACCGATGTCGACGGCATCTTCACCGCGGACCCTCGGGTCGTGAAGGCGGCCAAGAAGCTGACCCACGTCCAGTACGACGAGATGCTCGAGCTCGCGGCGGTCGGCGCCCGCATCATGCATCCTCGCGCGGTCGAGATCGCAGAGCTCTACAGCGTCCCGATCCACGTTCGGTCGAGCTTCCACGACCGCGTCGGTACGATGATCGTCGCTCACGTACCGATGGAAGATCGCCAGCGTGTGCGCGGTATCGCGCAAGAAACCAACGTCGCGAAGATAACCGTGGTCGGGGTGCGCGACCGCCCCGGCGTCGCGGCGACCATATTCGAGCCACTGGCCGACGCGGGCATCTCGGTCGACGTCATCGTGCAGAACATCGGCCGCTCCGGCCACACCGACCTCACGTTCTCGGTCGCGGAGTCCGACCTGAAGGCGGCGGAGAAGCTCGTCAAGACTGCGGCCAAGGCTGTGGGCGCGCAGAGGGTCTCGTCGGCGGCCGGCATCGCGAAGCTCTCGATCGTCGGCACGGGCATGCTCGGCACGCCCGGCATCGCGGCTCGGATGTTTCGCGCGCTGGCCGAGGCCGGGATAAACATCGAGATGATCAGCACCTCGGAGATCCGCATCACCTGCCTGGTCTCACGCGACCAGGTCGGCAAGGGCGTGCGGATCCTGCACCACGCGTTCGAGCTGGACCAGGACCTCGCGTAAAAGGTGGGGCCAGAGATTCCACCCGCCCAATCCCGCGAGTGCCGGCGACGGCGGGTTTGCCGCGTGATTCATAGGCGCGACTGCCGGCAACGGCGGGAAATCTAGTTGCCGGTAAACGTCGCTATCGTCGGCCCGGCGGGGGCCGGCAAGACGGCGCTGTTCAACGCTCTGACCGCGGGACGCGGCGCGGACGGGGTCGGCATGGTCGACATCCCCGACGGCCGCCTGACCCGGCTGGCGGAGGCGGTCAAGCCGGCCAAGACCACGCCCGCCCAGGTGCGTGTCGAGGACTCGCCTCCCGGCAGCCGCGCCCAGCGCGTCGCTTTCGCGCGGCAGGCCGACGTGCTGCTCAAAGTCGCTCGGTGCTTCGGCCCCGACCCGCAGCCGGCAGCGGAGCTCGAAGAGTTCGCCCTTGACCTCGTGCTCGCCGACCTCGCGTCGGTGGAAAAGCGTCTGGATGTCGTTGCGAAGGAGGCGCGCGCCGGCAAGAAGGACGCCCAGGCCGAGACCGAGGTTCTGACTGCGGCGAAACAACACCTCGACGCCGGCAAGCAGCTCCGAACCCTGGCACTCGAGCCGGACCAGCGCACGATGCTGCTCGGCATCTTTCCCGTCACCTTGAAACCCGCGGTCTACGTCGCCAACGTCGCTGAAGAGCTGCTTCCCGGTGGGGGCGAGGCGGCCGCGAAGGTCAAACAGCTCGCGGACGCCGAGGGTGCCCCGTCACTGGTTCTGTCGGCGCGGCTCGAGGCTGAGCTCGCCGAGCTCGACCATGCCGGGCAGGCTGAGATGCGCGCGGGCTACGGGATCGACGAGTCTGGGCTCGGTCGAATCGCGCGGGCGGTGTGGGAGGTGGGCGGCCTGATCACCTACTTCACGGCGGGCGAACCGGAGGTGCGAGCCTGGCCCTGCGAACGCGACGCTCCAGCTCCTGTGGCCGCGGCGAAGATCCACACCGACTTCGAGAAGCACTTCATCCGCGCCGAGGTGACGTCGGTCGACGAGCTGGTGGCGGCGGGCTCGATGGACGCGCTCCGCGCGGCGGGCAAGCTGCGGGTCGAAGGCCGCGACTATCGGGTCAAGGACGGCGACGTGGTCTTCTTCCGCATAGGACGCTGATCCTCTTGCGCTCGACGCCCGGTGTTTCCAGAATCTCTGCATGGCCCAGCTGAAGTTCAGTGGCACTCATGTATGGGTGCGCGTCGAGGGCTCGGAGGCGGTGCTTGGCCTCAGCGATTACCTCCAGGACCAGATGGGGGAGATCACCTCGCTCGAGCTGCCCGATCTGGGAGACGTCATCCGCGCCACGCGCCGCATGGGCAGCGTGGAATCAAACGACGCGTCGTCGCCGATCGAGGCGCCGATCACCGGCGAAGTGGTCGAGGTAAATGCGGAGGCGCTCGACAACCCGGACCTTGTGAACAACGACCCTTACTCGGACGGCTGGCTGCTCCGAGTCAAGATGGATGATCCGAGCGAGCTCGAGGACCTGATCGGCGAAGAGGAGTACGCGGAGCTCACGACCGAGGTCTAGGAGATTCCGTAAGCCTGCCGGGTCTGGCGCTGGAGCAGAAACACGAGCACAGGGATGCCCACCACGACAAGCGACCACGCGCCGGCCACGATGACGGCGCAGATCCAGCCCCAGATCCGCCGCCGCCTCAGGCCGTAGTAGGCGGTTCCATGCAGCACCACGGCCGCGACCTCGAAGAAGAACACGATCCCCAGGTACAGGACCAGCACCGAGGACACGTTGCGCGTGATCCCGGCATTCACCAGCGCGTGCTGGAGCTGGTCGCGCCCGACCGGGGCAGCCACCATGGCAGCCGCTTGAGTCAGCTGGACCAGCCAGAAAATCGCCCCCGCGGCGAACAGGTACGGGAGCCATTTGAGGTATCGACTTGGCGCCGGTTGGCTCGGCGGCCGTGATGTGCTCAAGCTTTTCTGTGAAATCCCTTGACAGCAACTACATTCGGGGTTATAACTTGCCTTGGGACACAACATATCGTAGCCCACATCCCAGCAGGTTGAGTCCCAGGCCCAACGACAGGCGGGCGGACCCCTTCCCGAGTCGCACCCCACGACCCAGCAACAGCTCCCCCAACCGCCTGCCTGTCTTCACCTCCCCACTCGCCGGGGAGGTCGGCCCAGACCGCGAAGCGGTCTCGGCCGGGTGGGGAGATAGAGCTCGCTTTCACTTCACCTCCACACTCGCTGGGGAGGTCGGCCAGACCGCGAAGCGGTCTCGGCCGGGTGGGGGGACTGGAGCTTACTTCCACCGCTCTCTTAGACTTGCAGATCGATGAGTCGCAAGGGCAAGAAAAGAGCCAAAGGCAAGTTCCGCCAGCCGATGCGGCCGGGGCCGCTGACACCAAGCACGGGCGTCCCGGGCGCCTCGGTCCAAACATCGACGGCGACGCGCAGCGTCTCCCAGGCGCGCGTCGGCGGCGACCAGGCGATGGTCCGGGCGGTTGAGCTGTCTCTCGGGGCCAAGAACCAGATGGTCAAGGGACGCGGCGGCCGCTTCACCGTGGAGTCGAAGGACCCTTCGATTCCGCTCGACCGCGTGCCCTACTTCACCAAGGACCTGGTGCGACTGCTGGTCGTCGGTGGCGCGATGGTCGTCCTGCTCGCAGTCGGCTCGGTGACTGTGCCGCTGCTCGTCAAGTAAGTTAGCTTCCCCGCTTGGCGGGGAAGGTGACCCGGACGCGAAGCGGCCCGGTCGGATGGGGACGAACGCTTCGCCAATTGCGTAGACACGGCCCGGCCCTCGTCCTTACCGGGCTTGTCCCGCAAGGTGACCCGGACGCGAAGCGGCCCGGTCGGATGGGGACGAGCGCTTCTGCAATTGCGTAGACACGGCCCGGCCCAAACCCTAGAGTTTCCGGTCGCCATGTCAGTTCACACAAGTGAC
>VBDS01000051.1 GCA_005889085.1 Chloroflexota bacterium | reverse complement strand
TGCCAGGAGGATGCCCGCGACGATCGCGGCTGAATTGCGCCGAATCACGGTGACCGGCAGCCAGTTGCGCCGTCGCCGCATACGCCCCACTCCCGTCTCCATCAGCCGTTCGCGGTCGAAGGCGGCGCCGCAAAGGATCGTCAGCGCAAAACACGCCGTGATCGGAAGCAGGAGCGAGACCGGTGCAAGCGGCGAGCGAAACACGAAGAGCGCGAGCGGCAGGTCCGCCACCGCGGCGGACACTGGCGAGAGCAAGAACGACCACGCTCCGCCCGCCGCACCCTCGCGCGGAAAGAGCATGAAGCCCAGCATCCGCCCCATCGCGGCCCAGTACGACGTGACAACCGCGACGAACGCGAACACCGGAAGCAGATCCCATGGCGCGGTCTGCCCGAACAGGCTCAGCAGCGCCATGCCGGCAGCCATCCACAGCGTCACCCATACGGTGCTGACCACCGCGCCGGGTAGGACCTCGAGCCAGATGAGCGATGGATCATCAAGCGGCGCATAGAGCAGGACCTCGAGCGAGCCCTGCGCCTTTTCCCACCAGATTCCAATCGAGCTCTTGATCGACTCGAGCAGCGCGAATGACATGAAGAAGAGGGGCAGCAGCAACCCCGCCTGCAAGGCGCTTCCACCGGCGATGCGCTGCGCGACCTGACCGGCGGCGCCTGGCAGCTGGCCGAACAGCGAGGTGCCCGCGACAAGCAAGAGGACAAAGGCGTTCAGGTACATCACCCAGCTCAGGTCGCCGCGCCGCCACCAGGAACTGACATAAAAAGGAAGTGAGTGGCGCAACAGGTCGCCCTGCTCGCGCAGCGACGCGAACATTTGCGATGCCCGGATGCCGGACACAACGTGAGCTGACGAGGGCGGCGGCGCAGTGGGAGTTGCGATTGGCGCGTCCATCGCGTTGAGGTAGACGGACTCGAGCGTTGCGTTCCGCTCTTCGAGCTCGTGGAACGGCGCGTCCTGGTCGGCAAGGCGGGCCTGGAGCTGCGCAGCGAAGTCGGCGCGGTCGCCGACGCTCGCCTGCCACGGCAAGGTGTAGGAGAGCTCCGCGCCCTCGAGCCTGTGCGCGAGGGAGCGGGAGCTCAACCACTCCATGATGGCGGGCGCATCTTTAGGCGCTCGCGGGAGGTGCGCTTCGAAGCGGCGACCCACCCCGGCTTCCTGGCGCAGCTCGTCGAGCGTGCCCTCGGCCACGATCACTCCGCGCCTCATGATGGCGACGCGATCTGCCATCAGCTCCGCCTCGCCAAGGACGTGAGTGGTCACGATGAGAGCGGCGCCGCGACTCTTCTGCTCGCCCAGGTAGTGGCGCATGTCCGCGGCGGCCACCGGATCGAGACCAGCGGTCGGCTCGTCACAGAAGATCCAGTCCGGCTCGTGGATGGTGGCGCGGATCAGCGCGACCTTCTGCGCCATGCCGCGGGAGTAGGCGGCCAGGATGGTGCCCGAGCGATCAGCCAGCTCAAAGCGTTCGAGGAGCGCAGCGATGCGCTCGCGGCGAATCTTCTCGGGAACGCCATACAGGTATCCAAACCGGTCGAGGTACTCGGTCGCCGTGTTGCGACCGTACAGCCGCGCCTGGTCCGGCACGACGCCGAGTCGCACTCGCACCGCGTCGAGCCTCTCGGGCAGGCGAAGCCCGTCGAGCTCGATGAGACCGGCGTCAGGGCGCAGGATCCCGCCGAGACAGCGCAGCGTGGTCGACTTGCCTGCCCCGTTCTGGCCGAGCAGGACGAGGATCTCGCCGCGCTCGACATGCAGGTCCACGCCGGCGACGGCGCGCACGTCGCCAAAGCTCTTGTGCAGACCCTCGACCCTGATCATGGACCTGGCTTAGATCTTTTCTAGCGCGTCCACTGGAACGACGAATACGGTCGCGCCACCCACCTGAACCTCGACCGGGTAGGCGAGGAGAAACTCGCCAGGCTCAGCGAGGGGCGGAACCGGGGTCAGGTAGCGGCTGCGCTCGTGGCAGTTCTCGCGAATGATCTCCATCGCATCCGGAACCTGCGCATCCTCGATACCGATCAGCAGCGTCACGTTGCCTTGCTGAAGGAAGCCGCCGGTCGATGAGACCCGCGTCGAGCTGATCCCCTTATCGGTCAGCGCCTGCACCGTGCGCTGCGCGTCTTCCCCCTGCACGACGGCAATGATGAGCTTCAATCCCGCCGTTCGAGCAGTCGTTTGGCGTGATCTCTCACCTGGAGGTGGATCTTGTCGCGCGAGCCGGTGGCGTCGAGGCGGACGAACCGCTGCGGGTCGTTCGCGGCCAGCCACGCGTATGCCTCCGCCACTTTCTGGTGAAAGTCGATCGACTCCTGCTCCATCCGGTCCTTGCTCTTGCCTGCCGCCTCGTGCCTGCCCAAACCGGCCTCGACCGGACCCTCCAGCAGGAAGGTGATGTCTGGAAGGGGAAATGTCGGCGGCCACGTTGTTGGGACGCCGCGCGCGCCCCCCTGGTAGGCCAGGGTCGAGTCATGGTAGCGGTCCGCGATCACGATCTGGCCCTTTGCCAGCGCAGGCTCGATGACTTCGGCGATCAGCTGCCGGCGGGAGGCCATGAAGAGATACATCTCCGCCTCGGCGTCGATCTCGAGGCCTGCGTAGAGCAGGACCTCGCGGATCCGCTCGCCCAGCTCGGTGCCTCCGGGTTCCCTCACGACGACCGGGTCGCGGTCGGCCAGCCACTGCCCCAGCAGTTCGGCCTGGGTCGTCTTGCCCGAGCCTTCGGTGCCCTCGAAGGTGATGAAGATCCCGCGCTTTCCCAGGTCGGCCAAGCTAGGCCGGTTCTTCAGGCAGTGGCGTGATGCGGAGCCTGCGCTGGGGCTCCTTGCCGGTGCTGCGCGCGGACAGGTCGTTCTCAGCGACAAGCTGGTGCTGCAGGCGGCGCAGGTAAGCGTTCTGCGGGCCTATCTCGACCGGCCGGAGCGTCGTCTTTACCTGGCGAATCGCCGCCGCGGCCTCGGCCAGTGCTCGGGTGGTCGCCTCGTCCTGCTTATCGACTCCGTAGATGCGAGTCAGGGCGTCGCGCACCTGGCTCACAGAGTTGCTCTTGAGAATGTGGATCGGCAGGCCCCGACTTTCGGCCTGGCGCAGGCTGTCGGGCCGGCGCCGGTAGTGGTTCTTGAGCGTGAGCACCGCGCCCGCGCCGTCGAGGTTGCCCAGCACGCGCACTGGCAGGTCGAGCTCCCGGATCGACTGCTCGACGTGGTGCCGGCTCACACCGTAGGGAAAGATGCCCAGCGGTTTGCTGGTCGACACCGTCGCCGGAGGCTCGGATGCCAGGACCACAGGCGTGTCGACGTTCGAGATCACGCGGCCCTCGCGAGTGCGGAGGCGAATCTTGGGTGTCTGCATCGGGCCGCGCAGCGCGGTATCCACCACATCGGCGAGCGGCTGATGGATCGCAACGCGGTCGCGGTCCTGGATTTCGACCAGGACGTCGAAAGTCGGTGGAGCCTTGCGTTCGAGCACCGACTTCTGCGTGCCGCGGCGGCGCGCCTCCTCGTCCGACAGCGTCACGCTCTGGATGCCGCCCAGCAGGTCGTTCAGCGTCGGGTTGACGAGAAGGTTCTCGAGTGTCTGGCCGTGCGCGGTCGCGATCAGCTGCACGCCGCGCTCGGCGATTGTTCGTGCGGCCGCGGCTTCGAGCTCGGTGCCGATCTCATCGATCACGATGACCTCGGGCATGTGGTTCTCGACCGCTTCGATCATCACCGCGTGCTGCAGCATCGGCGTCTTCACCTGCATGCGCCGCGCACGGCCGATGCCAGGGTGTGGAATGTCACCGTCGCCGCCAATCTCGTTTGACGTATCGACGATGACGACTCGCTTGCGCAGCTCATCGGCCAGCAATCGCGCGCATTCGCGCAGCATCGTGGTCTTGCCAATGCCCGGGCGGCCGAGCAGCAGGATGCTCTGGCCGCTGACGACGATGTCGCGGATGATCTCACCCGTGCCGGTCACGGCGCGGCCGACGCGCATCGTCAGTCCGACGATGCGCCCGGAACGGTTGCGAATCGCGGAGACGCGGTGGAGCGTACGCTCGATGCCGGCCCGGTTGTCGTCGCCGAACTGACCTACGTTGTTGGCGACGTGCTCTAGGTCGGACGCAGAGACCGGATGGTCGGCCAACAGCACCTCGCGCCCGGGAACGCGCGCTTCCGGCTCGCGCCCCAGGTCGAGCACGATCTCGAGCAGCTCACCGGGGTCGGTGCGCTCGTGCAAGGCCCGCGCGAGCTCAGGCGGAAGCGCCCGCGCCAAGAGCTCGACCTCCTCGTCCCAGTTGGCGGCGCGTGATTGAAAGTCGCCCTGCGCGCGTCCGGCGTGCCTGGCTTGCGCTGTCATCCGAACGACGGCACCAGTCCTTTCTCTCGCACCGGTTTCGGCACCCTCACCGCCAGCTCTTTGACCAGCAACAACTGTGTGAGCAAGACGTTAAACCCACGCCCTCGCAGGGCGTCGATCATGTGCGAATCATAGTGACGCAGGCTCGACCAGGCCGGCGCGTCCGAGTCGCCCAAGAGGGAGATCCCGAAGTCGGCCAGCTCGGCCGGGAGCGGACTTTCCGGCAGGGCCATGAATTGAAGCGTGTCAGGGCGGGCGCCTGCCCCACGCATCATCCTGACCCAACCGACGACCTCGATCCGGTCGACGACGTGCTCCTGCTTGTCTGCGGCCCGCGGGCCGAGGCCACCTGTCCACTCGCCGGGGTGCAGTGCCTTCCACTCGCGGTAGGTGGGCGCCTCGAGCTGGGAGACGCCCTGCGGCGTGACCTTCCGATAGAGCTGGTAGAGGTTGCGGTCGTCGCCACGCTTGAATGGCCGCAGGCCGTCCGGGTACTGGTCGGACCGGCGCTCCGGCTTGTCCGCGTAGACGACCTGCTCCGTGGCGTACTGCCGAAATCCCTGGAGGCGGAATGCGGGCAGCACCGGATCACGGTCGGGCACGCGGACGAACAGGCGCAGCGCGCCGCGCTCCAGCGCCTGGTTGCACAGATGCTGCACCAAGGCCGGCGCGACCTCGTCTGAGTCGGCGCCGTCGGCGACCTGCAGGTTGAGCACCTGGAGCACGCGCGCCCGGCGCAGGTCGAGGCTGATCGGCTGGCCTGAGGCCTGGATGAAGCCGACCACTTTGCCGCGCTCTTCCGCGACGTACATCAAGGTCTCCTGGGAAAGAGGCAGCAGCGCAGAAAGCGTGGAGCTAAGCAGGGACCAGAGGCGCACGGCTGGAGGAGCGGCTTCGCTCAGGCGGATATCGGACGAGCGATGCATCTCTTCGATGCGTGCGAGGTCGAGCAGGCCGGCCGTTCGAATCTTCATGGGCGCTCCGAGGCGAGGCGCACGAACTCGCGGTGCAGGCGCAGGTCCCCGGTCAGCTCAGGGTGAAAGCAAAGGCCGAGGATGCGCTCGTGCTGGACCGCGACGGGGTGCCCTTCGTAGGTCGCGAGCACCTTCACGTCGCCGGTCCGCTCGACCAGTGGTGAGCGAATGAAGACGCCCGGAAACTCTTTGCCGTTCATGCCTTCGATGTGCAGCGGCGCCTCGAAGCTCTCGAGCTGGCGTCCGTAGCCGTTGCGACGCACGTCGACATCGAGGAGCCCCAGGCTCTTCTGTTCGGGCATGCCGTCGGTGACTTCGTGCGCGAGCACGATCGTCCCGGCACATGTGGCCAGCGTGGCAAGGCCGCCGCGGATTGCTTCGCGCAGCGGTTCGAGCAGACCGACCCGCTCCATGAGCATCGTCATGGTCGTGCTCTCCCCGCCCGGGAGGACGATCCCGTCAAGGCCATCGAGATCTTCGCGCATGCGCACGAGCCGCGTGCGCGCACCGGCGGCCCCGAGGGCGCGAACATGCTCGGCGAACGCACCCTGCATCGCGAGGACTCCGATAAGAGGCGCCCGAGTTCTTTTAGAACTG
>VBDS01000185.1 GCA_005889085.1 Chloroflexota bacterium | reverse complement strand
GTCAACGTGACGATCAAGCCGGACGTCTATGACCGCTACCGACAGATCGCCAACCGGCAGCCGATCCTGGTCATCGACGGAGTGATGCAGCGCCAGGACGGCGTGCACTCGGTGCTGGCGAGCCATATCCAGGCGCTGGACGGAGTGCCCCGCCCCGCCCAGAAGTCCCACGACTACCGCTGAGGCGTTAGGCGCCAGAGCTCGATAGACGTTTTTGGCGCCAAAGACGCCTTTCGAGGCCGGCTGATAGACGGTTTTGGCGCCAAAAACGTCGAATCGAGACGGCCAAGAGCGCCACCAACTCCTACCCCCGATTCCTTACTTTCTGTAGCCAGTCAGGGGGCATTTGCGCCAAGCTATGCGGCCACAGCCTGAATTCAACGCAGCAACCCCAGAGGAATACACCCCAAATGTCCATCGCCCGAGAAATCGAAGACATCGCCCGCGACCTGATCAAGCATCAGCACGACCATCCCCCGGTGCGTGACCTCAACCGCGAGGTCGGGCGCCGCCTCACGTTCGCCGACCGCGTCGCCGACGACTTCGCCCGCCTGGTCGGGAGTTGGATCTTCGTCCTCGTCCAGGTCGGGATCATGGTCGTATGGCTCGGGCTCAACGCCCTCAATCTGATCCATCCCTGGGACAAATACCCTTTCATGTTCCTCAACTTCATCCTCAGCCTCGAGGCAGCTCTGTGGGTCTCAGTGGTCCTGATGGCGCTCAACCGCTTCGCCGACCGAGACCGGCTGCGCGCGCAGCACGACTACGAGCTCGACGTGAAGGCCGAGGAGGAGCTGAAGGCCCTGATGAACCATCTGATGCACCAGGACGAGATCCTGCTTCAGATCGTCAACCGCCTCGACCGAGGCGACCGAGAGATGAAGCGCCTCGCGCGCCGGCTCGAGCAGGTGCTCGAGTCGAACGCCGAGCCGCCGGCCCCAAAGCCGGCCGGAACGGAACGACCTCCGATCAGCGTCCCGGCGCCCTGAGGCGCGGCCGAAAAACCTCGGCGAGAGATTCGGCGATCCAGGTGGTCCAGATCCGGGCGCTGCGACGAGCAGCGGAGCGAGCGCATCGTGCATGCGTGAGCGAGCAGCGCAGGAGCTAAGCCCGGAGATGGGCTGCCTGGGCGCCGAAGATCCGTCGAGGGCTTTTCGGCCGCGCCTCTAGCTCTTGACCTGGTAAACCGCGTACTCGCCGTCGTCGTAGACGAGCGTGCCGTGCTCATCCCAGTACGCACGGCTGCCTCCGCGGGGCAGCTCCTGCGGACCGATCATCACGTAATCGATGTGGTACTTATGGGCAAGCTGCAGTGCGCTTGCATCCCCGTCAAGGATTCGCTTGTCGTCCTCACCCTTCTGGATGTAGTCGGCCAGGCCGTAGGTCCATAGCCACCCTGGGTAGCCGATCAGCTCGCGGCGGCCGGCAAGGGTCGGGATCGGGCTGTTGTGCTCGTCCGCCACGGCGAAGATCGCTGTGGGGCTTGTGTGGTGGCGCACCCAGTCCGCCACTTTGAGCCCACCTGCGTCCGTGAAGAGGTTGGCGCTGACGTTGTACTCGGATGCGCGCAACAGATCCAGCGCGCCCGACAAGCACAGCAGCACGATTGCGCCCACCGCGACGATCGCGCTGCCCGGCCCGCGCCTGAACAACCCGGCGAGCACTCCCCCCACGATGATGCTGGCGAGCAGCGCCCAGAAGATGAAGAACTTCGTGTTGTCCCATACCCACGGCTGCAGCACGATGACGTTCGGCACCACGAACCACAGCCACATCGGCGCGAACCAGCTGGGAAACGCCGTCGGAAACCACCGCGGGACGAAATGCCCCACGACGACAAGCGGAACGAGCAAGGAGGTGTTCCAGATCCAGAACCCTATGAAGTCAGCGGGGAACAGCCATACCCCGTTGCGCTGCCAGTCCGTAAACGTGAGCCATCCCGGCTCGACGCAGTAGCCGCCGACCGATAGGTCGCTGCAGATGCTCGTGTTGTCCGGCGGCCACATCCACACCAGGATCGGTACGCCGATCACCAGCGCAGGCACGAAGAACGCGATCCATTCCCGCCGCAGGTTGAAGAGGGCCCAGAACGCCGCCAGAGCAACCACGGTGCCGTAGGCGTGGACGTGAAAGACCGGCATCACGCCCGCGACGAGGCCGGCGAACAGGAACGGGTGCCAGCCTACCTTCTCGTGCAGCGCAATCCAGAGGAGGACGAGGAGGATCAGCGCGAGGCTGAAGCCGAACAAGGTCGAACGCTGAGGCACGATGTAGGCGAGCACCGGGTTGAGCCACTGCAGATCGACGTCGCGGTTCAGCGTGTACTCGCGCGGCAGACCCGCTATCACCGCCAGCCCCGAGCGGCGGAGGTCGCCGAGCAAGTACACGAAGCCCAGCCCGCCGCTCAGCAAGAAGACGAAGACGGAGATAACCGAGGCGGCGCGGCCTGCGGTGAAGCGCATCGCGGCGAGGTACAGCACACCAGGCAGCGCCAGCCCGAGCATCGCACTCGTCGCGGTGAGGGCTTCGGTCAGAGAGAGGCCGAACGGGACGAGGTCCGCCGCGTAGAAATCGATCATGAAGGGGTAGCCGAGCCGGTGGCCTGGATCGATCGGATACTCAGGCGGAAAGTTGTGGCCGTAGGCGAACGAGCCGGCGAAGCTCAGATGCGCGGCCCAGTCGCCCCAGATGTTGACGTAGCCCGCGTACAGGCCCGCCGGCGTGTACACGTAAGCCTGGTGGAGGAGGTGGACCGTCCAGGCTCCGCAGACAACGAGGACTGCGAGCAGCGGCCATGGGTGGCCTGGAGCGCGCCATCCGGACATCCAGCGGCGCCGTGCGTCGCTCCAGTCGGCAATGACCTGTGCGCGGTAGCGGATCAATCCGACCGCGGCCGCCCCGACGGCGCTCGCGAGCCCGACCAGAACCGTGAGAGCGGCTACGTCGCGGGCCAACAGCGAGGCAACGAAGCTCGAAGCCGACACGGCCATCGCTCCGAGGACGGCGCCGAATACGACGCGCTCCTCGAAGTTGAACCTGACGCCAGAGAGGAAGGTGATCCCGAAGCCCGCGGCCGCGCACGCCGCCAGGAAAAGGGCGGCGGCTAGAGGCACGGCCGGAAGCCCTCGGCGAGAGATTCGGCGATCCAGGCGGTCCAGATTCGGGTGAAGCGCCGAGCAGCGGAGCGAGCGCATCCGTGGATGCGTGAGCGAGCAGCGCAGAAGCTGAGCCCGAAGATGGGCCGCATTGGGCGCCGAAGATCCGCCGAGGGTCTTCCGGGCCGGGCCTCTAGTTCCAACAGAAGATCTGCGGCTGCGAGGCAGGCAAGTCCCGACAGTTCGTGAGCCAGAGCTTCGGTCCCCACGGAGGCGTGCCCGAACCCTCGATGTATGCGGACTGCGAAATCGGCACCGCCGTCCAGACTGGATAGAAGTAGCCGAAGAAAAAAACGGCCATGCCGAGGAAACCGGCGACGAGCAGCTCACGCCTCGGCCGAGGCAGCTTTTCCGCGAGGTAAACGAGGACGAAGGCGAGGGCCAGGACCATGAAGATGAGCCCGCCGAACATGTGATACATGAACAGCACGCGCGTGACTGGAAACCACGGCGCGTACTGGCTGATGAACCCAAGCAGGATCACGGCGGCCAGAAAACTGCGGTGGCGAACGATGAAGTACGGCAACGCCGCGACGCACGGCAGGCTCGCCCACCAGATCCACGGGTTGCCCAGGTTCGACATGCGCGAGATCAGTGGCTGCCCGGTGAAGACGTCAGTGCCAAGGCCCGAATACTCCGCGTAGTAGAGGACTGGCCGGGCGAGAAAGGGCCACGACCATGGTGGCGATCCGTATGGGTGGGTCGCCACGAGGTGCGCGTGGTAGTTGTACGACTGGACCTGGTAGGTGATCAGGTCAGGCAGGTTGTGGAACTGCCCGCGGGCGAAGAACGGGTACCAGGAGACGACATAGATCCCGACCGGGATCACCACCAGGGCGATCAGCGCCACCGCCAGGTAAGTCGGCCACAAAGCCTTCGAGATGCCAGAGCCGCCGTCGCGACGCCATGAAACGAAGGGCCAACCTGCGGGGCCGAAGTCGATGTTGAGGCTGCGCACGACGATCCGCACGACCAGGAAGAAGACGATGCTCGCCCACGCGGCGAGCACGATCCACTTGGCGGCGATGCCGATGCCCAGCACCGTGCCCATCGCGACCAGGGAGAGCATCGACGCGTTGAACGATCTGCTCTGGATGTGGACCATGAAGAGGAAGTAGGAGAGGAGGATGAAGAAGATCGGAAAGATGTCGATCATTCCGATGCGCGACTGGATGAAGAACATCCCGTCGAAGCAGACGAGCGTCGCCGCAGCGATCGCAAACAGGCGGTTCGGCCACATGCGGCGAGCGAGCAGGTACATCGTCGGAATGCACAATGTGCCGAAGATGCAGGCGGCGACCCGCCAGCCGAAGGTGTTGAATCCGAGGTCGATGTAGTCGCCGGTCGCACCCTGGAAGTGGGCTCGGTACCAGCCGTAGCTCACCTCTCCCGCCGCGATGATCTCCTTGGCCAGCGGCGGCTCAGGGTCGAAGTAGTCGTACCGGCAGTAAGTCGTGGTCGGGTGACACAGCTGGATGCCCTTGACGTCGTCGTAGGCGTCGACTGGAAAGTAGATCTCGTCGAAGACCTGGCCGTTCGGCGGCGAGAGCACGCCGTTCGCGTCGGCGTAGCCGCGGTTGAACGGGTACGCGAGACCGCACAGCGTGCCCGGGTGACCCTGAGGATCGATCGGAGTGCTGGAGACGCAGTTGGTGATCACGGGCCCGTGCACAAAGATGTCGGGCAGGATCGGGCTGAAGAAGCGGATCACGAACGCGACTACGGTCAGCGATAACACGGCCACCAGGTCCCATCGGTCGAAGTAGCCCCGGAGGTCGGTCACCGTCGACGTTTGCGCCGCCTGGCTCCGCCCTGGTTCTGTCCTATCTTTTCCGGCAGATGCGAGCTGATCTCCCACACGACGGTGTCGGCGTCAGGCACCGGGATCGCGATGGTTTCGTCGTCCATCAATCGCGCTTTGAAGATGCCGAGTCGCTTTTTGATCGCTGCAAGCTCGGTCTCGTCGCCGCGAATCCTGAGGAAGACTGCGGGCTGGTCGATGTGCTGCTTCATGATCGGAGCGATCATCCGGCTGCGCTTGTCCTGGAAGTGCTGGCGCAGAGGTAGCGCCTTGACCGACTTGATCGAGTCGTAATCGATCACGACGCTAGAGATAAGGCTCGAGATCCTGAGCCCGCCGTCCTCAACCTTGATGTGGCTGCGCTGGCGAAAGAGAAGGATGGCCGCGCCGAGCAAAAGGCCGGTCGGGATGTAGACGAGCCACACCGCGAACCCAGGCGTGAAGAGCTGGCGCTGGTAGATCGCGATACCGGTGGCCAGTGCGCCCACGACGAGCAACAGGCCGGCGAAGAACCGCTGCTGCCTCCACAGGTGGTGCGCGTAGAGATTCTGGTGACGGGAAGGATGCGAGGGTGTTGCGGTGCTCACGGAACTACTGATTATCCGGTAGCTCCCATCCTCGGCTTCGCTCTACGGCTTGGCGCCACCGCGCCTGGAGGGTGTCCGCCTCGTCGCGCGACATCCGAGGCTCGAACTCGCGGTCGAGCTTCCAGAGATGGGCCAGGTCGGCGTCGCTCCAGATCCCGGCCCCGAGGCCGGCCAGGAACGCCGCGCCCAGGGCGGTCGTTTCGGTCTGGCGGGGACGCCGGACCGCGATGCCGAGGAGATCAGCCTGAAGCTGGCAGAGCACGTCCATCACCGCCGCGCCTCCATCGACGCGCAGCTCGGCAAGGCGGCGCCCGCTGTCGCGCTCCATGGCCTCGACCACGTCGCGCGTCTGGAATGCCATCGCCTCAACGGCGGCGCGCACGATATGAGCGCGGCCGGTGCCTCGTGTGAGCCCGACGATCGTGCCCCGCGCGTACGGGTCCCAGTGAGGCGCACCCAGGCCGACGAAGGCCGGCACCAGGAACACACCTCCGGCGTCCCGAACAGAGGCGGCGAGCGGCCCGGCCTCGGCCGCGCTAGAGATGATGCCGAGGCCGTCGCGCAGCCACTGCAGCGCCGCCCCGGTGACGAAGATCGCACCCTCGAGCGCGTAGCTCAGCCGACCGCCGCGCCGCCAGGCGACCGTCGTGAGCATGCCCGCGCTGGAGGGGACTTGCTGCGCGCCCGTCTGCATGAGGACGAATGAGCCGGTCCCGTACGTGTTTTTCGCCATGCCGTCCTGCGTGCACGCTTGGCCGAAGAGAGCCGCCTGCTGGTCGCCCGCGATACCTGTGATCGGCGCGCCATTGAGTTGGGTCGCGACTGAAATCTTGCCGCTCGAGTCGACGACCTTTGGCAGGTTGTCGAGCGAGACACCGAACAGCGCCACCATCTCCTCGCTCCACATGCCGCGCCCGATGTCGAAGAGAAGTGTGCGTGATGCGTTCGAAGCATCGGTCACGTGATCAGCGCCGGCCGACAGGCGCGCGATGAGCCACGAGTCGACGGTGCCGACTGCCGCGTCCTTCGCGCCCTCGACGTGCTGCAGCGCCCACGCGAGCTTGGTAGCGGTGAAATACGGATCGAGGACGAGCCCGGTGATCTCGCGCACGCGCTGCTCGTGGCCCGCCGCACGCAACTGGGCGCACTCATCGGCCGTCCTACGGTCCTGCCAGACGATCGCAGGCGCGATTGGCTCGAGCGTTCTGCGATCCCACATCACGAGCGTCTCGCGCTGGTTGGTGATGCCCACCGCACGGACATCGCGCGGGCCTGCGCCCGCCGAATCGAGCGCGCGCTTTGCGCTCACCTGGACCGCAGACCAGATCTCGTTCGCGTCGTGCTCCACCCATCCCGGACGCGGGTAGTGCTGGGTGATCTCCTCGTAACCCTTGCCGCGAACCTCGCCATCGAGTCCGACGGCGATGGCAGTCGCGCCGGTGGTGCCCTCGTCGAGGCTTAAGACGACTTCGCTGATGGTTCGGGTTTCCAGGTGCGGTTGAGGCTGCCGGTCGAGTAACCCTCCAGGTCGGCCGAGACGAACTTGTACCCGGCGGCACGCACGGCCGCGGACACGCGCTCGCGCTCCGTCATGAGTCGTGCGATCTCTTGTTGGTCGACTTCGATCCGCGCGACATCGCCGTGATGGCGAACCCGTACCTGCCTGAAGCCGAGTGCTTTCAGGGCGTCCTCTGCGGCCTCGATCTGGCGCAGAGCCGCAACAGTCACCTGGGTTCCGTGTGGGATGCGCGACGAGAGGCACGCAAACGATGGCTTGTTCCAGTTGGGCAAGCCAAGCGAGCGAGCTGCGGCGCGAATCTCGGACTTCGCCATGCCAGCCTCGAGCAGCGGGAACCGGACGCCGCGACGCACGGCCGAGGCGTGGCCCGGTCGGTGGTCGCCCGCGTCGTCGGCGGTCGCGCCGTAGGCGAGATACGCGAGACCGAGCTCGTGCTGCACGGGAGCGAGCGTGTCGAAGAGCTCCTCTTTGCAGTGGAAACAGCGGTCGGGGTTGTTGCGCGCGTAAGCCTCGAGCTCGACTTCGTTCGTGTTGACTTCGACCAGGCGGGCGCCCATCGCGCGGGCCAGCTCGCGGGCCTCCAGCTGCTCGGACTCCGGGTATGCAGGCGAGCTGGCCAGCACAGCGACGCCCTTGTCGCCTAGCTCGTCCATCGCGAGCTTGAGCAGCAGTGTGGAGTCGACTCCGCCCGAGTACGCGACGAGCACCGATTCGAGTCCGCGCACGATGTCACGCGCCGACGTGAGCTTGGTGGCATCGAACGAATCGAGCTGGATCACTCCAGCACGAGATTAGCTCGCGCGCGCTTCGGAAGGCTCCATCGCCGGAGTGCCGCACCAGGCCTCGTAGTCGATGAGCGAGTCGACGGTCGGGTTCTCGCCACATAGAGGGCAAGACTTGTTCTGGCGCAGTTTCAGCTCGCGGAAGCTCATGTCCTCGCCCTCGAACAGCAGGTAGCGGCCGATCATCGGCCGGCCGATGTTCAGCAGATACTTGATCGTCTCGAACGCCATCATGCTGCCGATGATCCCGGGCAGGACTCCGAACACGCCCGCCTCGGCGCAGCTCTGCACGCTGCCGGGCGGCGGCGGCTCGGGGAACAGGCAGCGATAGCAGCCCGTGCCCTTGGCGGAGTCGAAGAGGGCGAGGCGCCCCTCGAACCGGAAGATGCTGCCGTGCACCAGCGGCTTGGCCAGGAAGTGCGCGGCATCGTTCGCCAGGTAGCGGGTCGGAAAGTTATCGGTGCCGTCGACGATCACGTCGTACGGCGCGAAGATCCGCATCGCCGTCTCCGAGTTGAGATGTTCATTGATCGGCACGACTTCCACGTCGGGGTTGAGATTCCGGAGCGTTTCGGCTGCCGACTCGACCTTCGGACGGCCGATATCGTCGTGGCCGTGGAGGAGCTGGCGCTGGAGGTTCGACGCGTCGACCACATCGAAGTCGACGATCCCGACCTTGCCGACGCCGGCCGCCGCGAGGTACATGGCGGCGGGCGAACCCAGGCCTCCGGCGCCCAGCAGTAGCACGCTCGAGTTGAGCAGCTTGCGCTGGCCGGCGCCGCCAACCTCGGGCAGGATGAGGTGGCGGGCGTAGCGGGCGACCTGGTCGGGGGTGAAGCTACGGCTCTGAGTCATCTGCTAGGACTATACCCAGGGCCGCTCCGGGCTTATTCCTATAGTTGGTGGGCCATGGAAACCGAATACCTCGACGAAGAGCAGGTCATCTCCCTCTACAACAAGGTGAGGACAGGCAAGAAGACCTGGCCTACCGGCATCTGGAGCTCTCCCGCGGCGCTCCAGTACGCAGTCACCGTCTTCGACTACTGGATCCACAACGTCATGGGCTGGAAGGGCTGGCCCGAGGCTCGCGGCAAGGTGACTCCTGCACTGCTGGAGGAGCACCGGCTCGCCGACCTGGTCGAGAGCGTCTTCGTCCCTGAGTTCGGCGACGACTGGCTGGACTTCGAGGTCGTGCTGAACGAGAGCATGCGACTGTCCGAAGATGAGGGCTGGTCGCCCGACCTGACCGACCGTCAGGAGCGAGTCGAGGCCGCCTTCGAGCACGCCTTCGAGAAGCTGATCGGATCGCCGAAGCAGCAGCCCAAGCTCCTGCCGACCTACCACCGGTTCCGCAACCACCTCCTCCGGATGTGGAGCGCTTTCCAGGAGGCGCAGGCCGAGCACGACAAGGCCGAGCGCGAGTCAGCCGAGCGATTCTGGGCGCAGCTGCGCCTGGTCCGGAGCACACGCGCCCAGGCGGCGGAGGCATGGTCCATCGTCAACACCGACGATGAGCGCCGCGGCGAGGTGGTCATGGTCTGGGGCGAACCTCACCCCTACTGCGTCGTCGTGCTGGACGACGACATCGAGGCAGGCGGTTGGGAGCAGGTGATCTACCGCCTCGAGCAGGAGGTCCTCGTCGAGGAGCCGGGAGTGGTCAGCTACGCGGTGTGGCACAAAGGTTTCGTTGGCGAGTACTACCGGTGCGCCGACTGCGGCGAGCTGCACAGCCAGTTCGACGAAGACACCACCACCGGCCTTCGTCTGGACGACCTGGAACCCCCGGAAGAGAGATAGATAGATAGATAGATAGATAGATAAGGCTCCTCCCCATTCATGGGGAGGTGGCGGCGAAGCCGACGGAGGGGCTGGTGGAGTTCCCCTCAGTCGACCGTCATTGAAAAGTTCTTCCCCTCCCAGCCGGTCATGTAGTGAATCGTCCACGCGAACTCGGTCCCGCCGGCCAGCCTGTTGCACGGGACTTCGGCCACCCATAACCCAAGCGTCGTGTCGACGGCGTCGATCTCAACGTGCGTCTGCCAGTTGTCAAACGAGTAGTGGACGGCGGCGGGCCGCGGCAGCTGCACGCGCAACCTGCGGCCGGCAGCGATGCGCGTGATCTGGTGCCTGTGGGACCAGATGAAGGCGGGCTCGAGCGCAGTCCCCTCCGTGTAGCGCCGCCGGGCGGGCATGACGATGTCCGGGAAACCCGCCAGCGCGATGGTGACCAACAGCTCGAGGTACTCGGCATGCGCCCAACCCAATGGACAGGCCGACCCATTTGGCTTGCCGAACTGAAGTCGGCGGCTCGGGATATCCGGCCCATCCCACAGCTGCTCGGGCAACGCCAGACCCTGGCCGGCGAACCCCTCGAGCGTGCGGACCAGCTCGGCCGCGGGCAGGCCCATCGAGAAGAAATGCCTCGCGCGCTCCCCGGTCAGCACCGGCCAAGCGCGGCCACGACCACTGCCGTCCCACGGCGCGCCGTCCTCGTGCTCGCCGTACTGATCGCCGGTATAGCGTCGCCAGCTCGGACCGGCGGGCAGGCTCACCTTGAGCGACGTGTCCACTCCCTGGAGGCTGCGCAGAACGCGATCATCCTTCGGCCGGCGTAGGCCGTATCGCACCAGCTCGAGAAACTCCGGTGCGACAGCGCCCTCGGTGGGGCGGTGGTCGGGATCCGACGCGAGGCGGACGTACTGACCATTCGGAAGTGAGCACCACGATTCGACCCGGTCATTCCAGTAGTCGGCGACCGCCCTGAAGTGGTTCGCCGCGATGTGCTCGCCCGCGTCACCCGCGAACTCCGCAGCGACGATCAATGCAGCGATGCACGCGGCGATGGTCGAAGGGGACAGACCGCCCGAATCCTCCCACCGATCGAGCTGCGTGAGCGGACCCTCGCGAACGATGAACTGCGCAGCGGGTCGCACCATCGTCGGGTAGGGGTCGTGGTCGAGGCAGCCCGCCACGCCCAACCGCCACGCGAGAAGGATCGGCAGTGCGACCTGGTCGAGCTCGGTCGACTGCCAGTGCGGGGTCCCGTCCATGAACCAGTTCTGGTACCAGGCACCATCGGGCCGCTGGTGCTGCTGGAGGTGGCGAAAGGCGCGCAGCGCGGCGTCCGTGTCGCCTGCATCTAGCAGCGCTGTGGCGATCCGGCACAGGTCGCGCGGCCAGACCAGGTGATAGACCTGGTTGCCGTCGTGGTTGGTCTCGCCCCACGGCGCGGATGGCGAGGCGATGAACGCGCCTGCATGTGACTTGTCCTCCAGGCAGTGCAGGAGCGCGAAGGACGCGCGTGCCAGCATGCCCTCATCTCCGCTGACCTGGCCCAGCGCCCGCGGAATCTCCGGTTGCGCGCGCCATGCGCGCTCGAACGTCTGCCGCACGCTCCCAGCGCCTTTCTGGAGGGCCGTTCGCGCGACCTCTTCCGCGTCGGCCCGCGAATGGGCGAATCCGATCGCCATCTGGAACGAGCCGGCCCGGACGCCGAACTCCCCGCCGACGTTGACATTTCCCGGCCCGGCGTGGTCGTACATGTGGGTCAGGCGACCGTCCGCGTCGCTGAGGTCGATCTGGACGTCGCTGCTCCGGTAGTAACCGACAGTGCCGCGGGCGAAGGGGCCGACGAGGCAGATCCAGATGTCCTGCTGCTGGAGAAGCAGCGCTGGCGGATGCGTGTCGATGACGCTGGCAAAGTTGCCCTCGGTTCCAGGCTGCCAGTGGGCCGAGGCCTGCATGTAGAGGCGGAGGTCGGGCAGCTCAGGCGTGAAGGTCGCAGCGATCAGGATCGCGTTCTCCTCAGGGTCGGAGAAGAACTCCTTGGTCAGTCGGTATTCGTGGTGTGTCGTCTCGACTCGGAAGCCCGGCACGCCGGGGCTGAGCCAGCTGATGTTGTGCTGGCCATCGAGTGAATCGTCAACTGGCGGAGCCCCACCGGCCGAGACGAAAAAGCGGAGCTCGTGCAGCGCGACATGGTCGAGGTAAGGGAAAAAGCACTCACTGAGCGTCCCGTCCGCAAGCGTGTACCAGACCTTGCTCTTCGAGCCGGGCGCCGTGCCGAACGCCATCTTGCGTCCCGGCCCCCACATGGGAGGCGCGCCTGGTTCGCCGGGAGCATCCATCGGCTGCTAAGTATGGAGAGAGCCTGGGGTGGATAGAATCGAGCGACGGCACCGCCTTGTCGGGGAGGTGGCTGAGTGGCCGAAAGCACCCGCCTGCTAAGCGGGTAGGGGGTGTAAAGCTCCCTCGAGGGTTCGAATCCCTCCCTTCCCGCTCCTGTCATGTCTCAGGACATCGTGCACGCCTGTCGCAAGGCATGGTGCGCCCCCATCGACCCGGAAAGGACGCGACGTCGGGCCCGTCAGCCCGTGCGTTCACGAACCGTTCCAGAAGCTGTGCATCAATGCATCAAACCGACGTACTTCACATGGGCGGGTTTTTGGTGTCCATCAGCAACCTTGCGACCTCAGCTTCACCGCCAGCGCCCTGTAGGCATCGGCCTTGACCCTATGAACATCGCCTGAATCCGTTTCAGGTATGTGCGCCGACCGCAGGCTCGCCCTCTTCACGGCGCTCTTCAGCACGTGAGACCGCGCGTCGCGATAGAACGAGGCGTCGTCGAGAGCTTCCAATATCAGTTCCAGCTCGTCTCGGTTGATCTCGCTCATCGCCAGCAGATCCTAATGTCGCGCGTCTAGACTCGAACGCGTGACGGGTCACGTCGCAAAGGTCATGGTGCTCGTCACGATCCTGGCGGTCGCGTGCACGCAGACGCCGAGTGCCTCGCGCAGCCCTTCTCCTCTCACGGCCGGCAGCATCGCCTGGACCGACTGCACAAAGGGCTTTCAGTGCGGCAACCTCATGGTGCCGCTGGATTACTCGCATCCGACCGGCCGCAAGATCAGCATCGCGCTCGTCCGCAAGCCCGCGACGGGGACCCCGAAGGTCGGGTCCCTGCTGATCAACCCTGGCGGCCCCGGAGTCTCAGCAATCACGTTCTTACGCGATGCGGCCACTTCGTACACAAACCTCAATCGCCATTTCGACCTGGTCGCTTTCGACCCGCGGGGCGTGGCGGGCAGCACTCCCGTCACATGCGTCGACAGCCCGACCCTCGACAACTATCTTTCGATCGATTCGGTGCTCGATGACCCGCAAGAGAAGCAAACGGCGATCCAGGCTTACAAGGACTTCGCCGCCGCGTGTCAACACCGCAGTGGGGACCTCTTGCCATTCATGGACACCGCGAGCGCCGCCAGGGATATGGACCTCATCCGCGGGGCGCTCGGAGACGCCAAGCTCACATATCTCGGCTTCTCTTACGGCACCTATCTCGGCCAGTGGTACGCCCACCTGTTTCCATCCCACATCCGCGCACTGTCCTTGGACGGTGTCCTCGATCCGGCGGTGCCGGCCAACCAGAGCGCGCTTGCCCAGATGGTCGGATTCCAGCAAAACCTCGAGGCGTTTGTCGCCGACTGCAAGGCGAGGAACTGCGCGTATGGGCAGTCAGGTGATCCCATCGCCAAGATCAACGCCTTGATGACACGCCTGGACTCGACACCGATGAACGTCGGCGGCCGCCATCTCACACGAAGCCTCGCGATGACCGGTGTGCTGCAAACGCTGTACGACCAGAGCCTTTGGACATACCTCGAAAGGTCTCTCATCGCGGCTGACAGCAACGATGGCCGCCTTCTTCTGTTCTTTGCGGACTTCTACAACGAGCGCAATGCCGACGGAAGCTACAACAATTTGTGGAACGGCGCGTATGACTCGATTTACTGTCTCGATTTTCCCGCGCCTCAGGACCTCGCCACATACGACGCCCTTGGTCCTACGTTTGCGAAGGCATCGCCTTTGTTCGGACCATGGAGTCAATACTCGGAATATCAGTGCGCGTTGTGGCCCGTGAAGCCAAAGAACCCGCAGGGTCCGCTGACCGTTCAGGGCGCGCCGCCAATCCTGTTGGTGGGCGGCACGAACGACCCTGCCACTCCCTATGTCGACGCGCAATCGGTCAATCGCCAGATCTCACGTTCGGTCCTGCTGACCCGCCAGGGCAACGGCCACACGTCGTATGACTCGAGCGCGTGCGCCAAGGCGGCCGAAGACGCTTACCTGATCGACCTGACGGTTCCCGCCGCCGGAACTGTTTGCTCTAGTTAGGCGACTGTTTCAGCCGCAGCCCGTGACTTCGCCTTCGCGAAGGTCAGCGCGCCGCCTTTGGCGTCGACCACGACCATGTCGCCGTCGCTGAACCTGCCCTCGAGGAGTTGCATCGCAAGCGGGTCCTGCACGATGCGCTGGATCGTCCGCTTCAGCGGCCGCGCACCGTAAACAGGGTCCCAGCCGCGCTCGATCAGGAGCTTGCGCGCGGCTTCGGTCACCTCGAGCACGATCTTGCGCTCGTCGAGCCTCCTCTGCAGGCGCGCCAGCTGGATGTCCACGATCGCGCCCAGCTGGTCCTGGGTCAGCGGCTTGAACACGATGATGTCATCCACACGGTTCAGGAACTCGGGCCGGAAGTGGTCACGCAGCACGCCCATCACGGCCTCGCGCACCTCTTCGAACGGCCGGTTCGACATCTCCTGGATCAGCTGGCCGCCGAGATTGGAGGTCATGATCAGCACCGTGTTGCGGAAGTCAACGGTTCGGCCCTGGCCGTCGGTGAGGCGCCCGTCATCGAGGATCTGCAGCAGCACGTTGAACACGTCCGGGTGCGCCTTCTCGATCTCGTCGAACAGCACCACGGAGTAAGGCCGGCGACGCACTGCCTCGGTCAGCTGGCCACCCTCGTCGTAGCCCACATAGCCGGGCGGAGCCCCGAGCATGCGCGCCACGGTGTGCTTCTCCTGGTACTCAGACATGTCGAGCCTGATCAGCGCCTGCTCGTCGTCGAACAGGAACTCCGCAAGAGCGCGGGCGAGCTCTGTCTTACCCACACCGGTCGGGCCGAGGAAGATGAACGAGCCAACCGGGCGGTTCGGATCCGCCAGGCCCGAGCGTGACCGGCGCACCGCGTTCGCGACCGCCGTGACAGCCTCGTCCTGGCCGATGACGCGATCGTGCAGGCGCTCCTCCATCTTGATGAGCTTGGCGACCTCGCCTTCCATCAACCTGGAGACAGGGATGCCGGTCCACTTGGCCACTATCCCGGCGATGTCGTCTTCGCTGACCTCTTCCTTGAGCAGGGCATTGCCGCCCTGCAGCTGCGCCAGCCTGTCGCTTGCTTCCTTGAGCTGCTTTTCGATCTCGACCGCCTTGCCGTAACGGAGCTCTGCGGCCTTGGCGAAGTCGGCTGCTCGCTCCGCGCGCTCCGCGTCGGCGCGGACCTCTTCGAGCTTGGCCTGCAGCCCGCGGATCTTGGTGATGACTTCCTTCTCCTGGTTCCACCGCGAACGAAGCGCGGTCCGCGTCTCGGACAGCTCGGCCAGCTGCTTCTCGATCCCCGCCAGCCGCTCCTTGGAGGCGCGGTCGGTCTCCTTCTTGAGCGCCTGGCGCTCGATCTCGAGCTGACGGATCTGGCGCTCTAGCTCGTCCAGCTCGGCGGGCATGGAGTCGATCTCGGTGCGAAGACGGGCCGCCGCCTCGTCGATGAGGTCGATTGCCTTGTCAGGAAGGAAGCGATCTGTGATGTAGCGGTTCGACAGCACGGCGGCCGCCACGATGGCCGTGTCCTTGATCCGGACACCGTGGTGGACCTCGTACTTCTCGCGCAAGCCGCGAAGGATGCTGATCGTGTCTTCGACGGAAGGCTGGTCGACAAACACCGGCTGGAAACGGCGCTCCAGCGCCGCGTCCTTCTCGATGTGCTTGCGATACTCGTCCAGCGTGGTCGCGCCGATGGCGCGCAGCTCCCCACGGGCAAGCGCCGGCTTGAGCAGGTTTGCAGCGTCGATCGCGCCTTCCGCGGCGCCCGCGCCGACCAGAGTGTGCAGCTCGTCGATGAAGAGGACGACCTGGCCGTTCGAGCCTTCGATCTCCTTGAGCACGGCTTTCAGGCGGTCCTCGAACTCGCCGCGGAACTTCGTGCCGGCGACCAGCGCACCGAGGTCGAGCGCGATCACGCGCTTGCCCTTGAGGCCTTCAGGCACATCGCCCTGGGCGATGCGCTGGGCGAGACCTTCGGCGATCGCCGTCTTACCGACGCCCGGCTCGCCTATCAGCACGGGGTTGTTCTTGGTCCGGCGAGAGAGCACCTGGATGACGCGGCGGATCTCCTCGTCGCGGCCGATGACCGGGTCGAGCTTGCCTTCTCTTGCCAGCTTGGTCAGGTCGCGGCCGTACTTCTCGAGCGCCTGGTACTTGGACTCGGGGTTCTGGTCGGTGACTCGCTGTGTGCCGCGCACCTGGCGCAGGGATCTGAGCAGGGCGTCGTGCGTCACGCCCGCGTCCTTGAGGATCTTCTGGTCGGCGAGGGCGAGAAGCAGGTGCTCGGTTGAGATGTATTCGTCCTTCAACCGCTCCGCCTCGCGCTCCGCCGCGTCGAGGCTCTTGCTGAGCGACTCGCCGAGATACGGCTGGCCTGCGCCGCTCACCTTGGGAAGGCGCTCGATCGCCGAAACGAGTGCCGGCTGCAGCCCCTGCACGGGGGCCCCGGCTCGCTCGAGCAGGGTCCGGCCCACGCCATCCTCCTGGCCCACGAGCGCGAGCAGCAAGTGCTCCGGCTCGACCGCCTGGTTGCCGGTCTGGCGTGCCAGCTCCGCAGCTTCCTGCAGAGCCTCCTGAGCCTTTTCCGTGAATCGATCAAGTCTCACGCTTCGATTTATCCCAAGGACATTTGGGCTCCAAACGCCTTTTCGGTGCCTTGTTTGCCCGTATTTTTGGCGGCATGCCTGAGCTGCCTGAGCTGGAAGCGCTGCGGATCCGGATCGGACCGCGGGTCCAGGGCAAGCTCATAACGGCGGCTACGGTCAACCCGAAGAAAGCCCATCTGCTGCGCTATCCCGTCGACGAGTTCGCCCTGGAGCTGCCCGCGCGGCGGATCCTGTCCCTCACCCGGAGAGGCAAGCACATGATCTTCGCCACGGAGCTGGGCGGCGGCGGGTCGCCACGCTGGTTGGTCATCAATCCGATGCTGGGCGGCCGGTTCCAGGTCGCTTCGGGAGACGCGCCCATGCCGGCCACGGAGGTGTTCACGCTGCGGCTCGAGGGCAAGATGGAGCTGCGCTACCTCGACTTTCGAGATATGGGGCGGATCTATTGGGTCGCCGACTGCTCGAAAGAGGTCCCGGCCTGGGATGGGCAGGGACCGGAAGCAGATTCAGTCGCGTCGATGGGACTGGATGTCTTTCGCAAGCGCCTCCGGCGGTTCCGCGACGAGCTGAAGGACCTGCTGCGGAACCAGGAGTTCCTGGCCGGGATCGGCAACGCCTACTCGGACGAGATCCTTTTCGAGGCGCGCCTCCTGCCGCTGCGGCGGCGGGCATCGCTGAAACCGGAGGAGGAGGAGGCGCTTTACCGCGCGATCCCGCTGGTCCTCTCGCGAGCGGTTGAGGCGATCCTGGCCAACCCGAACTACGAAGAGTCGAAGCAGGATCGAACCTTCATGTCGGTGCACATGAAAGGCGGGAAAACCTGCCCCCGGTGCGGGCACCGGATCAGCCAGCTGGGCTCCAACCGGGAACCGCTGAACTTCTGCCGAGGCTGCCAGCTCTAGGACTGAGCGCTGTTTCCCGCGTTTGCCGGCATTGGCGGGACTGCGGCCCCATTCTGATCCCGCCGTTGCCGGCAACGGCGGGTTTGACCCGCCCTCTCCGCGGCCCAGTACTCAAGCGGGCCCTCCGCCTGTTAAGACCGGTGGCCCGCTCCCGCCCCGGCCAGGTTCCCGGCGATACTCTCGAGCAACCGCTGCGAGGCGACCGCGATCTCGTCGACCGCCACCTCGAACGCGGCCTCGTGGCGGGTCGACGGCTTGGTGAACCCGCTCACCTTGCGGACGAACTGGCGAGCGGCGGCGCGGATCTCTTCATCGGTGGCGAGCTCGTCGTGATGGCGCAGGGTTTTGATGCTTCGGCACATGGCCAACAACGATAGCTAGCCGCCGCGATGAGGCGGCAGCTCAGGCAGCTCCGGCGGCGGCAGCCGCGCCGGATCGAGGCCCGCGCGCTTGAGCATCGCCGTCGCCAACCGCTCGTACCTGTGCTCGACGAGGTCCCCCACCGGGTCCGCGCTCGCGCGCATCAACGCGCGAAAGCTCAGCGTCGACACCGCCCGATAAGCCAGCACCGCACGCGCTGCGTCCGCCCGCCCCGTCATCGCCGCGATCCGCACGAACGCAAGCGCCGCCCCCGTCTCCCTCATGTCCCGCCATCGCCATCCCGTGTAGGGGACGAGCACGAGGAGGATCGGCGGCAGGGCCACGAGCAGAGCAAGGACGATCGCCGTCTTGAGGATCGCATCGTGGATGTTCTGACCGGTCGAGATCAGCGAATCGCCTGAGTAATGCTTCAGCGCATCGGCGGCATCCTGGAGGAACTTGGTCAGGATCGGGATCCCGCCAGGCACCGCCTTGCGGAACGCCGCGATCCATTGATTGAAGGTGAGGCCTGTGTTCTTGATCCCATCGGCGATGACCTCGAGCCCCATGATCGTCTGGTAGATCAGAAAACCCAGGTAGGCCCACGCCACCGTCCAGAAGAAGGTGACCGTATCCGCGAGCACGCGCAGGAACGCAGGCCAGCGCTGATCGGGATAGATCTTGAGCATCATCGCCCCCCGACCATAAATCACCCGTCCTCGTCGCGAGCGGCGCCAACCCGCTCATCACCGCGATTTAGCCGATCGCGAAGTCGACCTCGACGCTGGCCTGGATGTCCAGCTGCCCGACGGGAACCTGCGTCGGCACGCTCGCCGCAGCTCCATAGCTGATCGGTGATGGCACGCGGCTGCTAGACGACAGATCGCTGACCTGGATCACCTGGCCCAGCCTCACCCCTGCCGCCGAGGCCATCGACTGAGCCTTGGCCCGCGCGTCGGCGATCGCCAGCGTGCGCGCCTCCGCCTGGGCCGGCTTGGGATCCCCCAGGCCGAAGCTGATCGAGATGTTGGTGGCCCCTCCTTCCTGCACGATGGCGTCGAGCGCCCTCCCAACGGTGTCGACGTTATGCCAGCTGACCTGCAGCTGCTCGGCCGCGCGATACCCGGTGATCGTCTGACCCTGCGGTGAATAGACCGGCCCAATCCAGTAGCCGGTGGTGTTCAGGTCCTTGTCGGCGACAGGGAGGGACTTGATCCGGGCGATCAGCTTGGCCGCTTTGCTCGCCAGGTCAGACTGAGCTCCAGCGGCGGTCGGCTGCTCCGATTCGAGGCCGGCGCCGATCACGGCGAGATCTGGTTTCCTGGACACGATTGCGTCGCCGCTGGTCAGGATGGCCGGCGCGATCGTCGACGTCGACGTGGATGCCGATGGAGCCGACACAAGCAGGGATGGCCTGTTGCTTGCGAAGACGAATGCAGCCGCAGCCAGCAAGATCGATGCTCCGATGGCCAGGGGTCCGGCAAGCGGGCGGAGTGTTGAAGTCATGCTGCGTCAACGACCACGCAGTCGGGTACGTAACAGGCCCGATACTCAGACCGATGTCAGCTGCCGACTGGTTGAGCGTGACGAGGCTGCTCCTGGTACCGCTGATCTGGCCGCTGGTGTTGGACGGTCACGGACGGCTGGTCGGGTTCGGGCTGATCCTGGCCGGGACGACCGACGCCCTCGACGGCTACCTGGCACGCCGCTGCAGCCGGCCGTCGGCTCACGGGGCCAGGCTCGACGCGGTCGCAGACGCAGTGCTGATGGTTTCGGCGGGGGCCTGGCTGCAGGTCCTGCATCCCGAGATCCTTCGGCACAATCTCCTGCTTCTCGGCGTCGCCGCGGCGACCTACGCGGGCTCGCTCGTCGCGGGCGTCAGTCCTAAGCAGCTGTCGAGCAAGGTCGCAGGTGCTTCGCTGTATACGTTCGCCCTGGTCACCCTGCTGGTCGGTGTCTACTACCCGCTTCTGCTCGAGGTGGCTCTGCTGGTGTTGATCGCCGCTTCGCTTGAAACGATGACCCGTGCCGCAACGAGCACCATCCAGGCAAGGGGCAAGGCAAGCAAGCAGCGCTCCCACAACCCCCAGGCATCGAACGAGGTCGGCAGCAACGGTAGCGCCACGATCAGCAGGCCAACCTCCACGGCACCAATCACGACCGAAATCGGACCGTAGCCGAGCGGGGCGACGACAAGCCCTCCGACCGCGACGCCTGACGCCAGCCTGTGCAGGACGGTCGAAGTCGCGGATGCGTCGTCGAGCCGAAAGACATCCGTTAGAAACAGGCCAACTCCCGCCACGATCAGAGCCCAACGGCTGACCCTCGCGTGAATGCTCATCGCCACCACGAAACACGACAGCGCCACAAGACACGTTGCGACCAGGGCCGCAGCGGCGGTGGTGCCGCCCGGCGCCGCCAGGCGGCTTATGGTCCGGTCGACGGGGTCATAGCCGGGCGTGAGCACACCGGCCATCAGAACCAGGACCGCCGCCAGCGGTGGCGAGAGAACACCCAACAAGGCCCACCTGCGTCTCGTCATGGGCTGGGCCACGAAGGCGGATCCCAGCCGACGTTCGGCACGGTGCCGGTCCGCCAGTACACGCCTCGCTTGCGCTGCATCAGCTCCTCGTCCACCAGGTATCGCCGAAGGGCGGCAAAGTCGGGATGGCGGCGTGTAATGACCCGATTGACCTCGGCCTCGGTGTAGTTGAAAATCCTGGACGAGCCACCGCAGGACGGCGAGGCGCTTCTTGCGCTGGACCGGGATGCTGTGCAGCCGGCCGGCGACGTCGACGAAGCTCTCGAGCACCCGATCGCGATCCTGATCCTCAGGTGGGGAACCCCGCGCCACGACCTTATTTTCCGAGTCTCGGGGCTATGCTCGGCGGGATGAAGCTGGCGAACCTTGTCACGTGCATCGTCGAGCGCGACAAGTCCAAATGGAAGCTCTTGTGGGTGTCAGACGGCACCGCACCGCGCGATTTCTCCGCCGACTCGCTGACGGCGGCGCTTGACGAAGCCTCATCGCAGACGGCTGCTCTATACGCCAACCACATCGAGGCCGCCGAGGCCGAGCTGCAGTTCGCCATCTATCCGTGGAAGGGAAAGCCGGGAGACGTGATCCTGGACATCACGAAGGAACGCGGCGAGATGAAGGCGAGCGACATCCAGGGATCAGGGATCACATTCACTGCGTCATCGTTCGATGGTCTCGTCGAAGCGGCCGAGCGGTACGTCCCTGACACCAGCAAGGCCATGTTCCGCTGGATCCGCCGCGTCAGCGACCTCGCCTAGCAGGCGCTCCGACGGGCGTCGGCAGCCTGTGCGTCAGACCAGTTGAATGCGGCAGGTGCCGGCGAGTACCGGCGCGGGCCCGCGCAGGCGGCCTGGTCGATCTGTCCACGCAGCGCGGGGTCGAGTGCGGACCGAGACGCGAGCAACGCCGGAGTCGCGTCGCTCGACAGCTGCGCGAGATACTCGCTGTCGATCTTGTGAGTTGTCTGCGCATGGCTCGTGTTGAGTGAGACGACGACAGCTTCAGGGTTGATGAAGTTGAGCACGAGCAGGACCGCTGTCCCGGTGGCAATCATCGCTCCGACAAACCAGCGCCGGCTCTTCCATACAAAGAGAAAGTCGACCGCCAACAACAGGAAGACGGCTGCGATCCAGCTCGCAAAGATGTGGCTGTACAGACGGAGCATGGTGAAGCCATAGGCCTCTTCGTAAAGGCTCAGGCGGCGAAACGCCACCACGACGATGAGCAGGGTCAGCGCGATGGCGCATTGGGCGAGAACCATGAACGCGACCTCGCTTCGGCGATCGGAGAGCCGGCTGATCCTGCTGAACAGGAAGAGGACCGCCAGCGTGATGCCACTCACCCAGAGCAGCTGAAAGAAACCCGACCGCGCATAGTCGGAATATGTGACGCCCGCCTGTCTCAAGGTGTCCGCGGCCGCGCCTGTCGCCGCCAGCACCTGGGCCAACGCAAAGGCTGCGAACACGGCGTCGAGGACCGCAAGGACAACAAGCGCTTCGGTGGCGCCGAGCCGCCAGACCGGGCCATCCACGCGCCCTACCGGTTCAGAGGCCGCAAGGCGAAGCAAGCCGGCAGCTGATAGTGCACCGACAGCGACGAGTGTCACGTCCAGCACGAGCTGGCCGAAATCGACGTTCAGGTTGAAGAAGGACGCGAACACCGGATCCGCAGACGCAAGCAAGGCGGCAAGAAGCGCGGCGATCGGCAGTGCGATGAGCACACCTCGAATCAGCGGGGCGGCTGACCGCAGACGACCTCGAGCCTGGAGCGCCGGGCGCGCAACAAATCCCGCGCCCACGGCAATCTGGATCACGGCCTGAACTGAGCGCGCCGCCAACTCGGAGACCCCGAGATCGAATATCGAACCTCGAACCGCAACTGAAGCAGCGAATCCAAGAAGCGAGATGGCGACAAGCAGGTCCGGCAGCAACAGCCAGGGACTCGCCCGAAGGGTGAACCAGCATGCGAACAACGCCGCGACAGCCACAAGCGCCCGCGATTCACGCCGCTCCAGACCCCCGATGCGAATCACAGCCGCAGCTCCGATAAGGAAGGTCAGCGAGGCGGCCAGGCCAAAGGTGCCGGTGCGCAGCCACTGGTCGGCCATCACTCCGATGATCAGGACAGAGCCCAAGGCGGTGAGTGTTGCATTGGATCGAACGCGGGCGTTGGCCCAGGCGGGAACCGGTGCCGGGGCGCCCGTGACAGGCAGCCATTGCGTGCCATCCCAACGCCAACGCCCGTCCAGGGACAGCTGACCGACGTGAGTTGGAGTGACGTCCGCCACCTCCGGGTGAAACGGAGCAACCCAGCCAGATGGTTACGTGCCCGGCGCTTTTGGCTCTTCGCGAGCGCTTTAGGAGAAGCGGCGGACAAACATGAACATCGCAGGCACCCAAACCTCGTCGGCGACGCGGCGGCGACGACGCCTCCGTCGACCGAGGAAGCCCCAAACCGCGAGCTCGCCCGCCCGGGTCGGGTTGGCCTGGTCATCCAGCGCAAGCTCTCGCGAGAGTCCGTCCTCGCCGTCGAGTGGCGCGAAGATCGAATACATGCTCCTCCGCTCGAGGCTGCGCAGATCCCGCTCTTCGAGCCGGCCCATTACTTCGCTCGATTGTGACACTGGGTAACCTTTTTCGGTGATGCGGACGGAGTTTGCCGCTGGCGCTCGCAACGCCGTGCGCGCGTGTCTCAACATCGGAGACAAGGACAGGGTCGCCATCATCCGCGACCGGCCGCGGATGGAGATCGCCGGGGCCATCGAGGAAGAGGCGCTCGCAACCGGCGCTACGGTTCGCGTCTGGACGATGGAAGAGATCATGGAACGGCCGGCGACCTCGTTTCCTCGCACGCTGGCCGACGAGCTGATCGGTTTTCGCCCGACCGCCTCCTACTTCATCGGCATCGGCCTCCGTGGCGAGCTCGGGTTCCGGCAGCCGATGCTGCACCTCCTGGCGGACGACCTCCGCTGCCGGCACGGGCACATGATCGGGATCAACGACGTCGTCATGACCGATGGCATGGCCGCCGACTACGACGAGATCTACACGGTCACCCGCAAGGTCTTCGAGATCGTTCGGCACGCGACGCGGATCTCCGTCAACACGTCGCTGGGCACCGACCTCGTCGCTACGTTCTCCCCCACCCTCCACTGGATCCCATGCGATGGGCGCTACTGGGAGCAGGGACGCTGGGGCAACCTGCCCGAGGGCGAGACCTTTACATGTCCGGTCTCGATCGACGGCGAGATCGCGGCGGAGGAGATGGGCGACTGGTTCACCGAGAAATACGGCATGCTCTCGCCCCCGCTGCGGCTGCAGATCCGCGCCAGCCGGATGGTGTCGGTGGACACGCCCGACGCGCAGCTCGCCGCCGAGGTCCGCGATTACATGTCGCAGCATCCGAATTCAAATCGCGTTGGGGAATTCGCTGTCGGCACGAACGTAGGTCTGAAACGCATCGTCGGGAATTTTCTCCAGGACGAAAAGTTCCCGGGCGTGCACATCGCATTCGGTGACCCGTACGGGTTCGAGACGAAGGCCGACTGGGCGTGCCCGTCGCACGTCGACGCCCTCGCCTCGCACGCGACCGTCGCAGTGGACGGGCGCAAGATCATGGAGAACGGCCGCTTCCTTATATGAAGAGCCTCGAGTGGGCCAAAGGGGGTCGAATCCGGAGACTTGAAAGACCCCTTTTGGCACAGTCGCGGCGCGGGTTGGCGGAGGGGCTGGGATTTGAACCCAGGATAGGCTTGCACCTATAACAGTTTTCAAG
>VBDS01000076.1 GCA_005889085.1 Chloroflexota bacterium | reverse complement strand
TGCACGCTGCGGACCAGGAGGATGACGCCAACGATGATCAGCAGCGCAGGCAGCGCGGCCTTGCCGACCGGGCCGAAGTAGTCCCGACCGCTGATCCCGAGGATCGACTCGAAGAGGACGAACCCGATCAAGAAGATCATCACGCTGATGAACAGGAGGGTGCGTCCTGTTCGCAGCGCGTGCTGATCGCGGTCGCGCATCGACTGCAGGTACATCCCGAGGCCGATGCCACCGGGAATCACCAGCGACCAGGCATAGGCCCACACCGGCCAGTCGCCGGTGGCGTTGGCGTACGCGAGGACCAGGCCGAGCACGGTCACGATGCCGCCCGGAACGGTCGCGACCGCCCCGATGCTGACGAACCCGACGACCAGCAGCGTGAGGCCCGGGATGATGATGAAAAGCGGCCACCCGTTCTGGGTCAGGTCGACCCCCGACATCACCACCAGCAGCGCGAAGACGCCGACGACGACGAGCACGATGCCGAGAGCCGCGCTCGAGCCGGCGCGGCGTGGTTTCGCCGGATACGGGACTGCGTTCACGTACGGAGGCGGCGCGGCGGCGGGCGCGTGCGGTGCCAATGTAGGCCCGGCTTCCGGCGTCAGCGTCGTGCCGGCTTCGGTGGGCTCGACCTCGGCCGCTGGTTCAGATGCGGTTGGTTCGGGTGCCGGCGCCGCAGGTTCATCTGTCGCGGCGGCCACAGGTTCATCGGTGGAGCTTGCTTCGGCGCTCTTGTGCGCCCAGATGTCCGGGCCACCCGCCAGCAGGTCTGGCGTGACATGCACCATGTCGTCTTTGACTGCTGCGTCGTCGGTCGACTCCTCGCCGGTCGGCGTGCCGGGCGTCTTGCCGGTCGTGGCGCGCTTTCGCTTGCTCATGGGACGAAAAGCTTAACCGCCATCACCGACATCGAACGCCGGGTTAACCGGCCCGTGTCCGCGCCCGATCTCGATCGAATTCGCGATCGCGAGCGTGATGAACGTCTTGGCCTGGCGGACGGAGTCGAGGGGTTCGGCGCCACATGCCAGCCAGGCAGCGATCGCCGCCGAGAAAACGCAGCCGCTGCCGTGCGTGTTCGTGGTCTCGATCCGCTCTGCCCTCAGCTCGACGATCTGCGAGCCATCGAAGAAAACATCGATCACGTCGTCCGCGTGACCGCCCTTGACGACCGCGGCTCGCGCCCCCATCGCGACAAGCTCGCGGGCCGCGGCGCGCCGCTCCTCGAGAGTTCGAATCTCGCGTCCGAGCAGCACCTGAGCCTCTGGCAGGTTGGGGGTGACGACCGCGGCGAGCGGGATCAATCGCTCGCGCAGCGCGCTCACCGCGTCATCGCGCAGAAGCCTGGCTCCGCCCTTCGCGACCATCACCGGGTCCACGACGAGCTTCGCGATCTCATAACGGGTGACCGCCTCGGCGACCGTGGCGATGATCGCCGCGCTGGAGAGCATGCCGGTCTTCGCCGCCTGGACGCCGATGTCTTCGACGACCACGGCGATCTGCTCGCGAATCAACGAAGTTGGCAGCTCGAGGATCTCGCTGACGCCGAGTGTGTTCTGCGCCGTGACTGCGGTGATGGCCGAAGTGCCGTGCACGCCAAGCATGGCGAACGTCTTCAGGTCGGCCTGGATGCCGGCCCCGCCGCCGGAGTCGGAGCCCGCGATGGTCAGCGCCACAGGGAGCTTCAAGCTGCCCGCCATCGCCGTCCGGCCCAATAAACGGCCCCGGCCACGCCCACGCTGATCAGTCCGGAAAGGTCCGCACCGTGCAGCCCGCTGATCAGGCCGTCGTTGAAAAAGCTCGGTTTCGCGACCAGGTTGCCGAACAGGTTGACGTAGTTCACGAACAGCAGGCTCGTGGCCGTCCCGGCCAGCCACGCGGTCAGGGCAAGGCGGGGCCGGCTCTTGCCTTCGAAAATGAAAAACGTCAGTAGGACGACGGCGGCCCACGCCGGCGCCCATAAGTAGGTGAGGATCAGGAAATCCTCGTACGCGACGTGGAAATCGGTGACCAGCACCGCGTACGCGGCGAGCGCGGTGCCGATGAGCCCACACGCGAGCGCGGTCTGCCAGCGCTTCAGCCTTATCCCCATCGCCAGAGTGACCAGGCCTGCGGTGTATACGTCGAGGTAGTTCGCCCAGATCTCACCGACGATGATGAAAACGAAGAACGGCACGGCAACCCAGATCGGTGCGTGCGCGCTGATCACCGCCAAGACGCCCTGGTTCGCGGCCAGCTTCGCGTCGATCGTCGGGAGCAGGAGACCGAACAGGCCGAGCAGCACCATCGGAATCGCAATCCCGACCACAGGCCACAGCGTCACTGACCCGGTTGTGCTGGAGGACGGCAGGTAACGCGAGTAGTCGCTCGCGAAGGGATACCAGGAAGCGACCAGCGCAAAGCACGTCATGAAGCCGAGGACGAACGCGCCCGCGTAATCCGAGCCCGAGATGGATGGACCCTGTGCCCAGTGAAATTGCGGCGCGAGGAAGATGAAGAGAGCAACTGAGAGGACCGCGAAAGTGACGGCGCCGTAAGTCTCCAGGACCTTGATCGTCTTGTGGCCGAAGACGGCGACCGCAACGCTGATCGCGGCGATCACCAGGACGAATCCGAAGGTCAGCCCCTGGTTGCCGCCGCCGAAGAGCTGCGATCCTGCCTTGGCCGCGATCACGCAGTCGACGGCGAACCATCCCGTGGCGAGAAACAGCGTCAGCGCCGCGCCGAGATAGGAACCTCGCAGGCCGAAGATCCGCTGCGTGAAAACAATCTGTGGCTGGCCGGACCGAGGTCCTGTGTTGCTGAGCAGACCAAGGATCACCGCCGCGGCGACGGTGCCGAGAGCCGTCGCGGTCAGGCCGTCCCACACGCCGAGCCCGTAATAGGTCGTGAGCAGGCTCGCGGTCAAAAGGCTTGCGTAGTTGACGAACGCGCCGGCCCACAGAAAGGCCAGCTCACGTGGTGCCCCGTGACGCTCACTGTCGGGGATCGCGTCGATCCCGTGCGTCTCGACTTTGCCGAAGACGTCGGCCTCGGTCGGTCGAGCTGTGATGTCGCTGATGGTTCTCCCTCCGCTGGCATTACCCAGTTCAGGTTCATTCGGTCGGCGCAATGCGCCCTCTCAGCCCGCCTCCCATCAAGGGTTGGAGCGAGCTCCCGTGCGATCGATGTTAGCTGGCTAGCTCTGGCGCCAGGGCGCGGGCAGGAGGTGGCCGAGAATCCGGTAGACCTCAGGGTTGAGAGCCAGGCCGACGTGGCTGCCGTTTACCTCGATGGCGTTGATATCGGGTCGCAGGCATGCCTTCCAGTTCACAACTCCGTCCGACCGCGAGTAGATCGACGTGGTCGGGACGCGCGGCTCGGCGCGCAGGTCGCGCATGAAACGCATCTCAACCGAGGCCGGATGGCGGTAGCGCACCACGTTGTAGAGATGCGCCGCGTGCACGCCCGCCATGGTCAGCGGATGCACGTCAAATGGGTCGTTGAGCGGAGATCCGAGCGTGATCACCTGCTCGACCAGATCCGGCTTGCGATGCGACAAGACCTTGGCGAGAACTCCGCCGCGACTGTGGCCGACGAGGGAAACGCGCGACCCGCTCTTGCGATGCATCGCGAGCAGCGCATCGATGAGCGGTCTCAGCATTACCTCGGAGAAGGTGACGTTGAACGCCACGCCCGCCAGGCGCGGCTTGTATCCGATGCGGCGCAGCCAGTCGTACGAGGTCCGCAGCGTCCAGTCACCGGCGAGGAAACCGGGAATCAACAGCACCGGCTTGTGCAGACCGGGTGGAATGTCCTCGCCTCGAAAGACGGGGTCGCGGATGAGGCGGAGGAACTCGAGATAGATGCGCCCCTCGAGCCAGATGGGCGGTATCGGATCCCACCGACCCATGTGGCGAAGCTGGGGCAGGATGGAGGCCGATACCTTCAGCCGCCCGGGGCGCTTGCTATGAGGGGGTTCTGAGGCGGTGGCCAATTTGTTGCTCGAGCGTTACTCCGTTTCTAGACCGCGGCGGCGCTGGCGATTCTATACGGGCTCCACGCGTCCAGGGCTTCCATGAAGAGGCCCGGAGCTTCCATCATCGGCACATGCCCGACTCCGTCGAGGACGTTTAGCTTCCAATCGGCGCGGCGACGGCAGAGCTCCACCGCGGCCGAGAGTGGGATCAACCGGTCGAGGCTTCCGTGGATGACGAGCGTCGGCGCGCGCACGGCTGCGACGCGAGACCAGAAACGCGGGTCGGCCATGCGAAACCCGATCGAGCGCGACGCCTGCACGAAAGCTCGAGAGTTCTGGCGCCCTAGCTGCCCGCGCTCGCGCGTGAGCTGAACGTGGGCCTCGACGGTCGCTGGGTCGACGCGCAACGGATCGGCGCAGACGAGCGCGAGGGTGCGCTTCACAAGCTCCTCGGGGCCCCACACCCGAATTCGCCGATCCAGCACCGTCTGGACCAGGCCGGGAATCGACATCGCTGCCACCACGCCCAGTAGCGCAGGGTCGAGCCGGCGCATGTGAGGGCCAGGAATCGCGGGGTCGACCAGGACGCATGACGTGATCGATTCCGCATGCGCCGCGGCCTCGAGGATAGATATGTGTCCACCCATCGAGTTGCCGATCAGCATCACGGGCTCGCCGGCCACCTTTTCGATGAACTCGTGGACCAGGCCCGCGTTCGCCCCGACGGTGGCCGCGCGTCCGAAGAGCGGGGTCTGTCCAAACCCTGCGAGGTCGACAGCGAAGGCGTGGTTGTTCTTGGCGATCTCTGGTCCAACAGCCATCCAGTTCAGGGCGCTCCCGCCGAGGCCGTGGACCATGACGACCGGTCGTCCGGAGCCGCCGAAGTCTATGTAGTGAACCGGGCCGTGGAGGTCTGCGACTTTATGCCGCACTGCGTCATGAATGCTACGCCAGGATCCCCGCGGCAAGACGCATGAGCATCTCGGCCACGGTGGCAGGGGAGCGGCGCCCGTCGCGGTGCAGGCGATCGAACATCGCGAACGAGGCCAGGGCACCGATCACATCCTCGGCCTCCTTGATCGAACAGCCGGGCCGGAGGGCATCGGCAGCTGCTAAACGCTCGGCGAGGCGCCGGTCGCGCTCGGGCTCGGCCATCTCGGTGGTGGGGAGGTGGCGGTAGAGCGAGGTGTCGTTCGCCCACGCGCTGGAGGCGTCCAGGAGGCGGCGGTGCAGCGCTTCGCGAGGGTCCCCGCCCTCCGGGTCCGCGGGTCCAGGCTGGGGCACGAGGGCCTGCAGCAGGCCGGCCCTGCTGCCGAAGCGGTTGTAGACGGTGAGGCGGGAGACGCCGGCCCGGCGGGCCACAGCCCCGATGCTGACCCCTCCGGGCGGAGCTTCGGTGACCACCTGACGGGCCGCGGCGAGGATTGCATGGCCGGTCCGATCGACCGACGTCTGGCGGCGACCGAGGCGGTAGGGCCGGTTCACGGAATTAAATTAACATGCTGTCTGTAAAATGAAAAGCTCGTGCCTGGTCCGGCTCTCAGGGAACGCCCAGCAACCCCTGCCAGCATTGGGTGCAGCCGTGGGGAAGAAGGGCGTCCAGCCAGTTCCGAGGCAAGAATCGCCCTCCTACGATCGGTGGCCTGGCTACGCCACCCTGCCGCTGCGCTACTTCCTGGGCGCCACATTCGTCTATGCCGGGCTTCAGAAGATCGCCGATCGGTCCAGGCCATCGGCCGCGGCAGGCCAACCGAACGCAACCCCTTCCACATCTCCCACCACGGTCGCCTCCCCGACCGAACCAGGATCGGGTCGCTGAGCGACCTCCAGGCTCAACGTTTCCTGAACTTCCAGAACCGGCGAGCGGCGACCCGGCGGTCGCGGTCTCACTTGGAAGCGGCAGCGTGGTCGCATTCGACGCGGTCTGCACACACGCGGGCTGCCAGGTCGGATACGACGCGAGCCAGCGCCTGCTCTCGTGTCCATGCCACG
>VBDS01000075.1 GCA_005889085.1 Chloroflexota bacterium | reverse complement strand
TGAAGGGGCGCGCCATCGCGGGCGAGGCCTTCGATGGTCGTCAACTCGTGGCCTTCAGCCTGCACCGCGAGCATCAGGCAAGACCGCACTGGCGCGCCATCGAGCAGCACCGTGCAGCAGCCGCACACGCCGTGCTCGCAGCCCACGTGTGTCCCTGTCAGGCCAAGGTCGTGCCGCAGGTGGTCGGAGAGCAGCCGGCGCGGATCTTCGGGCGCGGGGTGCGCGACGCCATTGACCCTCACGCGGCGAAAGCCCTTTCGGTGAGCACTTTGACCAGATGGATCCGGAACTCAGGCGTCGCCTCGATGTCGCCGCTGGATTCCAGGTTGCGAGTCGGGTCGCGTGGATCGGCGAGCACCGGGGTGGGCGCCACACCGAACAATGCAAGCTTTTCGGCCGCGCGCACGACGCCGGCCAGGGCGAAGTCGCCGTGACGCCGGGACTCCTCGAGGATCGCGAACGCATCGTGGATCGCCGGGAACCATGCCTCGGCCAGGAGCTCATCAGGGGCGAGCGATGTCTCGAACATCCCGGTGAAAAGATCGGGGGCGGCAATCACGCGCTGACCCCGCGATGACACGGCCACCACGCTGCCGCCGAGCGCCAGCAGCACCGCCGGCACCTCGGAGGCCGGGTCGGCGTGAGCGATGCTGCCGCAGACGGTGCCACGGTTGCGGATGACGCGGTGCGCGACGAGCCGCACGGCATCGCTCAGTAGCGGACACACGCGAGCCACCAGGTCGGAATCTTCGACGGCCGCCTGTCGAACCAGTGCCTGCACTGCAACGCCGCCGTCCCGCTCGTAGATACGGTCGACGCCGGCGATGCGGTTGATGTCGATCAGATATTTCGGGCGAGCCAGCCGGAAGTTCAGCAGCGGTACAAGCGACTGACCGCCGGCGAGGATCTTTGCGTCGTCGAGCGAGCCGAGAAGCGCGCATGTCTCCTCTACCGTCGACGGCGCGTGGTACTCGAACGGAGCAGGCTTCAATCTGAGTAGTGTGGCTGGGACTCGGCTCGCCAAGGCGCGGCATCGGCGGGCGGAGCCAAGGAACCGACGAGCACGTGAGGGAGCGCATCACGTAGATGCGCGACCGAGCGCGCGCAGGAGGCGACGCCGGCTTTAGCGCCGAAGGCGCCCGCCCGCCTAGGCCGATGCATTGGCGAGCGCAGTCCCGGCCGCACTACTCAATCATCGCGACCGCGCGACACAGCGCGGCCTCGCCGCCCTGGAAGCGCCAAGGGAAGCAGCCGAACTGAATCTTCCGGTCGAGCACCTCGTCGAGCTGTCCGCCGAGGTTCTCGATGTGGATGACGTCGTGCGGAAAGAGCAGCGTGTGCATGATCTGGTAGTCGGCCTTGGGGAAGATCTCGTCCAGGCTTCGGCCGAGCTTCTTCTGCGCCTCCTCGGCCTCGTCGACGCGGATCCGCCGGATGACCGTGTTCATCGGATGGTCGGCGCTGCCTACGTCAACGGCGATCCAGCGCACGCCGCGCTTCAGCACCCACTCCGCGAACTCGCGCGTCGGCCCAGGGTGACGGATGAAGTATTTCGTCTCGTCGACGCGCGAGCGGTCCGTCCAGTTCTCCGGGTAGTAGCGGTGATAGCCCGTGCGGATGATGAGGATGTCGCCATGCTCGATATTCAGCTTCGTGTCCTTCTCCCAACGCTCGAAGTGCTCGGGACCATAGATGTCGTAGTCGCCGATGCCGTAGCGCTGCAGGTCAACCACACAGGCTGGACCGACGAGGAAGTCGAGGGGAAGGTCGCCGATGAACTTGCCGCCGGTCATGAAATGCGCCGGCGCGTCGAGGTGCGTGCTGACGTGGAGCGTCATCGTGATCTCCTGGCCTCCCGCGCGGTCGAAGGCCAGGTGCTTGATCCACCGGATCGCTGGGCCGGGATAGCCGGCGAAAGCCGGCGTGTGAAGCGAGAAGTCCTGGGTAAGGTCGAGGTATCTCATTTCACGAGCAGCGAGCGCTGCACCTTGCCCATCGCGTTGCGCGGGAGGGCTTCCATCGTGACCACTCGCTTTGGACACTTGTAGGCGGCAAGCCTCTCATGGGCAAACTCGATGAGCTCACTTTCGACCAGCGGCGGCGAGCCGGACGGCACCACGAACGCCGTGACCTCCTCGCCCCACTTGTCGCTGGGCAGGCCGGCGACCGCAACCTCCTGCACGGCGGGATGGGTCTCGAGCACCAGCTCGACCTCGCGCGGATAGACGTTGAAGCCGCCGGTGATGATCAGCTCTTTCAGCCGGCCGCGGATCGCGAGTGTGCCGTCCTCGGCGATCTCCCCCACATCGCCTGTGCGGAAGAAGCCATCCGATGTGAATGCCTCCGCGGTCGCCTCCGGGTTGCGCCAGTAGCCCTGGAAAACCTGGCCGCCCTTGAGCAGCACCTCGTCGAGGTCGCCGAGCCTGACCTCTACGCCGGGAAAGGCGTAGCCGACCCGGCCCGGCTGGCGCGGCCCGTCGTACGGGTTGGTGACGACGATGCCACCCTCGGTGATGCCGTACCGCTCGACGGGCGGCTGGCCCAGCAGCCGCGCGCAGCGCTCGAACAGTGCGGGCGGCAGCGGCGCCGAGCCGCAGACGAAGACACGGACACGCGAGAGGTCGGTCGGGTGCTGTTCGAGCCAGTCGCACAGGCGCTGGTACATCGACGGCACGCCGAAGAACATGGTGCCGCGCTCCGCGTCATCTCTGGTCAGCTCGGCCACGGCCGCCGCGGGCGTGAAGGGGACGAGCGTCGCGCTGCCGCCGCTCAGCAGAGTCCCATGCAGACCCATGCCGAGTCCGTGCAGGTGAAAGAGCGGCAGCGCGTGGACGAGCACGTCCTTCGAGGTCCAGCGCCACACATCGAGGGCGCCGCGACCCTGGGCCAGGAAGTTGCCATGGTCGAGGACAGCGCCTTTCGGGCGGCCCGTCGTGCCCGATGTGTACAGGATCGCGGCTGGGCTTTCGGGTGTCAGCGCCGGCATCGGCGGCGTCGCCCCGAGGGGCAGGTCCTCGAGCGCGACGATGCGAAGACCGAGCTTCTCGATGATCTCGGCGCGCGGGCGGTCGGCGATGACAGTGACAGGCTCGGCGTCGCGAATGATGTACTCGGCCTCGGCGGCACGGTAGTCGGGATTCATCATCACAGCGACGGCCCCGACCCGCTGGATGCCGAGGTAGGCGGTCACCCAGTCGAGCGAGTTCGCGGCATAGACGGCGACCCTGTCTCCGGCCTTGACGCTGAGCTCGTGCAGGCCGCCGGCGACCTGCCCGGCGTTGCTTCGCAGCTCGTCGCGGGTGAGCTTGCCATCTCCCGACCGCAACACGACATCACGCCCCGGCCGGAGAAGCTCCTCCGCCAGATTGCCAGAGCGCAAGCTTGTCCGAAAGCCGGCAATGTCGACCGTCACGCGCCCAACAATGCCAGAACCTATCCCGAGACGATCTCCGGCGGCTCAGTCTCGCGGTCCCGGATGTGGCCCGGCCGCAAGATCTGGTACAGCACGATCGCGCTGAGCGCTCCCAGCGCGAGATTGTTGAGCTCGAAGTCACCAAACTTGACGTCCGCTCCGCCGGCGGCGAGGATCAGCGGTATCGCAGCCACCGCCAGGTTGGCTCGCTTGGCGAAATCGACGCGACCGTCCACCCATATCTTGGCCCCGATCACAGCGATGAGCCCGAAAAGATAGAGCTCGATCCCGCCGATCACGCTGCTCGGAATGCTGTCGACCAGCGCGCCGAACTTGGGGATGAAGCCGAGCAGGATGGCCGCAATGGCCGCGATGATGAAAACCCAGATCGAGAAGACGCGTGTCACGCCCATGACGCCGATGTTCTCGGCGTACGTCGTTTCACCAGTGCCGCCGAAGAGTGCGCTGACAATGGTCCCGATGCCGTCGCCCATGAACGTCCGGCCGAGATATCCCGACAGGTCGCGCTTCATGATCCCGCTGATCGCGAAGACGTGGCCCGCGTTCTCCGCGACGAGGATCAGGGGGATGAACCAGAAGAGGCTGAACTGACGGATGGGATTGCCGAAGCTTGGAAATGAAAAATCGGGTAGACCGACCCATGCTGCGGCCTGCACGCCGGAGAAGCTGATGTGGCAGGCCGTCTTCGCCCCCTGGCACGCGGGGTCGACCAGCGAGAAGACGTAGCCGATGACGACCGCGAACAAGACGGGCAGCAGGCGTGGGAATCCGCGGAGGTAAACGCTGACCACGACTGCTACAAGCACCGTAATGGTCGCGGTCAACAGATCGCCTTTGAAGTTATTCCACGCGGCACCCGCCAGCGCGAGCCCAATGACAGCGACCACGGTTCCGGTCACTACCGGCGGCAGGAGGAAGCGGATCGCGTTGATGCCCGCGAAATGGACGATGACGCCAATCAGGAAATAGATGACGCCCGCGATCAGGATCCCGCCGTAGGCCAGATCGTGATGGCCGGTGCTGCCGCCCTGTATTGCAAGGACCGCGCCGAGAAAGGAGAACGAAGAACCGAGGTAGCTGGGCACCTTGCGGCCGGTGACAAACAGGAAGATCAGCGTCGCGACTCCGCTGAAGAAGATGACCGTATTGGGATTGAAACCGAGGATCAACGGAACCAGCACCGTGGCGCCGAACATCGCCATCACGTGCTGTAAGCCCATGAGGATGGTCTGAGGCCAGGGCAATCGATCCTCCGGATACACGACGCCGCGCTCCCGCGCGCCAGTTGCGACTGCCATAGCGCCTTCCCCCTTGTTGAGCGCCGAGCCTCCGACACAGAGGTCGGGTCGCGGCTATCGTAGACCGCCCTAGGTCGTTTGCAAGGTGGGCCGCCCGATGGCAAGCACCGGGACCTGGGCGCCGATCCTCGGGACGCGTCGCTGGGAGAGGACACGCAGTCCTGCCGCGGCGAGCATCGGGTCCAACAACCTCCTCTCGGGGAACCGCCTGAGCCTGAACAGGCGGCGGATGTAGCGCATGAAGCCGGTCGCGATGAAATCGGCCAGCAGCCATCGCCCCGCCGGCGTGAGCACCCTTGCGACCTCCGAAATGCCCTTGCCCTGGTCGCTCCAGTGATGGAAGGTCATCGTGCTGAAGACAAGGTCGAACTGGCCGTCCGGAAAGGGCAGCTTTTCGGCTGTCGCCTGGCGGAACGTGATGTGGCTCGCTGCGGGCAGCATGCCCTGCGCGTGCTTGACCATCTCCACCGCCGCGTCCACGCCTTCCAGGCGCGCGTCCGGAAACCTTGGCTCTGCAGCGATGAGCAGGCGGCCGGTGCCGCAGCCGACGTCCAGGATCGCTTTCGCGTTGGGGACCTCGGATTGGGCTACCTCGAGGATTGTTTGCTGCACCGGCTCGAAGATCAACTTCTGCAAGAAGTGCCGGTCGTAGCCCGCCGCCCAGCGATTGAAGCGCTCGACGTCGTGCTCGGACATCAGTCGAGGCGGCGGGGGTCGGCGGCCTTGGTCATCGGTTGGTCTAGTCGAAGGCGGACCGGGCTGAGATGGATCTTGAACGGAACCCCCGGTGCGCGGAAGCCGATCGCGAGGTGCTGGTTGTCACAGAACGGCTTGTGCTTGGACTCGCCGCAGCGGCACAGCGTCGCCCGCGGCAGCGTCTCGACCGTCCCGTCCTCATGCCGCACCTCGATCTCCCCGGTGACCATGAGCGGTCCGTCGCGCATCGGCGTCACCTTGGTTGTCGCGCCGGCCTGCTCCTGCGGAGCCCCGTCCAGCCGGCGGTACAGCAGCGCCCCGCTCGGGCACAGCTCGACCACCTTCGCCACCACGTCCGCGTCGCCGGCGTCGGGCAGGGTCCACGGCCGGCGATCCAGCTTGAACACCCTCGAGTCGCCGCGAAGGCACTCGCCGATATGGATGCAAATATCCAGGTCGAAGCTCACCTCGATGTCGCGGCCGCGGTAGACCTTGCGCATGCCGCCAACACTAGACTCTCAGTTGAATGCCTGACGCATT
>VBDS01000074.1 GCA_005889085.1 Chloroflexota bacterium | reverse complement strand
GGCTGCGCGTGAAGGCCGCAAGCGCCGCATGGCCGGTGTCGTAGGCGGTCGTCAGCGGATCGCTTGGCGCCAGCCCGCCCGCGCTCACGGTGTTCACGATGTGACCCGAACCTCTCTCTTTCATGTGGGGAAGCACGGCCATGCTCGTGCGCACGGGGCCGAGCAAGTTGGTCTGCAGCATCCACTTCCAGTCGCTCGTCCTGATTCGTTCGACGGGGCCCTTCAGCAAGACGCCCGCCATGTTGACCAGGATGTCCACCTGCCCCATCGCCTTGATCGCGTCGCCGGCCATCGAGCGCACCGATGCATCGCTGCGGACGTCGGTGAAGATCGCCATCGAATCGGTGATGCCGAGCTGCAGGATCTCCTCGACCGTCCGCTCCATGCGCTCCGCGTCGAAGTCGGCGATGACGACGCGCGCACCCTGTCGCGCCAGGGCCCGGGCGGCGACCCTCCCGATTCCGCTCGCGCCTCCGGCGACGATCGCGACCTTGCCCGACAGCGCGCCGCGCGGCTGCGGCTCGTCACTCAACACAGCGGGCATTCTATTCAGGCGCGCGCGAGGTTCGGCCGGCTAGAAGCGGTTGAGGATCGGGATCCTCGGCGCCAGTACGTAGTTGAGCTGGATCAGCACGATCAGGGCGATGCTCATCCAGGTCGGGAACTTGACAGAAAGCAGGGTCGCGGCGCCGTATAGCGCCTGGGCGATCAGGATGCGCCCCCGCATCAGGTGAGTGATGTCGCGGCGGTGTTCCTCCCGGAAGAGGTTGGCGCGGAGGCCGTACTCGAGGCCGGCCAACAGCATGGCGCCGAGCAGCACGATGTTCAACCAGTACTCGACCAGCGCCACCCTGAGCCAGTAGTAGTGAGCCAGCAGCATGGTGGAGAACGGCACCATGGTCACCGCGAAAAGAAACACGAGGTGGATCCACGCGAAGTTGCGGTTGCTGCGGGCCAGGTGAGCCAGCTGCGTCCCCTGTCCCAACCAGAAGATGCCGAGCGTCATGAAGCTCATGGTGTAGACGAGGACGTTGGGAGCGAGGGCTCGCAAGGCGTCCCAGAGCTGTGCATCGGTGCTGATCGACTTGCCAACCTGGCCCACCGCGAGGCCCAGCACCAGGAGGGTCATGCCGACCGAGAAGATCCCGTCCGAGATGCCTGAGAGCCGGTCGGGGTTGGTGCCCGAGAGGTCGGCCAGGCGTCGCGGCGGGCTCGACTGGTGGCTCACGCCGGTAAGGATGAAGCCTTGTACAGTCGTCAGGCTGTGCCGAAACCTGAGAACGTGGTCTTCTTCGCCACGCCGGATGAGCTCCGCGCGTGGTTCGAGGCGAACCACGAGAGCGCAATTGATCTCTGGGTCGGCTACCACCGCAAGAGCAGCGGCCGGCCGTCCGTCACGTGGCAGGACGTCGTCGACCAGTCGCTGTGCTTCGGCTGGATCGACAGCGTGCGCTACAAGGTTGGGGACGACAGCTTCGCGCAGCGCATCACGCCGCGACGGAAGCGGAGCACGTGGAGCGCAATCAACATCAAGCGCTTCGGCGAGCTGAATGAGCAGGGCCGCGTGCGCCCGAAAGGACAGGCAGCGTTCGAGCTTCGTGATGAGGAGCGCTCACGCATCTACGCGTACGAGAACCGCGTTCCGCTCACGGATGCAATGGAAGCCGAGTTTCGCAAGCACAAGGGCGCGTGGAAGTTCTTCGATTCCCAGGCGCCCTGGTATAAACGGGCTGCGTCCTACTGGGTGATGAGCGCGAAGCGCGAGGAAACGCGTACCAGGAGATTGCGCCAGCTCATCGAGCACTCGAAGAACGGCGTCAGGATCCCGCCTTTGACACGGCCTTCTCCTTCGCCTCCATCTCTTTGACCCGCGTCTTCACCAGGCGGCGGAGGAGCGCGACCGGCAGCGGCTGATTCAGCGGAAAGCGATAGGTCCCGGTGCTGGTCATGTACGGCTTCATCTCCGGGTGCTTGTCCGCATGGCCGCCGGGATAGACACCGATGTGGTTCTTGAAGATCGCGAAGTAGATCAGCCGTCCGTGGTAGTGGTAGTAGGGCATCCCGTAGCTGATTCGCTCCTCGGCTTTCGGCGCGCCGCTCTGGATCAGCGCCCGCAGCCGGCGGAGGGGCGGCTGCGCCGCCCTTGGCGCAGCCGCGATGTAGGCGTCGACCGATCTTGCGCCCGCGGCGGCGCTCACTTCTTTCGGTATGTCAGATCGAAGTCCACGTGCCATCTCTCTTCGTCCTCTGCTCGGTGACCCAGTCATCGAGCACAACGTCGCCCTGAGTCAGACCCGACTCACTTACCGCCCTTCATCTGGTCAAGGAGCTCCGCGAGCCGCTCCATCGATTCGTTGGCCCCTCCCTCCATGCCGGAGCCGACCATGCCATCGCGGTCCATGACCGACTGGAACACGATCTGGGCCACGACCTTCGTCTTGTTGCCGAGGGGCTCGAACGTGGCTGTCTGCAGGGCGACGTGTCCTGGAAACCCTTCGTACTCGAAGGTCTGGCAGATGCGCTCTGGCGCGGTGACGTCGTGGTTGACGCCGCGGAACCCGTGCTGGCCGCCGTCGTCGCCGACCTGGACGACACGCCACTCGCCGCCGGACCGGGAGTCGAACTTCTCGACCTTGTTCTCGTAGCGGCGTGGTCCCCACCACTGCGCGAACAGCTTGGGATCGGTGTACGCCCTGAACACGAGCTCGCGTGGCGCGTCGAGGATCACCGTGCTGATGATCTCCTGCTTGCCGGGTTCGATCGTGTACTCAACTTTCGGCATGGCCGTGGTCTCCTTGCTGGTCATCGGTTTTCTCCTTCTTGATCAAATCTTGCAGAACTTCGTCGAGGCGCTCGAAACTCTGGTCCCAGAAGCGCCGGTATTCCCCCACCCATTCGGAAGCCTCCTTCAGGCGGCTTCCCTCGAGGCGGCATGGCCGCCACTGCGCATTGCGGCTCTGCGTGATCAGGCCGGCGCGCTGCAGCACTTTCAGGTGTTTGGAGACGCCGGGGAGACTGAGGTCGAACGGCTTGGCCAGCTCCGTGACCGAGGCCTCCCCCTGTGCAAGACGGGCCAGGATCGCTCGCCGGGTGGGATCGGCGAGGGCTGCGAACGTGACGCTGAGGTGATCATTCGGCATCGTATTTTGCTCTTTAGCTAATTAACTAGATGGAAGAATACAACCCACCGGGTTGGCGTGTCAAGGGCCTGGACGGGCGCGTCTGGCGCCTAAAGGCGCGTTCGAAGTCGGTCGAGGGGCGCGTTTGGCGCCTAACGCGCTTGGGGGGACGGGCGCGGAGCTCGAATCAGGAGCGCAGCCACCACGGCGCTGAGGACCATGATCGCCGCGCCCCAGCCCGTCGCCTGGGCAAAACCATGGAGCACAGCTTCCGTGCGAGGTCCGAGGTATGCGGCGGTCGCCGAGGCTGCGATGGTGTTCAACACCGCGACACCGAGCGACGCTCCGACCTGCTGCGCGGCGTTGACGGTGGCCGACGCGACACCGGCCTCGCGCGGGTCGACCCCGTGCGTTGCGACGCTGAACGCCGGCACCATTGCCGTCGAGAGTCCCAGGCCCAGCAACAGCTCGGCAGGCAGCACGACCGAAACGAAGTTGCTTCCTGCGTGGAGCTGGGTCAGCAGGACGAGCCCCGCCGCGGCAACGAGCGCACCCGGAGCCATGAGAGCGCGCGGAGGTGTCAGCGGCATGAGGCGGCGCGCGATGAGCCACGAGCCGGCCTGCGACGCGACTGTGATCGGGAGAAACGCGAGGCCCGCCTGCAGCGGCGTGTAGTGCAGCACGACCTGGAAGTCATAGGTCAGGAACAGGTAGGCGCCGAACATGCCGGCCAGGGCAAGCCCCACAGCGAGGTAAGCGCCCCCGCGATTGCGATCGGTGACGATGCGCAGCGGCAGCAGCGGCGACGGCGTGCGCGCCTCGCGAAGCACGAACAGGACGAGGAGCACGGCGCTGGCCGCGAGGAGAGCGATCACCGTGGCCGACGACCAGCCGGACCTGACCGCTTCGGTAGTTCCGTATACGAGTGAGACCAGCCCCGCTCCGGCAAGCACCACACCGGGCACGTCCAGAGATGGCCGGCCTCGGTCCGATGACGCAGGCAGGACGATCCAGCCGCCGATCGCGGCGACGACGGCGATGGGGAGGTTGACGTAGAGGCACCATCGCCAGGAGAGGTACTGGGTCAGCGCCCCGCCGAGCAACATCCCGATCGCCGCTCCGCTGCCGGCAATCGATCCGTACACCGCGAACGCTGTGGCGCGCTCTCGGGCCTGGGTGAACGAGGTTGCAAGCAGAGCGAGAGCGGTGGGCGCAAGCAGCGCCGCGAACGCACCCTGCGCCGCGCGTGCGGCGACCAGGGCGGCGAAGTTCGGCGCCGCACCGCCCGCGACCGAAGCGAGGGCGAAGCCGGCCAGGCCGATCATGAAGGCCCGCTTGCGCCCCAGGTAGTCGGCGATCCGGCCACCCAGGAGCAGCAGGCCGCCGAAGGCTAGTGTGTAGGCGGTGACGACCCACTGCCGGTCGGCGTCGGAGGCGCCGAGGGCTGCCTGCGCCGACGGCAGCGCAATGCTGACGATGGTCGCGTCGAGGGCGATCATCAGCTGCGCCACCGCGATGAACGCGAGCGCGACCCACCGCCTCCGATCCCGCTGCGCCGGAACCCATGTCTGTTCAGCGGGTGCGGCAGTCATGCCGCGATCTCACGCCGGCGAACGAGACTCGAGGCCCCGACGATCACGGCTCCGACGAGCACCACGCCCGCCGCGATCGGCAGGTTGGGCTTGACTGTCATGTCGAAGAGCACGCCAAGGGCCATGCCGATCCGGACGAGCCACGTGACCATCGCCGTCTGGCGATTCATGCGCCCTCTCATCACATTGATGCCTGTGTACGCGCCGATCGCCGCGATGAGGACATAGGTGGTGATGCCCACGACGACCCATCCGGCCCAGCCCCACTGCACGGCCATCATGTAGAGGCCGGGGATCAAGATGGCCGCCGCCGAGATCGGACCCAGGATTCGGTTCAGCGGAGCGTATGGGAATCCGAACCTGAGCCCAAGTCCCTCGATGGTCAAGAGCACGAACACAAGCACGGCACCGACGATGTGCGTGAAAAGCGCGATCGAATAAAGGTCCATCTGACTCCTCCTTGATTGCCAGCCGTATCACCTAGGCTACTATAAACTTATGGTGACTTAAAGTATTGGGCGGCTTAGGTTATTCCGCTAGAATCCACGATTGATGACTGCCGAACCTGGCCTTCGGGAGCGCAAGAAGCAGCAGACTCGCCAGCGGATCTTCGACGCGGCTCGCAAGCTGTTCGCAGAGCGTGGATTCGATGCCGTGACAGTGGCGGACATCGCGCGGCTCGCTGACGTCTCCGAGGTGACCGTCTTCAACTACTTCCCGAACAAAGAAGACCTCTTCTTTGGGGGGATGACGTTTTTCGAGGAGCAGCTCCTCGAGGCCGTGCGGACGCGCCCCCGCGGCGAGTCCGCTCTCAGGGCCTTGCGGCGGCGCCTTCTGGACAGCGTCGACGGCCTGCGCACCAGAGAGAGGATCGAGGCAGTCCTCAAGGCTGCCGGGGCCATGTCCTCCAGCCCGGCGCTGCTGACCCGAGAGCGGGAGATCGTCGACCGCTACACGCGGCGCCTCGCAGCGCTGCTCGGCGAGGAGACCGGCGCGGATCCGGACGACGTCGAGGCCATGGCGGCAGCGGCGGCTTTATTCGGCGCTCACCGTGCGGTGGTCAACTACGTCCGCAACCGCGTGGCCGCCGGCGGGCGCGGGACGGCCCTGGTCGAGGAAACGCGGACTCAGATCCGTCGCGCGTTCGGCCGCC
>VBDS01000184.1 GCA_005889085.1 Chloroflexota bacterium | reverse complement strand
ATTACGTCTCTACTTAGAAAACGCCCTCCCGGGCGTGCCTTACCCAGAGCGCGGGGACCGGCGGGAGCGGCCGGTCTTGCCGCCTTGCATGAGCTGACGCCAGCCCCTGGCGCTGACCTCGACACCGAACTTGCGGGCTGCGGCGCGGATACGCCGCCACGCGGCGTCGCGCTCCTTCTCCGTGACACCCTCGACCTGGTCGAAACGCGCAACAGCGTTCCGGACATGGCGGGCATCGTTGAGCGGCTCCTTGCGCTTCCCAGGAAAGGCAAAGGTGCCGGCGCGCATCCTGTTTTCCTGCCGCGTGGTCAGGCTGGTCGAGCGCCTCGGTATTCGAGCCCCATGTGCCCGCCGGCTCTGCACATTGCGTGCCTTCTTGATGTTCCGGCGGGCGGCAGTCTTCTGGCGGGTGGTAGCCATTGCGCGACCTCCTAAGCGATCTTCCTCCCTAATGAGAAAACGCTTGTCTTTCATCGCCTACCGAGGAAAAGAAAGAGGGCCGGTCCCGATGGACACGGCCCTGCTACTCCCTAGAGGAGGGTCAGGGAGTTACTTCGAAGGCGACGCCTGGGCGCTAGGCGACGCGCTGGCGCCACCGCCGTTCGGCGAGGCGATGGACGGGTTGTTCGTGGTCGACGGGGCGCCCGACCGCGTGCCGAACCAGTTCCACGAAGTGAAGCCGAAGAACAACAGGATCAGCACCAGCAGAGCCAGGATCGCGGCTGCTACGCCCGCGCCCGCCCCACCGGTGGTGTCACTCGTTTCGACTACTTCGGAGCCCGCCGGGCTCCAGTAGCGCCGAACGCTGTACCCGCCCGCTCCCAGGAGCACGGCGAGCACCAGGATGATGAGCAGTACGAAAAGCAGAGTTCCCAAACGTTTGAACCTCCTTTGAGTTCATTCGATCCTCGCTCCCGCTATGAGTCGGCCCATTTGTCCGCTCGTTTCGGTAACGCCCGAGGCCGGGCCGTATACCTTTGGTTGAACTCGAACTAGGCGACGAGACGGGTACGGCGGCGGCGCCTCACCAGGCCCGCGGCCACGGCCAACGCGACGACCGCGCCGAGGGCCAAACGCTGGAAGAGCGACCGCTTGACCGGCGCGGGAGGCGGGTCCTCCGCCTTCTTCTGTTCGATGGCTTCCACGGGCTTTGGCTTCTCCCTCGACTTGTAGATCGGGCTCGCGATCAAGCCCCGAGTGGAGGGTTCCCCGAGGCGGAAGCGGTTGAAGACCGCCCCCAGGAGCACCAGCTGGCTCAGCAGGTAAAACCAGGTGGCGAGCAGAAAGAAGAGGGCGAACTGCGCGCCGTACGTGTTGAACCCGCCCGCGATCCTCGCGTAGAGCGGAAAAGCAAACGACAGGACTTCGATCAACACACCGCACAGCAGCGCGCCCGGCAGCACCTCGTGCAGGCGGAAGGTGCGGTTGGGTACGAACCTGTAGAGGGCGACCAGGAGGGCCACCATGACGAGCGCACCGGCGAAAAAGCTGACGACGCTCGCGCCGTGGAATGGGACGAAGGCGGCCGCGGCGTTGATCGCCACGTTGAGCGCGATCGCCGCCACGAGCACCAGCATCATCACCAGGCCCATGAGCCGCTGACGCAGCATGTCGCGCTGCCTGGTGCCGAAGATCTGCGTCAGCGCGAACTCCATCGTGGAGAAGATGCTGCTCGCGCTCCAGACCAGGCCCGCCAGTGAGAGGATGCCCAACCAGCTCCAGGAGTCCTTTACGCCTTTGAGGGCACCTTGAATCTCGGGCTCGGCAGTCGCGGGAAACATCTGGAGCACGAGCGAGGTGAACCTGGCCTCGGTGCTCGGGTCGCGGATCGCAAGTCCGACGAGCGAGAGCGCCCCCAGCATCATCGGGAACATCGCCATGAAACCCGCGAATGCGAGCGCGAGCGCGTAGTTGCTCGCCTGGCTCTCCCCGTACGCGCTCAGGACTCGCGCGGGCAGTGTCTTTTGCGCGCGCTCGACCAGCGCCTGCAGCCGGGCGCGCAATGCTGTCAGAGCTCTGTCTCGTCCGCCGGGCGCGCGACTCTCTCGATGAGGGCGGTCGAAGCAGTCCCCACAACCGCGGGCGCTACCTTGCGGAGGATGGTCTCAACCGTGCCGGGCTCTTCGCTCTTCTCGTTGACGGTGACCTTGACCGTTGGCAATGGCTTTTTCGCCCGCGACGCCACCTCACGGAGAGAGCCGAGGGACATCCCCTTGAAACGATCCTTCAGCGTCGGCCGGCGCACGCGTCGATAAATGAAGATGCCGCCGACCACGGCCGCTGCAACGCCGGCCGCGACTGCGACGATCTTGCCCACCCGCACCGCGTTGGATGCAGCCCGCTGCTCGAGCACGGTCAGGTTCTCGTCCATCCGCTCGCGTGTTTCCTTTATTTGCCGCTCGATTTCACGCGCCGAAGCGCCCATTCCTTGTTCTCCTTCAAGGTGTCGAGAGTTCGTTTGGGCAGGCGGAGCTGGAAACGGGACCGAGCGACCATGAGCAGAGCGAGCCCGATGAGGATGTATGCCCCAGCCCATACCAGCGCGGCTTGCCAGCGCCACGGCACGAGCTCGACGACGAACGTCGGCACCGCCACCAGAAGCCCGAGGAGGAGCAGCAGGCCGCCGCCGACCGCGAGGCCGACTGTGATCGCGTAGGCCATCCCAAGCTCCTTCAGCTCCTGTTTGGCCAGCGCAATCTCCAGGTTGACCAGCCGCCGGGCGTCGTGGATGACGTCGGACATCAGGTCACCCGACTTGTGGCCGTTTGAGGTCTGCGTCTCTTCAACCGGGGCGCGCACAAGTGCCTCTCTCGCTAGGTGAACGCGTCTCGTGTGGGGCATACGCACGCAGCACATCCGGCGCCTTCAACCTGGCAGTCCTTTCGTCGCGATCTGGTAGGCGAGGGTCACATCGGCCAGCACCATCACGGCGGCGGCGGCCCAGGCGACCACTCTGGTCACCGGTCCGTTGACGAAATCTCCCATCAGCTTGCGACTCGACGTGACAAGGATCATCAGCACGATCAGGAAGGGGGCGATCAGGCCGTCGAGGACCTGCGAGTAGAAAAGGGCCTTGATCGGATCGATCGATGAAATGGCCAGCTCCATCGCGACAAGAAACGCAAGGCCGATGACGACGTAGAACTGGGGAGCGTTGCGAGCCTTGTGGCCGAGGCCGCGCCGCCACCCGGCAAGCCCCGCCATCCCAAAAGCCGCGGAGGCGGCGAGGATTGGGATCGCGAGCAAGCCCGCGCCGATAACCCCGACCGCGAAGAGCACTGTCGCGTACTGCCCTGCGAAAGGTTCCAGGGCACGCGCGGCGTCGGCGGCGGTCCGGATCTGCGTGTGGTGAGAGAAGAGGACCGCGCCCGTAGCGACGATGATGAAAAATGCGGTGACGTTCGACCACACCATACCGATCGCGATGTCGAGGTTCGTGTGCTTGAGGCGCTGCACGCCGCGCCTCTCCTCTATCTCCCCGCTCGTCTGCCAGAAGAAGAGGTAAGGCGTGATGGTGGTCCCGAGCATGCCGACCGAGGCCATCAGAAAGGCAGGCGACAGCTCCACGTGCGGCACGAATGTGCTGCGAAGCACAGATCCCCAATCGGGCCGTGCAAGCACCGCCGCGACGATGTAGGTGGCGAAGACGGCGACCAGCCACAGCATGTACCTGGCGATGACCCTGTAGTCGAGAAAGATCGTCACGCATGCCATCACCCCGGCCAGCGGAACGACCCAGTAGATGAAGTTGATCCTGGTCAGCAGCTGGACCGCGGCGGCCATGGCGAGCAGGTCGGCGCCCATTGTGATGACGTTGGCGATGACCATCAGCAGCACGGCCGGGGTGGCGATGCGAGCGCCAAAAGTCGTACGGAGGACGGTGGCCAGGTCCGTCTTGGTCACGTTGGCGACCTTGGCCGACATGTGCTGGACGACGATGAGCATCGGGGTCGAGAGGAACAGCAGCCAGTTCTGGGCGAAGCCCGCGGTGGCGCCCACGATCGAGTAAGTGGCGATACCGGCGGGGTCGTTGTCGGCGCCGCCTGTGATCACTCCCGGGCCGATCACGCGCAGGACGTCTCCCGATGTGACTTGCTCCCCAGTTGCATCGCGCGCCGAGGCGACCTTCGGAACGTGCCGGCCGCGCCGCTCGATCTCAGCCACTTGTTGCTATCTCGGGTGGCGTGGCGATCGTCCACTTGCTGCGCGTGCCTTCGTCCAGAAGCGCGCGCACGCGGAACGCGTCGGTTTCGTCGATGCGAAGGATCAGAAGGGCTTCGCCTCGGTCCAGACGCTTTTTGGCGTCCTCGACGAACTCCGGCGGCAACAGGTCGCGCAGTTTCGCTGAGCCTTGGTGATCGACAACCGCCTCCCCCTTCGGCGTGGCGCGGCCGTGCTCGAGAACGAACTTGCGAGCCAGCTCCGCGGTGGCCGGGTCCGGGAACGACGCCACGAGCGTTTGCTCGAGGACGCCCGGCCTCTCCCGACGCTGGGCGACCTTCAACCGGGACGTGTCGACATCGCGGATTCCGTGGCCGACACGTGCGCGAGCCTCCTCCAGGAGCTGGTCGCGGTCCTCCCGCCGCTCGAGCTCCCCTGAAATCTCGAGCCGTTCGCCCGCGACATGGATCGAGATCCGCTCTCCGTAAACCGGATGAGGCTCGCCCCCCTCGCCAGCCAGCACGGCATCCCACCAGGAGGCGATACGTGCGTCCATCTCACAACGACAACGCCCCGCGCAGTCACGAGCGACGGGTGTGTGCGTTCATTTAAGGATGCAGACGCGCAAGATCGAGCCGCCACGCGTCCTGCCGGAAACCGTCGACCGGCGACTTTACGCCATGATCCACGGCCTGCCACACTCCCCGGTCGGGGACCGTTACGTGGCCATCCTGTCCGACCTCGGTGAGGGTCTAGGTTGGGTTGCGGCCGGTGCCGCGCTGGCCTGGTTGGGCGGAGCAAAAGGCCGCCGCGGAGGCCTCGCCACGGCGGTGGCCTCGCTAGGCACTACCTACCTGGTCCAGCGAATCATCAAGCCGGTGTTCCGGCGCAAGCGGCCGTTTGTCGGGCGCGACATCCTGGTAGTAGGGATCCGCACAACCGACGCCTCATTCCCTTCCGGGCATGCCGCCTCCTCGTTTGCCGCCGCGACCGCCCTCGCGGCCTCCTACCCCAAGGCCACACCACTGGTTTTCGCGGTCGCGACAGGCGTCGGAATCTCGCGGGTTCACCTGGGCCATCACTTTCCGAGCGACGTCGCGGCCGGCGGTCTGATCGGGATCGCAACCGGCGGCCTTGTCGCCTGGCTCCTCAGGCACTGAAGAAACAAGGAGGGCTCGGCCATTGCTGGCCAAGCTCCCCCACTTCAATCAACGGGCGAGGTATGGCGAGTACCGATCTTTTTTAGGCGATTCTTTAGACGCTAGCCGCCTGCCGGCCGGGGCCGGTCGCTCTCGAGCGGCGCCTCGACTGGGACGGCCTCCATCGCGCCGGCCCTCCGCAAGAGCTGGCTGGCCTCTTCGAGACGCGGCCCGGTCACGCTGACCAGAAATCGTCCGGACTCCACCTCCTGCTCGTAATAGAGGGCCTGGTCACCGGACGCGGCCATGCTCAGCAGGCCGCCGGCCAGGCCGCCGGTAGCCGCGCCCGCCACCGCAGCGAAAAGGAAGGTGGCCAGCACGCTGCCCGAGACGAGAGGACGGACACCCGGCACCATCCCGGTCACCAGCGCCCCGATCAGGGCGCCCAACAGAGTGCCGGTGAGAATGCCGACGGCGACCTTCAGGCCGTAATGGCCGCGCCGGGCGCGTCGCGGCGTGGCGAGGGAAACCTGGTCCTCGCCGAAGCCCGCCTCCTTGAGTTTTCGAAGGGCCTCGGAAGCCTCGGAACGGGTTCTGAACAGGGCCGCGACCGTGTCAGGCATATGGTCTTCTCCTTCTCAGAGGTAACGCCTATCCTGTGTCGTCCATGGCGATCCGCTCCGAACTGGCAGGCTTCACGGGCGCCCAGGCGCGGCGCGCCCTGCAGGGCCTCCCTCGGTGCGATTACGACGTGGTGATCAAGCCGCTGCGCTACCGCTGGGCGCCCCACCTCGCGGCGCGCTGCGAGTTCGAGGAACGGCGGATCGTCCTCCAGGTCCCGATCCCCTTCCGCCCTTTCAAGGAGCCGGTCATCTACGCGGCGCGGCGCAAGCGTGGAGAGGGAATGCGCTTCGCATGGGCATCGGAGACCGTCTACTTTCGCGGCAAGCGCGACGTGCTCCGATTTCTCTACTGCCACGAATGGCTGCACTGGTATCTGTATGAAGTGCTCGGCAAGGGATCGTCGGCCGAGACCGCATGCGACCGCTTCGCGCTCCGCAATTTCCGGCGTCCCTACGTGACCACCGATGATGCCGATGCCGCGCTCAAACGGCGGCCGCTGAGGGTGCGCTCCTCAGGCTGAGACCGCGTCGCTCTTGCGCACCAGCAAGAGCACGGCGACCGGCAGCACCACGTTGACCATCAGCGAGACGGGGCCGCGGTTGAAGCCCAGCGGGAGCAGCAGCAATGCCGCCGAACCGAACAGGCACACCGCCTCGATCGCCATCGCGATCCCCCTCGCCCATCGCCGCCGCCACAGGACGCCGATGCCAACCAGGCACGTGAGCAGGGCAAAGAGCATCGTGACCAGGGCAAGCGGTGCCATGAATACCTCTCCGGCGAGGGCGAACGGAATCGCCGAGATGCCCGCGATGAGCCAGAACAGGCTCTGCATGAAGAGCAGGACGAACACGGTCTCAGCCCGGCCGCTGCTTTCAGCCTTGATCAATTTGCTTCACCACCTTCGAGTCGATGTCGACCGCAAACTTTCCGCTCGGGTTGTCGACGATCCACACGTGGAGCATCGGCGGCACGCTGAGGTCGATGGCGCCGATTGGACACGTGGCGGTGGGCGTCATCAAGCTGAACTCCGCACCGAAAGGCGTGAAGCAGATGTTTTGATGCTGGTGCCATGCAGTGAGCGGCCCTCCTGGATCGGGACCGAACTGGCCAAGGTGCTGCATCTGAAACATCGCGCCGAGCAGGACGGGGCCGTGCTTGGTGTTCGCGTAGACGAGGCCCTGCGGGTGCTTGGGGTCCAACACATATGCCGCGTAGCGCTGATTCATCCAGTGCGTGGACGGTTGATCCAGCGGTCCGCCGGGTCTGTAGCCGGCGGACGACGCGACATGCCAGTCGCGGTACGGCGCGATGGCCGCCACGGTGTCGTCGTAAAGGCGCTGCGCGGCCGCAAGCTGCTCCGGCGTGGCGGTGTCGTTCGTCTGCTGTAGGACCGCACCCGCGTGCACGTGCTGCGCGTCGGGCCGAGCCAGGTCGATGATCCACACGACCGACACGGTCATCAGCGTGAGGAGTGGCACCGCGATCCCCAGGGCGCTCCAGCGCCACGCCCGGCGCGGTCTGCCTGGCTCGCCACGCACCGGAATCAGAACCAGGCCGAGCGTCGTGAGCTCCAGCAGCTTCGTCGCGAGGGCGACCTGGTCGGGGCTGTCGAAGCCGAGCACGATGAAGCCCGAGTAGCCGAGCAGCGTCATCGTGATCAGCGCCGACGACGCCAGCCGCCACCAGCGCCACGTGAAGAGCTGCGACAGGACGAGATATGCGACGCCGTTGAGGACGAACAAGGCCGCGGTGATCGGCTCGCCCAGGTGTGTCCAGACGAGCCCGAGGTGGATGGCGCCCGCCATCGCCATCAGGACAGAAGCCGCAAGCACGATGCCGGGCACATCGCCACGGCCGCTCCTCCGCCTGACGAAAAAAAGGGCTGGCGGGAGGGCGAGGAGACCGGTGTACAGGGCTATTGCGTGGTCCGGTGAGATGTCGAACATGCAATGAGCGTGGCGGGCTCGGTTAAGAAGGCCGTAAGAGAGGAAGGTCGATGAGAAACGCCGCTCCGCCGATGATGGCCTCCCCCGCGATGATGCGGCCGTGGTGCTCTGCGACGATCCATCGCGCGATCGCGAGTCCAAGTCCCGCGTGCGAGCCGGCGCGCGCCGCGTCAGCACGATAGAACCGCTCGAAGATTCGCTCTCGGTCTCCGGCGGCGACCCCGGGTCCATCGTCGGCGACCACGAGGCGGGCCCAGCCGGAGTCCGCGTATAGACGGACCTCGACCGTCGATCGCTTGTAGCGGAACGCGTTGTCGAGGAGGATCCACAGCAGCTGGCGCACCGCGTCCTCGTCGCCGTCCACCGAAACGGCCTCGGCCATGACTGTCAGACCCGTCTCCGGGTGCGTGCCAGATGCCTGGCGGCACACCTCGTCGACCAGCGACTTCAGGTCGAGTGCGGTCAGCGCAAGCTGCAGCCCTGAATCGGCGCGCGCGAGCGTCAGCATTCGATCGACGAGTCTCGACATGCGCGCCCCTTCCTCCAGGATGTCCGCCGCTGCGGCCTGGCGCACCTCATCGCCCACGTCGCGGGAGGCCAGCAGGCCGGCGTTGCCCTGGATCGTGGTCAGAGGCGTGCGCAGCTCGTGCGAGGCGTCGGCCACGAAACGCCGCTGGGAATCGAACGCGTCCTGCAGCCGGCTCAGCATCCCGTTGAAGCTCGCCGAGAGGACCGCCACCTCGTCGCGGCCCCGAGTCGCCGGCAGGCGGCGGCCAAAATCGCGAGTGCGGCCGATGTCCTCCGCCGCGAGGGCGGTCGCCTTGAGCGGCGCCAGAGCCCGGCCTGCGACCAGCCAGGAGGCGATGAGCGCCGCGGCCAGAGCCGGCACCGACGAGATGACCAGGAAAGCGACGATTCCAGAAATGTTGTTTTGCACCACGCGGGTCGACTGTCCGGTCATCACGTATCCGCCGGAATATGGGAGCACGTAGAGCCGGAGTGAGCCCTGGGTCGCAAATGAGCCCCGGTGCTGCGTGGCTGTATCCAGCAGAGACTGCGGCGCGACCGGCGGCGCTCCGTTCAGGACGCCGGTCGAGTAGATAACCGAGCCATCCGGACTCATCAGCTCGACGAACACATCCGCGCTCCTGGTCAACTCCGACGGGGCGGTGGGCGCCTGCCGGCCTGGCACGATGACGACCGACGCCGCGGCATCGTGGGCTCGCGTGCGGAGTGCGTCGTCCTGGTTGGTCACAGCGCTACGCGACAGCAGTGCGTAAAGCAGGAGACCGAATATCAGGAGCGCCAGCGCGACCACGCCGCCGCCGAAGAACGCGAGCCGGGCGCGGAGCGGCACTATTCGTGCAGCGCGTAGCCGGCACCGCGCACTGTGTGCAGCAGCCTGGGCTCGCCAAGCTTCTGGCGCAGGTAGCCGACGTAGACAGCCACCACGTTGTCACTCTCGGCCTCGCCCTTCCAGACGGCGTCGATGAGCTGTTCGCGCGACAGGACCTGCCGCGGATGGCGGAGGAAGTGGTGCAGGAGGTCGAACTCGGTCGCCGTCAGCTCGATCGTCCGATCGGCGCGCCACACGCCGCGACTCGCCGGCTCGAGCCGGAGGTCGCCGAAGCGGAGGTGCTCCGTCACCGCGATGCGGCGGAGCAGGGCGCGCACACGGGCGAGCAGCTCCTCGTAGGCGAACGGTTTCACGAGATAGTCGTCCGCCCCGGCGTCCAGCCCGCGCACACGCTCCTCGGTGCCGCCGAGCGCGGTCAGCAGGAGGATCGGCACGAGCCCTGTCGCGCGGAGCTTCCGGCAGACGGCGATGCCGTCGAGGCCCGGCAGCATGATGTCGAGGACAACGAGGTCGAAAGGTCGCTCCCGGGCGCGCCTCAGGGCGTCACCGCCGTCGCCCGCCACCTCCACGTCATGGCCTTCCGCCGCGAGCACCCGCTCGAGCGTCGCCGCGAGCCGCGTGTCGTCCTCGACCACCAGGATGCGGGAGCCTGCCATCCGAGCGATTTATAGCCCTGGGCGTGTGGATTTGATAAGAGGTGTCGAAATCGCGCCCGCCTGTTCGTCGAGTGAGATGAGTCCACGAGACATCAATCGCAAAAGGAGATAGCAGGCATGGCGAACTTCGTACTTCTGTACACCGGAGGCAGCGCTGGGACCTCGCCCGCGGAGCGGGAGAAGGTCATGCAGGCGTGGGGCGGGTGGTTCGGTAAGCTCGGCGACAAGATCGTCGACGCGGGCAACCCGTTCAGCGATCACGCCAAGAACATCTCGAACAGCGGCGCAGTCCACGACGGCGCGGTCGGCAGCCCGCCGGCGACTGGCTACTCGATCCTCAAGGCGGAGTCGCTGAACGCCGCGGCGGAGCTGGCCAAGGGCTGCCCAGTCCTGCAGTCGGGCGGCAAGATCACGGTGTACGAGGTGACGCCCGCAATGTAGGCACCCTCTCCCCACAGGGGAGCAATCAGCTCGGTCTCATCCTTATGCGCTTGCCGCCAGGGATCTGGGGAGAGGGGCGCGAAAAGAGCTACCCGACCTCGACGAGCGAGACTCGCTTCGTCGCGGTGAGCCGGCCTCGGGCGCCCGAAAGGTACGTGCCCGAGGTCGGCGCCACGTCCGAGTAGTCGCCACCGACGGCGACCGTCACGTAGCCGAGGCCTCCGCGGCTCGCGTGCGTGGGGTCGAACGTGTGCGCGACGGCGTCGCCGGTTCCGTCGTTAGCAGGCAGCACGACCTCCACCCAGGCGTGCGTGCCACCCTGGCCCAGCATGTGCCCCGACACGTACCGCGACGGAAGGCCGCATGTCCTGCACAGCGCGAGCATCACATGCGCGTAGTCCTGGCACACGCCGGCGCCCATCTCGAGCGCCTGCGCCGCGGTGGTGCGGACGCCGGTCGCTCCCCATCTGTATGTCATCGACTGGTAGACCCAGTCGTTGATTCGATCGGCCAGGGGAAGACCCCATTCGGCCGAGGCCGCAAGGTCGTCAGCCGCCCGCAGGATTGCGTCGTCCGCCTCGGTGAGCGCGGATGGTTCGAGCAGGTAACCGTCGGCGAGCCAGCCGTCGGGAAGCCGATTCGGCTCCGCCGCCCGTCGCTCAACCGAGACCTCGGCGACGAACTCGATCGCGTCGGGCACTCGCGGCGCAAAGACGTCGACGATCATGTTGCCGAAGCGATCGCTGCGCTTCTCGAGCCGCGCGCCGTCGAGCCCCACCGAAACGTCGTGCCACAACCTCCGCTGGTCGCCGAAGCGCTCAGGAGGAATGACCACGAGGCGGTGATTCAGGTCCCGGATCGGTTCGGGGTACTCATAGCGAAACGTCTGGCGGAGCAGGTATGACGCCCGGCTGGCGGAGCCCCAGTCGACGGAGGCCGGGTCGATCGCCATCACGACGCCTCCTCCGCCCAGACCGTCATCGAGCGAAAGGCGGCAGGCCCGAAAGTGGTAAGCATCGCGACGTCGAGCGCGTCGCGGCCACGGCCTATCAGGACCCGCCCGACCCGGCGCATATTGTTTCGCGGGTCGAACGTCCACCAACGATCGCCGAGGTAAACCTCCATCCAGGCCGCGAAATCCATCGGGTCCGGGTTGACTGGCACGTACAGGTCCGGCAAGTATCCGAACACGTAACGCGCGGGGATGTTCATCGCCCTGCAGAACGTGATCGCGAGGTGGGCCAGGTCGCGGCAGACACCCCTGCCTTGCTCCAGCACATCCACCGCCGTGGTCAGCGGGTTGCTCGCGCCGTACTGAAACTTGATGTTGTCGTGGACCCAGTCGCAGACCGCCTGCACCCTCGCTCCGCTCGGCTCCGTCTGGCCGAACAGCTCCCAGGCCATCCCCATGAGCCGGTCGGACAGGCAGTAGCGGCTGGGCAGGGTGAAGTGGAGCAGCTCTCCAGGCACCTCGTGGACCGGAAGCTGGGGCGCGGCCGTGGCGTCGGCATCGGGCTCGTCCGGGACGGCGACCACCGCGTCGTAACGCAGGGCCAGCTCGCCCGCGGGCATCACCAGGCGCTTCACCGGGTTGCCATAGAAGTCGGCGTACTCGTCGACGGGCACCGGCGGGTGGGTCGACCAGGTCTCGGTGACCAGCTGATGGCTGGCGTCGGAGCGGGGGCGCACCTGCACCGTGGCGACTGTGGGGCCGCTCACGTCGTATTTGAACTCGCAGCCGACCCGTAGATCGATCGTTTTTGCAGGTTGCGGGATGGCGCAGACACTATAGCTGTGGGTTTCGTGAATCTCGATGCCAACTACCGGTTCAACGGCTTCTATGACGAGATGCTTGCGGCCGCCGGCCGGCCGAGACCCGCCTACCGCCGACTGTACGAGCAGCTGAACCGGCTCGGCCCTGACGAGCTGCAGCGCCGGCACGGCCTGGCGATGCAGATGTTCCGCAACCATGGCATCACCTTTGCCGTCTATCCGGACGCCCAGGGCACCGAGAAGGTGTTTCCGTTCGACGTCATTCCGAGGGTCATCGAGGCCGGCACGTGGCAGCGCCTCGAGGAAGGGCTGAAGCAGCGGCTGCGGGCCCTGAACCTCTTCCTGGACGACGTCTACGGGCGCAAGCTGATCTTGAAGCAGCGCGCGATCCCGCCCGAGATCGTGCTGAGCAGCTCGCTCTACCTGCGCGAGGTCGAGGGTCTCGCCGTTCCGCATGGCATCCACAGCCACATCGCGGGGATCGATCTCGTCCGCAACGAGAAGGGCGATTTCTTCGTCCTCGAGGACAACCTGCGCACGCCGTCAGGCGCCTCGTACGTCCAGGCGAACAGGTACGTCATGAAGCGAATCCTTCCCGACCTCTTCGCCGGCTACCCGGTTCGCCCGGTGGAAGGCTACGTCCACGAGCTGCTCCACCACCTGCGCTGGCTCGCCCCGAAGGGAGTGGACGAGCCGACGGTCGTGCTCCTCACCCCCGGAATCAACAACTCCGCCTACTACGAGCACCTTTACCTGGCCAAGCAGATGGGGATCGAGCTGGTCGAGGGCTCGGACCTGGTCGTCGACGACGACCACGTCTTCATGCGGACCACACGAGGACTGCATCCCGTTCATGTCATCTATCGACGTATCGACGATGAGTGGCTCGACCCGATTTTCGGCCGGCAGGAGTCCCTCGTGGGGGTGGCCGGCCTGGTCAATGCGTATCGCGCCGGCAACGTCGCGATCGCCAACGCGCTGGGCAATGGGGTCGCTGACGACAAGGCCGTTTACGCGCTCGTGCCGCGGATCATCCGGTACTACCTCGACGAGGACCCGATCTTGCCTAACGTCGAGACGTACCTCTGCGCGATCGATTCCGACTGCCGCTATGTGCTCGAGCATCTCGACCAGCTCGTGGTGAAGACGGTGGACGGATCGGGTGGGTACGGAATGCTCATCGGCACCACATCGACCAAAGTCGAGCGCGAGGAGTTCCGGCGCCGCATCGTCGCGGCCCCACGCTCCTTCGTCGCCCAGCCGGTCGTGTCGCTGTCGGTGCAGCCCGTGCTCGACGGTGGAACGCTGCGCCCCGGTCACCAGGACCTCCGGCCGTTCGTCCTCACCGGACCAGACGTCTACGTCACGCCAGGTGGCCTCACACGCGTCGCTTTGAAGCCTGGCTCGCTGATCGTCAACAGCTCGCAGGGCGGAGGGAGCCGCGACACGTGGGTCATGGCCCAGGGCGAGCACCAGGAGCGGGAAGCCGGTGCTTAGCCGCAGCGCGACGTCCCTGACGCTGTTCGGCCGCCACCTCGAGCGCGCCGACCACCTCGCGCGCATCCTCGGCGTGCATGTGGCGCTGGCGCTCGACCGGACGGACGAGCCAGGGCCTGAGTTCTGGGTTCGGTTCATGGAGCTGGCGGGTTGGCGCGGAAGCGACACGGGCCAGCGCGACCAGGCGGTCGACATGGTGGTCGCCGGCTCCCTGGGCCCCTCCGTCCTCGCGAGCATCGCGGCCGCCAGGCTCGCCGCGCAGGCGGTACGGCCCACGCTGCCGACCGAGCTCTACGAGCAGATCAACATGCTCCACTGGAGGAGCCGGGAGGCCCCCTGGCAGCGCGACCTCTACCCGTTCTTGATGGACGTGCAGATGAGCATCCGGCTATCGGACGGCCTGCTCGAGGACACCATGTTCCACGACGAGGCACGCGATTTCGTGCTCCTCGGGAAATTCGTCGAGCGCGCGGCGAACGTCACCACTGTCGTGACACGCAAGTCGGCGGAGCTCGCCGACACTCCCGAGGATGCCCTCGAATGGACCGCGGTGCTCAAGTCGTGCTTTGCGTTCGAGTCGTACCAGGCTCATTACGGAGCCGGCGTGACCGCCGACCGTGTCATCGAGTGCCTGCTGCTCGATCGCGCCCTTCCGCGCTCCGCGCGTTTCTCGGCGTCGACTGCGCTTGATGCCGTGACGCGCATCGAAGGTAAATCGCGACGTTCGAGGCCCATGAAACTGCTGGCCCGCCTCAATGGCATGTACCTGGCGGCCAACACGGAGTCGATCGCCGAGCACCCACTCGACTTCGATGCCGAATGTCGTTCGCTCCTGCGTCAGCTGGAGGTCGCGCTGCGCGAGACGTACTTCCACCCGAGCAAGGTCCCCGCCGCGGTCACCGGCGAGGAGGGGCGAGGGATGCCCCAACAACAACAACAGAGATGAAGCTCGAGATCGTGCACAGCACGCGGTACAGGTACACCGGACCCATCGCCGAGACCGTGATGGAGGTCCGGCTGCAGCCCATGGACGGCAACGGCCAGCGCTGCCTCGACTTCAACCTTGAGCTGAGCCACGGTGTAAAACCGCAGAGATACATCGACGGGTATGGCAACCACGTCCACTACTTCAACTTGGTCCGCCCGCACTCCAGCTTGAGCGTGGTCAGCCGCTCGACTGTCGAAACCGGACTGGCCGCGGATGACGATCCCGGCGAAGAGCTGGTGCAGGACTTTCTGCGCTTTCGCGCGCCCGTGAAGGAGGTCGACGGGGTGCGCGAGCTCGCGCTGCGACATGCGATCGTGGACCCGTCCTCGCCCGCCGAAGTCGAGCGCGCGCTCGATGAGCTCACGATCGCGATCAGCCGCGATTTCGCATACGACCGCACGGTTACGAATGTGTACAGCGCAGTCGATGACGTGCTGGCGCTGCGGGCCGGCGTGTGCCAGGACTTCGCCCACCTCTTCATCGCGGTCGCGAGGGCGATGGGCGTGCCGGCCCGCTACGTCAGCGGATACATCCACTCGCCGGGCGAGAGCGTCGCGAGTGCATCACACGCGTGGGCCGAGGCATGGATCGCGGGCCGGGGCTGGATCGGGTTCGACGCCACGCATCCCATCAGGACGACACCACATCACGTGCGCCTCGCGGTCGGAAGGGATTACACGGACGCGGCTCCCACGCGAGGCGTCTACGTTGGGTCGGCGACCGGAACGATGGCGATCACGGTCAAGACGCACGCACTCGGCTAGCCCTAGAAGCGTTTGCCCCGAACGTGCTCGATCGAGAACTTCGCCGTGTCGGCGATGAGCATCACGGCCATCACGCCGGCCTCGACCGGGTCACTGACAACCACGTCGGCCGCGTCGGGCACCGAGCCGGCCATGCTCGTGCACAGGACGAGGATGCCAGCCTCGCGGATCTCCCGCACCGCGGTGGAGATGTCGCCGCCCATGAGCGCACCCGCGAGGACGAGCGCCCGCGCGCGATGCAGCCGAGCCACCGCCCTCACAGCGTCGGCAAGCTGTTCCTCGCCGACCAGAGGGATCGTGTCGACCGAGATCCGCTCGCCGCGGATGTTGTGCCTGTCCGCCTCGGAGATCGCTCCCTGCGCCACCATGCCGACCTGGGCGCCGCCCCCGATCACGATCACGCGCTTGCCGTAGATCATCTGGAAGGTCGGCACGACGGCGACCTTGGTGACGCCGTCCACCGCCTCGAGGTCGCCGATCAGCCGGGCTGTGTCAGGAGCACCCGAGACCTCGAGCTGCAGCTCGGCCACCGCCTCGCGCCGCGCTCCACCCGCGACATAGGTGATGTTCGCGCCGTGACGGAAGATGGCCTCGGTGAGGCGATACAGGACGCCTGGCTCGTCGCGGCACTCAACCAGCAAGCCCGCAACGTCTGATGTTGCCATGGGCGAGAAAGATAAGGCTCGGGCCGGCGGGAAGGATCCCGCGCGTCCGGCGCGGAAAGGCTATGCCTCCGCTGCGTACGGCCAGCGAGCGGCGCCCAGCTCGCGTGAGACTCCGCGCGCAGCTTCGCTCACCGCGGCGCCGATTCCACGCAGCAGTCCCCGCGCCATGATGCGGTCCGTCGAGTCGACCACGCCGATCGCCCCCACCGCCTGGCCGCCGTGGTCGAAGATCGGGGCCGCCGCGCTCGACTCGCCGAGCACCGCCTCATCGCGTTCCGTGGCGATGCCGGAATCCCGGATCACGCTGAGCTCATGGCGCAGGTCGGCTCCGGACAGCGTCTGCTTGGTCAAGCGCGGCAGCGGCTCCGCGAGCAGGTCCTCAAGCATCTGCGATGGCGAGAATGCCAGGATCGCCTTGCCCAGCGCGCTGGCGTGAAGCGGCAGCTGGATGCCGACCTCGAGCACGCCGAAGGCGGCGTCGGGTCGGAACACGTGATGGACCACGACGACGCTCGAGCCGTGCATCACGCCCACGCGCACAGCCGCCCCGGTCCTGCTCGCAAGATGGTCCGCGTGCGCGATCGAGCGGGCGCGCAGCTCGTTGAGGTCAAGGTACGAGTACCCGAGCTGCAGCAAGCCCGGACCGAGCTGGTACTTGTCCGAATAGCTGTCCTGCTCCACGAAGCCGTGCGATTGAAGGGTTTGGAGCAGGCCGTGGACAGTGGGCCGGGCGAGGCCGAGACGTTCCGCGAGCTCGCTGACGCCGAGCCGGCGGGGTCCGCTCGCCAGCGCCTTCAGGATCGCCGTGGCGCGGTCGATCGACTGGATCGAAGAGCGGCGCTTGCCAGCTGCGCGATTATTCGGCATTGCTGAATTCCTGTCGGTAGTGTAGACTAGCGCGGTCGTTCGGAATTAGCGCCGGCATCAGCGGAGTGTGAGTGATTTGGTCGGGATTGTACTGGTCTCCCACAGCTTTGAGCTCGCCCATGGCCTTGCGGCGCTGGCTTCCCAGGTGGCCGGCAGCGAGGTCCGCGTCGAGCCCGCGGGCGGCGGGCCAGACGGCACGCTTGGCACGACCGGCGACGTGGTCTGGAATGCCATCAGCCGCGCGGATTGCGGCCAGGGCGTGGTTGTGCTCGCCGACCTGGGCAGCTCCGTGCTGACCGTGCGCCACCTGCTCGAGGAAGGGAGGAGCAACGGCCACGTGCGTCTCGTCGACGCGCCATTCGTCGAGGGTGCAATCGCGGCCGCGGTGATGTCGTCGGCCGGCCAGGACCTGGACGAGGTGGCTCGAGCCGCTGAGGATGCTCGCGGTGCAAGCAAGTTTTAACCCCGAGAACTCTGCGAGTTCGCGGGGACCCGTGAGTGAGATCACGGTCGCGCTGCCGGCCGCGGTGGCGCTGCACGCGCGTCCCGCCGCGAACTTCGTCAAGACCGCGATCCGATTCCGCTCGCGAGTTACGGTCGGAGTCAACGGCAAGATTGCCGACGCGAAGAGCATCCTCGCAGTGCTTGCGCTTGGCGCGACCGGTGGCACAGTGCTCAAGCTGAACGCCGAAGGCGAGGACGCTCCCGCGGCCCTAGATGCTCTGGCGGCCTGCGTGTCCGGCCTGGTGGAGTAGCCTCTCCGACTCTTTCTCGACGGCTGAAAAGTCGATCTTCCTCACCCACTCGCGGACCTGACCAACACGCGCAGCGGCGACGCTGAGCTCGTCAACCCCGAGCCCGACGAGGATTGGCATCGCCTTCGGATCGGACGCCGCCTCGCCGCAGACGTCGACCGGAATCCGCGCCACGTGCGCCGCACGCATCGTCGCGTCCATGAGACGCAGGACACGAATATCGGTTACCGGCGCAGTTCTGGATTGCTCGCGGTCAAAGCCTAAGACCAGCTGCGTCAGGTCGTTGGTGCCGATACTGAGAAAGTCCGCGTGGCTTGCTATCTCGGTCGCGCGCAGCGCAGCCTCCGGCGTTTCGATCATCGCCCCGAGCACCGCACGTTGCCCGCCCAGGACTGGGCCAAGCATCTCGCGCACCGTTCTCAGCTGGCCCGAGCTCGTGACCATCGGGACCAGGATGCGAAGCTCGGTCCCGCCGCCGGCCTCAACGATTGCAGCGAGCTGCGTCTTCAACTGCGCGGGCGATTCCAGGAGGAGATCGATGCCGCGGGCCCTTGCGCCGCGCAAGAACGGCGGGGTCTTGTCACCACCGAAGTCGAACAGTCGGACGGTGGCTACCCGGCCGGCGAGCCGGCTCAACACAGGCCGAAGCACATCGACCTGCTCCTTGAACGATGGCCAGGTCGGTGCCTCGAGAAAGAGCAGCTCGCTCCGCAGCAGTCCGACGCCTTCCGCTCCCTGCTGATCCGCCTCATGCAGCTCGGCGACGGTGGACGCGTTGGCGAGAACTCGAATCCGGTGCCCGTCCCTGGTCTGGGCCGGCACAAGACGGCGCGCGACGGCGGTTTCGCGCGCGACACGACGATTCTCGGCCTTGCCGCGTGCCACCGATACGCGCTGAGCGTCGGGTCGCCGCACCAGGATGCCGCGGTCACCATCGACAACAACCTCTTCCCCATCCTCGATCTCGAGCGCGCCGGCGCCAAGGCCAACGACCATCGGAAGGCCGAGTGACCGCGCGACTATGGCTGCGTGCGCGGTGACACCTCCGCCGGCGAGCGCGATGCCGGTGGCCTTTTGCGCCAGCTCGGCGACGTCCGCAGGACCCAACGTCGCTGCGATCAGGACGCCTTCGGTCGCGCGCTTCAACGCGCCGGTGGCGCACGCCGCGGCGCGGCGACCCACGCTGCGCACGTCGTCGGCACGCAAAGCCAGCATCGGATCCTGGAGTAGCGCCAGCTCGGCCGCCGCCTGGTCCGCGGCCTCGCGCAATGCTTCCGGGGCTTGCCAACCGAGCTCGGCGATGAGGGTGTCGACGCGGGAGATCAGCCCCGGGTCCATCGCCATGAGGACGCCGGTCTCAACGATGTCCGCCTCATCGTCGCGCCCGTCGCGGCGCAACTCCTTGGCGATTTCCTCCAGCTCCGCCGCCGCGGCCTCGAGACCGCGCCGGGCCCGCGCCCCTTCTTCGCCACGCTGAGCAGGCGGGACCGTCACGGATGGATTCGCACCTGTCCCGTCGAGCACCACCGCGCGGCCGACAGTCGTCCCGGGAGCGGCGCTTACCCCGTGGAGGATAAGTTCAGGTCCAGACAAGCGCCCTGCGCGCGCCGGGCGCACTACGATCCCTGGCCGACTGCCTTCTGGAGGGCGCGAACGATCAGCGCGGTCGATGTTGCCCCCGGGTCCTGGTGCCCAACCGAGCGCTCGCCGAGATAGGAGGCGCGACCCTTGCGCGCCTGGATTGGAATCGTTGCGCGCATGCCTGTCTCCGCGGCCGATGCAGCGTCGTCGAGCGCGCGGTCGAGCGCCACGCCTTCGGCGAGCCTCGCTCGCAGAGTCTCCACCGCCGGTTCAAGCGCATCGACCATCGTCTTGTCGCCAACCGATGCGGTGCCGAGATCCTTGACCGAAGCCAAAGCCGCGGCGAGCACTTCGACGAGCTGCCCTCCGTCAAAGTTCGGCTGGTCGCCCAGGACACGTCCGCCGCTGCGCAACGCGGAGCCCCACAGAGGTCCGCTTGCCCCTCCAACGGTCGACACCAGCGTGCGCCCGGCGAGGATGAGCAGCTTGCCCGGCGGCGAGCCTCCGTCCGCGTCCAGGGCCTGAACGACGGCCTCGAATCCTCTCACCATGTTGGTGCCATGGTCTCCGTCGCCGATCGCCGCGTCGAGCTGGACCAGGTGGTCCCGCTCGGCGCGCACGGCGACATTGATCTCGCGCATCCAGGAGGTGATCGTGGCCGCGTCCATGACCCTTGCGCTGATCAACTTAATCCCTAGACGCCCCAGCGCAGCGCGGGCGTGTGTACCGGCGCGTCCCAGAGCTTGATGAGCTCCTCGTCGAGCTCGAGCACGGTCAGCGATGCACCCGCCATCTCGAGCGACGTGATGTAGCTGCCGACCAGGTTGCGCACCGGCTCGAGGCCGGCCTTCCTGAGCTTCTTGTCGACCTCGCCGTAGACCAGGTAAAGCTCGAGGAGGGGCGTGCCGCCCATCCCGTTGACGAATACGAGGACCTTCGATCCTCTCTTCGCCTTGAGGTCCGTGACCACTGCCTCGACCATGACGTCGACGACTTCGCTCGCCGTGCCGAGAGCTGCGCGGCGGCGACCTGGCTCGCCATGGATGCCGATGCCGAGCTCGATCTCGCCCTCGGGCAGCTCGAAGATCACTTTCCCGGAGGCCGGTGGCACGCACGAAGACAGAGCGACCCCAAACGAACGCGCCCGGTCGTTCACGCGCTTTACGAGGTCCGTCACCTTCGTGAGGTCAGCACCGTTTTCGGCAGCGGCGCCCGCGATTTTCTCCGCGAGCACGGTCGCACCGACCCCACGCCGGCCGGCTGTATACAGCGAGTCCTGTACCGCGACGTCGTCATCGATGACGACCGACGTGACCTTGATCCCTTCGTCCGCAGCGTCCTCGGCGGCGAGTTTGAAGTTGAGCACATCGCCCGTGTAGTTCTTGACGATGTGCACGACGCCTGCGCCGCCGTCGACCGCTTTTGTCGCGGCAAGCATCTGCGCGGGGACCGGTGAGGTGAAGACCTCGCCGGGGGCTGCCGCGTCGAGCATGCCCATTCCGACGAAGCCGCCGTGCAGCGGCTCGTGGCCTGATCCGCCACCTGAGATGAGCGCGACCTTGCCGCGCTTGGGGGCGTCCTTGCGGACGATGATCTGCGCCGCCGCGTCATACCGCACCAGGTCGGAGTGCGCCGCGGCGAGTCCCGCCAGCGACTCCTTGACGACCTGCGATGGATCGTTGAGGAACTTCCGCATATTCCGGGTTTCGACTGCCATGTGTCTCCTCTTTCTCCTTGAACCTGTCTAGTGCGCCGATGCGGCGCGGGCGGGCGCCTCTTCGCGTGTCACTGCTTCTTCGATAGGCTGCTCGACGTGGCGGGGGTTGGCGAAGTAGTCGTACGCGAACGTCGCAAGAGCGGCTCCGACGAGCCCGGGGATCAGGTACACCGGGATGTACTGGGCCCAGTAGGTCGTGCCGCCGGCGATCGCCTGCACGAGCTCGGGTCCGAAGGCGCGTGCGGGGTTCAGGGAGGCTCCCGTCACTGGGCCGAAGATCAGGATGATGCCGACCACCGCGCCGCCGATGACCAGGCCCGCGAGCTGGTTCGGCGAGCGGCCGTCGACGATGCCAAGGATGGCGAACAGCAGGAGGCCGGTACCTAGCGCCTCAGCCAGCGCCGCCTGCACGTAATAAGAGGTCGACGCGTCGGACGCGAAGTGGGTCTGGCCCATGCCGAAGGTGACTGCGTTCGCGCCGAACACGCCCCAGATCGCGAATGCGCCGATGACGGCGCCTACATACTGGGCGCCCCAGTAGATCGGAACCTCGCGCCAGGGAAACCGCTTGGTCGCGGCGAGGGCAAACGTCACGGCCGGGTTGATGTGGCAGCCCGAAACTTTGCCGATCGCATAGACGAGGGCCGTGATGATGAAGCCGAAAGCGAAGCTGATCCCCAGGAGGTCAGCTTCGGTGACGGTCGGAACGGCCTTGCCCGCCAGAGTAATGGTCGCGATCACAGATCCCGGTCCGACCAGGACCAGGGCGGCCGTGCCGAAGACCTCCGCCAACGCCCGCTGTCGAATCGAGAACATCGTTGTGTTACCCCCTGTTTATTCCTGACTGGTATTCGACATTGTCGAACGTGTTTCGCAAACCGTACCCCCGACCGGAGGATTTGTCAACAGGCAACTTAAGCCGTGGCACCAGACTCGGGCAAGGTGCACGAAGACCTGGCGCTCGACTGTCGGCGTCACACTAGGATCAGCCGTCCGAATTGGGGGCGGAAACCATACCCGCTGACCCAGTCATGCCTTAGGCTTCCCGACACAGTGCGCAACTTCGGCGCGATTGCAATCGAGATTCGCCGGGGAGGTCCCCTGACTTAGCGCGCGGCGCTGGTTCGGTGGACCTCCCGGCCTAGAGAAGGTCGGGAGGTTTTTTTATGTCCGCCAGAAAGATCGTGGTGTACGACACCACCCTGCGCGACGGGGCGCAAGGTCCGGCTGTCTCCTTTTCCGCCGCAGATAAGGACCGCGTCGCGCGCATGCTCGACGGGCTTGGCTTCGACTACGTCGAAGGCGGCTTTCCCGGTTCGAACCCGAAGGACGAAGAGCTCTTTGCCGGCCTGGCGGCGGCACCATTGAAGCATGCGAAGCTTGCCGCCTTCGGCGCTACCCGTCGGGCCGGCGGGCGCTGCGAGGACGACGCCAACCTGAATGCCCTGGTCGAGAGCGGCGCGCCGGTCTGGACCCTGGTCGGCAAGAGCGATGCCTGGCAGGTGGCGAACGTGCTGCAGACAACGACTAACGAGAACCTCGCAATGGTGGAAGAGTCGGTTGCACACGGTGTCGGCCGCGGTCGCGAGGTGATCTTCGACGCCGAGCACTTCTTCGACGGCTATGCCCGCGACGCCGAGTACGCCGTCGAGGTATGCCTCTCGGCGGCTCGCGCCGGCGCTTCGTGGGTCGTGGTCTGCGACACCAACGGAGGAAGCCAGCCTTCCGCCATAAGGCAAGGGGTCGAGGCGATGCGACGCTCATTGGAAGAGATCGGCAGTGAGGC
>VBDS01000183.1 GCA_005889085.1 Chloroflexota bacterium | reverse complement strand
GGACTCGCCCGACGGCAGGTTGCAGTCGGCCTCGACCCACATCGCGCCGACAGGCTCCCACTGGCCTGCCACGACCTTCTCCTTGATCCTGCGATATATGTCGGGGTACGACTCCTTCATCCACTGGTACTGCGCGGGCTGGGAAGCCGCGAAGACGTAATCCGGGTACTCGTCCATCAGGGCAAGCTGAGTCGACCAGCTGTGCGCGACTTTTCGCTTCGCCTCGCGGAGCGGCCACTCCCAGGCGGTGTCGATGTGGGCGTGACCCACCGCAGTGATCGTGTGAGAGTGGTCGAGCGAGGCTTCGCCGACCCCCGCGCTATCAGGTTTGTGAATGGCAAGCACCGCCTCCCGGAGGATGAACGCCGGCTCGGGCGCTTCGCGCAGCGCGAGCATCGAGGGCGCGGGCTCGGCTCCATGCTCGGTTGCCCGAGGGTTGGCCGCCGCCTCCAGATAGAAGTCCACCTCTGGGCCGTGGATGGGCAGCCACCTGTGGTTGGGGTCGACTCCACGCCAGGGCTTGCCTTCCTTCCAGGCCAGCGCCTCGCACGTGAAGCCGGTCGGTCCGGCGAAGCCGAGGTCGAACTGGGCCACCACCCGCCGGCCCAACCACGCCTCAGGCACACGGCCGCGGACATGGAACCAGGTCGTGCTCCACGGCGGACCCCAGGCGTCGCCGGATTTGATCCGCGTGAACTGACCGCGAATCGCGTCGGCGTAGCTGATCGGCTCGCCGCGCACGCAGAAAGCAGTCAACTCGAGTGGACTGCTGTTTAGCGAGCGATCAGTCACGGCAACCAGATAGGCCATGTCCCGAGCAAGCGCATTTCAACTTAGTCTGGAATCGTGACCCGCCGCTGGGAGCGCCGACAGCGGTGATCGTCGGTTGGGTCGCCTGGCTGACGACGACGAGGATCGATGTCGAGCGTTCGGCGGTCCCCGACAGGACGACCGAGATGTCCGCTTGAGCTAGCAGCCCACCCAGCCGACGAGCTGCTGCACTTTGATGCGGTCAAACCCGCGGACGATCGAGTTGTTGCCCAGCCGGAGAAGGGGCACCCGCTCGCCGTCCAGCTGCTCCCATTCACGCATCGCGGCCGGGTCGCTATTGACCCGCCGGTACTCGAACTGGATCCCGAGCTCCTTCAGGAGCTCGACCATCGCGCTCGACTCCCGAGAGTCGTCCGATCCATACAGAACCGCGTTGCCTATGCCGTCCATCTCTACAAGAATGAACGCAGGGTAGGCCCGTTCTGGTGATAGAGCCAATCAATTGTTCTGATCCGATCCATAGGAACTGCTGATAATGCGTTCTCCCGAAAACGCGCGGTCCGCACCAGAACGTGCGTTTTCGATTCGGTTCAAACGAGGTCTTGCGCAAAACGCACCTAATCCTGGTGCTGTGCAGAAGCCGATCCCTGGCGCACCCACCTCAGCGAGACCCAGAAGCTGATCCACGCGACCGCGATCAGGATCCCGGCCAACACGTCGCTGGGCCAGTGCGCGCCTGTGTAGATCCGGTCGAGGGAGCTGGCAACGACGATCAGCGCCGCAAGGGTCCAGCCCATGACCCGGCCCCATGTCGGAAGAAATCGCTGCCCGAAGCACAACATCAACACAGCGGTGACCGTGACGATGAACATCGTGTGACCGCTCGGGAAGCTCGATGCGCCCGGATGTTCGGTGACCTGCAGGACCTGCGCGGTGGTCGGGCGCACACGAATGATGAGGTGGCTGAGCACCTCATACCAGACGCCGGTCGCGGCGCATCCCGCGGCGATGAGCCACGCCCGGCGGTTGAAGATGAGGACGGCGACGAAGATGATCGCCTCGAACAACGCGCCCTTTGCGTCTCCGATCCAGCTGAAGATCGGGAAGGTCAGGGCGACAGGGCCCCAGTTCGTCGATTGCACGTCACGCTCGATCACCGCGTCCTCCGGTATGAAGGGGTGGGCGGCGACGTAGACCGCCACGACGAGCGCCCCCACCGCGGCAACTGCCGCGACTGCGAACAGCGTTGTGTTGATCGCGCTCCTCCGGCCGTTGCGACCTTCCTCGAGTGCCCCCCGCGTGATATCCATCAGGGCGCGGGCCTCAGGCGGCCTCGGAACCACTTCCAGTCCGGCGACGGCAGCCACCGCTCAGGCAGCCAGACCACGAACGCGGACCAACCCAGGCCAAGCAGGAATCCACCCGCAACGTCGCTCGGCCAGTGGTCACCCGCCCAAACCCTGGCGAGGCACGCGAGCACGATCGTGGCGGCGGCTCCGACCCACAGCGCCCATCGGTAGCGCGGCCGGACGCGAGGCGCCACGGAGAAAGCGACCATGAAGCTGAGCCACGTGAAGAAGACCGCGTGCCCGCTCGGGTAGCTGTAGCCTGGCGCCGGCGTCAGGATGTGGACGAGCGAGGCGCCCGGCCGCTCACGCGCCATCAGCAACTTGATCCCGTTGTCGAGCAGGCTCGATATCGCCCCGATCGCCATCAGGTAGCCTGCGCGGCGCTCCCAGATGAACAGCAGGACGATCGCGACGAGCCCCACGGCGACCTGCACGTACCCGGCCGTCGCGTTGACCAGCTCGAAGAGATAGGCCACAGGTCCCCATGGAACGCTCTGGACAAAGGTCGCGACCGGAACGTCGAACGGCAGAAGAGGATGAGTCGCCACGAGGTATGTGTTCGTGGCGAACACGACCCAGACGGCAAGCGTGAGCGGACCGAGCCACGTGCGAGCGCTTGGCCCGGGCTCGCCGGTGAGGACTTCCTTGGCCGCCTCCTTCGCAGGGGCGCCAGCGCTCATTTGGGCATCAGCACCTTCACCGCGCTCAGCTCGGCTGTGATCGTGGCCGGCGTGCGCCCGACGAGCAGGTTGTCGGCGTAGACGCGGACGCGCGGCCTGGTCTTGACCTCCAGCCTCTGGAACCTGAACACCTGGTCTATTCCCTCGTCGGACTCCGGGCGGTGCAGCGCGGAGATGATCGCCCGACCCACGATGTCCGTTCGGCTCCGACCCGCGTGGACAGAAAACTCCAGGTACGGGTCGGTCGGTGTCGAGTCGCTCACCCGCATCTGGCTGCCGATCGAGGACGTGTTGCTGAAGACCAGTGACATCGCCGTCCCGCTGCCGCGGATATCGCCGCTCAGCTCGTAGTGAAAGCGCTTGGCCGCCATCACGTCCTTGAGCTTGCCGACCAGGACGCCGAACTCCATGTCCTTGGCCGAGTCGCCGAGCGCGATGGTTTCGCCAAACAGTCCTATCGCGCACGCCTCGACGAAGACGTGCCCGTTGGCTCGTCCGAGCGTCATCGGCCGGGCATGTCAGCGCACGGGCGAAGTTGTTGAAGGTCCCGAGCGACAGGATACCTACCGGGTGCTTCGTGTCGGCCAGCTTGCGGAGCATGAACTCGACCGTGCCGTCGCCCCCGGCCACGACGATTCTTGCTTGTGGCGTGATCAGCTTTTCGAAATCGGTGTCGGGATCGAAGTCGATCACGAGGTGGTCGGCAAACGCGCTTCGAAGGTTGGCTTCGATCTCCGGACTCATGGATCCGGCTCTGCGGCTGATCACCAGCAGCCGGCTGGCTTTGGTTGCCGCCTCTGTGGCGCTCAACGCGAGCTGCCGAGCAGCCGCTCCCACCGCGCCGACGCGAACGAGTGCAGGCCGAGTGCGATGAAGCCGAGAGCGACGGCGGCAAGCAGTGGACGTCCGAGCGGCTGGCCGAGCAGGAACACGAATGCGCCCCCAAACCCGTGGGCCCGCGACGGGTCGTGGTACAGACCGGCCTGCACGACGAACCAACCGACAAGTGTGAAGGTCACGCCCCTGGAGACCATTCCGAGACGTCCGAGCGAATCCACCGTTTTCTTTTCGGCCTTGCTCATCTCCGTGCGCTTGAGGTCTTTCTTGAACACGGCTGTATACGCCTCGACAAACTGTCCGAGGCCGACACCGATCGCGATCGCCCCGACGACAACGGTCGCCCACTGCCCCGCCGGGTAGGTGAGGATCGACGCGATCGCGGATTGCGTCGCATCGTGCGAAGGAGAGTGCGAGCTTCCCAACAAGAGCTGCAGCGCGAGCAAGACCATCGCGGCATAAGCGATCCCGCTCCAGGCAAACCCAAGCCTCTCGGCGATCCCTGGGGGATCGTCTCCGCGGTGGAGCGGATCGAAGATCGCCCGGACGAATCCCCATACGGAGTACGCACCAAGGCCGATGACGACGCCGGCGAGCAGCATCCGGCCGAACGGCCCGCTCGTGATGACGACCAGGCTTCCCGATTGATCTGTGGCCATCCCGCCCACTCCGAGCGCGACGCCCAGCGCAAGCACGCCCATGACCGTGTAAAGGAGTCCCCGGACCACATATCCGGCGCGTTCCAGGAATTCGAGACCCGAATTGGACGCGCCGCGCCTGGACGCGGACCGCGCCCGTCGGGCTGCCGAAGCTGCCCCGGCCATGCCAGTTGAACGCCTGGCCGGGGGCCAAGACCCAGCAGTTCTGGCACCCCGACCCGCTTTCGGCTTCTGGGTTAGAGGTCGTGTCGCTCCCCACTTAGACTGGAGTCGACAAGGAGGCTGTGAATGTCCCCGACCCTCGAGTACCTGTTGGTGGAGGAGCGCCTCCCCGCGGCGGTTATCACCCTCAACCGGCCGGATCAGCTGAACCCGCTTTCCACGGGCTTGATGAAGGAGCTCACGTCTGAGCTCGAGCGCCAGGCCGCGCGACCCGAGGTGCGTGCGATCGTGCTCAAGGGAGCGGGCCGCGCATTTTCCGCCGGGCACGATCTCAGAGAGATGGCGGATCGGAGCCTCGACGAAGAGCGCGAGATATTCGCCGTCTGCAACAAGCTCATGGCGGCGGTTCAGACCATCCCGGTACCTGTCATCGCCGCCCCGCATGGAATCGCGACTGCGGCCGGGTGCCAGCTCGTCGCCACCTGCGATCTTGCGATTGCCAGTGACGACTGCCGTTTTGCCACATCGGGTGTGCGCTACGGATTGTTCTGCTCGACCCCCGGCGTGGCCGTGGCCAGGAATGTCGGACGCAAGAACGCGATGGAGATGCTGCTGACAGGGCGGTTTGTGGACGCGGCCACGGCAGAGAAATGGGGCCTCATCAACCGAGCGGTCCCGGCGGCTCAGCTCGACAACGAGGTGATGGCGCTCGTCGCGGAGCTCGCCAAGCTCAGCCGGTACGCGCTGACCCTGGGCAAGGAGGGCTTCTATAAGCAGGTCGACCAGACGCAGGCGGAGGCGTACCGCTTGATGGCCGAGGCTATCTCCTGCAACGCTGTGGCTCCTGACGGCAAAGAGGGAATCGCCGCGTTCGTCGAAAAGCGTTCCCCGGTCTGGACGAGCTAGGCGACCCGGACCAGCGCGTCGGACACGATCCGGGCGAGCGCGTCCACGAACTCGGGACGCGCGTTGAACGACTCCGTCCGCCGGATCCGGACGCCGTTGGTGCGGGCGAAGGCCTGCGCCTCGACGTCGAGGTCGTACAGGATCTCCAGGTGATCGGCGACGAAGCCGATCGGACACACGAGCACGTCCTTCGCGCCTGACCGCTCGACCGCCTCGAGCAGGTCGGGCCCCAGCCACGGCTCACCGGTGTGGCTGGCCGACTGGAAGGCGAACTCCCACTTCGGCAAGTCCATGTTCGATGCGACCAGGCGGCAGCTGGCGAGCAGCTGCTCGCGATACGGATCGCCCTCTGCGATGATCCGCTCGGGAAGGCTGTGCGCGGTGAAGAACAGCCGGCCGGGTCGCGCTTCTGCGAGCGACTCGCGTAGAAGCTGCTGCACCGCTCCGATGAACGCCGGATGGTCGTGGAAGCCGGGAACGAAGATCAGCTCGCCGTCCCAGGCGTCTTGCAGGGACCGCTGGTAGCTGCCGAGGCTCATGCGCGCGTAATGCGGCGCGAGCGGCAGCCCGATCAGACGCCGGATGCCGTGTTTCCGCGCGTCGGCCGCGCCATCGGCGATGAAGGGCGATGCGTGCTTCATGCCCACGAATGTAGGCAGCCGCGTGTGTGCGGAGAGCGCGCTCGCCTGGGCCCGCGTGATCTCCGTGAGCGGCGACCCGCCGATCGCCCGATAACGCGCGGACAGCTCTGCCAACGCTTCTGGTGAGGGCGGCCTTCCGCCGCGGATGTGCGTGTAATACGCGGCGATGTCCGCCTCGGAGGCGGGGCTGCCGTAGGCCATGCACAGAATGCCGGTGTCAGCTGACATTCGCGGGCACCCATGTGTGGACCGTTTCGATGAGCAGCTGAAGATTTTCAACGCTGGTTTCGGGAAGGACACCGTGTCCGAGGTTGAAGACGTGGCCGAGGCGGCCGTCGGCGCGTCTCAGCACGTCGCGCGCCCGCTCCCTGACCAGGTCGGCCGGCCCGAGCAGCACCGCGGGGTCGAGGTTTCCCTGGACGCCTCGGTCGTGCCCGACTCTCTGCCATCCCTCGTCGAGCGGCACACGCCAGTCCAGCGAGACGACGTCCGGGCCAGAGCGTGCGATGGCCTGCAGCAAGCCGGCGGTATTGGTCCCGAAGTGGATCCGGGGCACTCCGAGTGGAGCAAGTGCCTCGAGTATCGCGCGAGTGTGCTTCACGACGCGAGATTCGTAATCCTCGAGCGCAAGGGCGCCAACCCACGAGTCGAACAGCTGCACCGCCTGGACTCCGGCGTGGACCTGTGCCACGAGATAGCCGGCCATCGTCGCCGCGAGCTTTTCGAGCAGCGACTCGAATGCCCGGGGCTGCGTGAACATGAACGCCTTCACCTTGGTGAAGTCGCGCGACGGGCGGCCTTCGATCAGGTAGCTCGCCAGCGTGAACGGGGCACCGGAAAAGCCGATCACGGGAACCGGCGACTCCGCCGCGACCTGCCGCACCGCGGTGATCACGTGCGGAGCGGCCTCCTCCCCATCCGGCACGCGCAGGCGCTCGACGTCGGCGACGCCGGCGATCGGGTGAGCGATGACCGGGCCGACGTTTTCCACGAGCTCGAACTCCACCCCCATACCGCGCAGCGGCAGCATGATGTCGGCGAACATCACGGCAGCGTCCACGCCCAACCGGCGCACCGGCTGCAGCGTCACCTCGGCGCAGAGCTCCGGTTGAGCGACGATCTCGGCCAGCGTCCACCGCTCGCGCAGGGCGCGGTACTCAGGCAGAGAGCGCCCGGCCTGGCGCATGAGCCACACTGGAGTTGCATCGACAGGCTTGCGGCGTGCTGCGTCGAGAAATCGGCTCACGCGATCGCCTCGATCGTCGCGTCGACGACGGAGGGGTCGTGCGCCGCCGAAACGAAGCAGGCCTCGAACTGCGACGGGGGCAAAAGGATGCCTGCGTCGAGCATCGAATGGAAGAAGCGGGCGAAGGCCGCGGTGTCCGAAGCCTTCGCTTCGTGGAAATTTCGAGGCGGCCTGTCGTTGAAGAACAGGGTCAGGAGCGACCCGACGCGCGCGACGCTTGCGCCTTTGACTCGAAGGCCGGCCTCGAGACGAGCGGCCTCGTGCTCGATTCTCGCGTAGACCTCTGGCGTCAGCTGCTTCAGCGTCGCCTCGCCGGCGGCCATCACCACCGGGTGACCTGAAAGGGTGCCCGCCTGGTACACCGGTCCTGCCGGCGCGACAAGGTCCATCAGGTCCGCCCGACCCCCATAGGCACCGACCGGCAGGCCGCCGCCGATGATCTTGCCAAGCACCGTGAGGTCGGGGCGCACCGCATAGAGCTCCTGCGCCCCGCCGGGCGCGACCCGAAACCCCGTGATCACCTCGTCGAAGATCAGCAGCGCCCCACTGCCGGCGGTCAGCTCGCGTAGCCCGGAAAGAAAACCGGGCAGCGGCGCCACGACGCCCATGTTGGCTGCGACCGGCTCGACGATCACAGCGGCAACCTTTCCGGAGTGGCGTGCGAGGAGTGCCTCGACAGAGTCGAGGTCGTTGTAGGTCGCGACCAGGGTCTGCGCGGCCACCGAGCTGGTCACGCCGGCGCTGCCGGGGATCGAGAGGGTCGCCGCACCCGAGCCGGCCGCGACGAGCAGCGAGTCGGCGTGTCCGTGATAGCCGCCGTCGAACTTGAGCACGAGCTCGCGCCCTGTCGCCGCGCGTGCCACGCGCAGTGCGCTCATCGCCGCCTCTGTGCCGCTGTTGACGAACCTGATCCGCTCGACGGACGGCATGCGCCCGCAGATCAGTTCGGCGAGGCGAACCTCACCCGGGCTCGTGACCCCGAACGAGCCGCCGGCCGCCGCCGCCGCCTCGATCGCTTCCACTACGGCTCGGTGCGCGTGGCCGAGGATGAGCGGGCCGAACGCGCTCACGTAGTCGATGTACCGCCTGCCCGATTGGTCCCAGACGAAGGCGCCCGCGCCTCGGACGAGGACCGGCGGCTGGCCGCCGACCGCTCGGTACGCGCGGACCGGGCTGTTGACCCCACCGGGAAAGAGACTCGCCGCGACGGTCATTCCGCGCCCAGCAGCCTGGTGATCTCCGCGATCGGCCGGTGGATCCCGGCGAGGATGGGCGTGTCGCGAACGGTCGAGCGCCGGCTTTCAGTCCCGCGGAGATCGCGGACGAGCTCTCCGAACGCCGGCAGGTCATCGGTCTCATACGCGACGAGGAAGTCCATATCGTCGACCCCGAAGGAGTACGCGAGCAGCTGGCGGACCTGCTTGTAGCCGTGCCCGACCTTCATGTGCTCGTTCATCACGTTCTGCCGTTGCTCTTGCGTCAGCAGGTACCAGTCGGTGCTCTTGGTGAACGGATAGACGATGAGATACGCCGAGCGTTCACCTTCGAACAGGGATTGCTCCTGCGACGTAGGTCGCTTGACGTACTGCGACGGCTTGATCATGCCGAGAAAGGTGTAGCGCGCCGTCATCCACGTGCCCATGCCCGCCCGCAGCACGCCCGCGGTCCGTTCCTCGAGTGCCTCGAGAGACGGAGAAAGGCTCCACAGGAGCACGTCCACCCCGGCTTTGAGCCCGATCATCGAATAGGCGAACGTGGTGACGCCCGATTGAGAGGTCGCCGCGGCGCAGAACGCCTCCGCCGATCGGCAGCGCTCGTCCTTCGCTTGACGCCGCCACGCGGGATCGAGTCCGAGCGCAAGCGCGTGCACGTAGCGGCTTTTCGTCACCGGCGCTCGCGCAGCCACGCCGCGGCGTCTGCGGCAAAGTACGTGATGACGATGCCGGCGCCTGCCCGCACGATGGCAGTGAGCGATTCGAGGATTGCGCCGCGCCTGTCCAACCATCCCCGCTCTGCGGCCGCCTCGATCATCGCTGCCTCACCGCTCACCTGGTACGCGGCGAGCGGCACATCAAAGCGATCGCGCGTCCGAGCGAGCAGGTCGAGGGACGTGATCGCCGGCTTGACCATCAGGATGTCGGCGCCTTCGGCCGCGTCGAGCTCCATCTCCGCGAGCGCTTCGCGGCCGTTCGCCGGATCCATCTGGTACGACTTGCGATCACCGAAGCTCGGCGTTGATCCGGCGGCCTCGCGGAAGGGACCGTACAGGCTCGAGGCGTGCTTCGACGAGTACGCCATGATCGCGGTGTCGCCAAAGCCGGCCCCGTCGAGTCCCGAGCGAAGGGCGGCAACCTGGCCGTCCATCATCGCGCTCGGTCCGACGATGTCGGCGCCGGCCTCCGCATAAGCGATTGCAGCGGCGGCCAGCCGTCTCAGGGAGGCGTCGTTGTCCACCGTGTCCCCTTTCAAGATTCCGCAGTGGCCGTGCGACGTGTACTCACAGAGGCACACGTCAGCGGTCAGCGCCAGCGGTAGTCCCTCGCGGTGCAGGAGCCGCAGCGTCTCGGGCACCGGACCGCGCGGGTCATCGGCGCCCGAACCCTCAGCATCTTTCGCGTCGGGGATGCCAAAAAGCAGGATGCCTCCGACTCCGAGCTCCGCCAGCCGGTGTGCCTCGCGCAGGGCGAGGTCCGGCGTGAGCCGGTGGTGGCCCTTGAGCGAGGTGATCTCATGCCGCTGCTCGCGTCCGGGGATGACGAACAGCGGCGCGATCAGCTGCGACGGGTCGAGCCTCGTTTCGCGAACCAGGGCGCGCACGGCGGCGTTGGTCCTCAGCCGCCGCGGCCGGCGCGGCCCGGGCGTCGTGATCGTCGGAATCGCGCGCGTCACGGCCGCCGCCAACTGGTGAACGCTCGGTCCGGGGGACTCGGCCACCACGTTGAAACCGGCGTCTCGTGCGACAGCGGTAGTTCGCGGACCGATCGTGATCGCCGGCAACGCGGTCGAGCCGCCGAGCTTGGCGAAGCCGCGAACCGCGGACCCCGAGGCGAACACGACCGCCGCCAGGTCGGGCTGTCGCAGCGCCTGGAGCAGATCGTCCGCCGATTCGGCCGGGCCTTCGACGGTCTGGTAGGCGGTGACCTCGTCGACCAGGGCGCCGCGCTGGCGGAGCCGCGTGGGCAGGTCCGGATCCGCGTGGGACGCGCGCACGAGCAGGATGCGCGCGCCGCGCGGATCCGGCAGCGCCTCGGCGAGGGCCGTGCTATTGGCCTCGGCCGGGACCAGGTCGACTTCCACTCCCTTCGCGCGCAGCGCTGCCGCCGTGGATTCGCCGACCGCGGCCCAGCGCGGACCCGCCGCGGGTCCCGGCAGCGCGTCGACTCCCGCCGCGCTGGTTACGACCACCCAGTCGTATCCGGCGAGGTCCGGCCAATCCACGGCCATGGGTCGCGTGACGACCGTGGGCACCGCGCTCACCCGGTAGCCTCGAGACTCGAGCTCGGCCACGAGCGGATCACGTGCTCCGGCGGGCCGCGTGACCAGAACCGCCGTCATCGCAGCATCACCGTATGCGCCAGTCGCTTGCCCGCGCCATCCGCGAGCTCGTTCAGCTCAGCGCGTCTGCCTTGCAGCGATTCGACGTTGCGATCCGACCCGTCGCTGTTGACTCCACCGACAACCATCGTGAAGCTCTCGTCATTGACCGACGCAACCGCGCCCACCGGCGCCCGGCACGTACCGCCCGTCGCGCTCAGCACAAGGCGCTCGGCCTCGACAGCAAGCCGGATGTCGAGCTCATCGTGCACGGCAAGAACTTCGAGGACGGATGTGTCGGACCGGCGCGCCTGGATCGCGAGCGCGCCTTGCCCAGGCGCGGGCGTAACCAGACCTGGATCGATTCGCTGGTCGATTCGCGCGCCGCGACCGAGCCGGTCGAGGCCGGCTGCAGCGATCACGAGGGCGTCGACCTCACCCGCATCGAGGCGCCGCAACCGAGTGTCGACATTACCGTGGAGCGGCACGATGCGCACGTCCGGGCGCGCGGCGCGCATGAAGCCGGCGCGTCGCGGGCTGTCGGTACCCACCGTCATGTTTGCCGGCAGCGTAGCGATCGACTGGTGCCCGCGGCCCGTGACGAGAGCGTCACGTGGATCAGCTCGTTCTGGGTAGGCCGCGATCACCAACTGCGGGTCGTCCTCCAGCGGCACATCCTTTGCGCTGTGCACAGCGACGTCGATCTCGCCACGCATGAGGGCGCGCGCGATGGCGACCACAAAGATGCCCTCGCCTGGTTCCGAGTCGACGGGGCGCACGTCGCCTTCGGTGACGATGCGCACGACCTCGACTTCGTGGCCGGCAGCCCTCAAGCGTTCGGCAAACCACTCACTTTGAGCCAGGGCGAGACTCGACCCTCGAGTGCCGAGTCGGATCTTCATTCGAGGTGCTCCAGCCAGGCGACGAGCTCGGACGTCTTGGCGGCGACCAATCCTCGCGCGTCCTCTATATATGCGCCTGGCAGGGCCTCGCTTTGGCGGTAGAGGTCGTCAATGCCCAGGAAGCCACCGTTCACCTGGCGCCGAACCGAGTCCGGGACCGCCTGCGGCGCGGAGATGTCGGCGATCGGTGGCAGGTCGAGGCCCGCCATCGCGCCGAGCTCGATCCACTGGCCGCCCAGGGCGACTGCGACGCCCGCCGCTCCGCTGGTCAACTGGGCGCCGGTGGGCAGGTCGACGCCGCGCCCGCCATACATTTGGGCTAGGCGCGCCGCCTTGCCGGCGTCGCGGCTGGCGACGATCACCTCCGCGCCGGCGCCCGCGACCGAATGCGCGAGGGCGGCGCCCATCCGGCCCGCGCCGGCGACGACAATCGGCCGGCCTGACACGATGGTCTTTCCGCGCAGCCATGCCACGGCGCTCTGAGCGAGGTTGCCGCTGGAGGCGGTCCGGCCCGAACGAGCCCGCCGGCCCGCAGCTATCGCCGTCTCGAAAAGGCGGTTCAGCCGCCGGTCCACGGCCTGATTCTTACGGGCGTTACTCAGTGCCTTGCGGACCTGGTGCAAGACTTCGTCCTCGCCGACGATGACGCTTTCGAGCCCGCAAGCGACCCGCAGCAGATGCTCGACGGCACCTTCACCAGCAAGCACGCCGACCCCCCGCAACTCGGGCATCGCGCCAAACCCGTACAGCTCCGCGCGATGGCAGGTGACCAGGGCCACTCCGCAACCGCCGGCGGCGATCCAGTCTTCGATCTGTCGCGCGGTCGCCGCCCGAGCTGTCGCGTCCACATCGGCCGCGGAGGCGGTGAGAGCCCAGGGTTCGGTCAGAGCCGTCTGACTCATACCTGTTTTGCCCGGCCGGCGTGGCCGGTCATCAGCGCGACGAGCAGGCGGTCGAGCGCCGACTCGGCGTCGACAAGCAGCGCGGTCGCTTCGCGGGTATCGAGCCGCCTGCGGCGGGCCAGCACCGCCAGCTCATCGACGAACGGCTTGCGAAAACGGAGGAACGCCTCGACCGTCTCGCTCAACGATGCGCCGTGCCGCGCCGCCTCCGCGCCGTACTCACTCGCATGCCCTTCGGCCGCGGTGACCAGCGCGGCCGCTTCGTCGCGTTCGACGTCGAGCTGCCGCAGCAGGTCGCTCAGGAGCTGCATGCCGTGTTCGCGGAATCCGGTCCGTTCGGAGTCCGACAGACCGGCGAACCATCCCTTCGGTTGGCTGGCCTGGGCGTAGGGTCGCGCCCGGCGGTAGGCGCGCGCCATGCGATCGGACGACGCGCCCATTGTGGCGAGCGCGGGGCGCCGGACCCGGTCGGTCGGGAGAAACGCCTCGAGGGCGGTGGCGAGAAACCGGCGATGGCCGCCGGGCGTGACAAAAGACGGGATCTGGTTCCGGTCCGCCCAGCGGCGCAGGGTGTTGGGGGTGACACCGAGGGTGCGGCTGGCCTGGCCCAGGGTCAGCCAGCGCTTCTGGTCTGCAGGCTGGGGCGCAACCCTATCGTTCCTGGCCAAAACTAGCCAAATCTACCACCTGCATGATTTGCCTCGCTGCGACCCCGAGAGCCGTTTGATCCACCAAGGCGAAATCGGTCGGTACTAGGCTGAACAGATGAAAATCACACCAGGGACGGAGGCCCTTCAAGCTCAAAAGCCCATGGATCCTGCGCATTTCACGGGCAGAGCCATGGCGCGAGATCTGATCCAGGCCGCGCAGCAGGCGACCTCCATCTTCGCAGCGGTAGTGCGGTTTGAGGCCGGCGCTCGAAATCACTGGCACTCACACTCCGGGGGCCAGCTCCTGCACGTCATCGAGGGTGAGGGTTGGGTGCAGGTCCGAGGCCAGGAGCCAGAACGCATCCGGCTGCACGACACGGTGGCAGCCGATCCAGGCGAGGAGCACTGGCATGGCGCCGGCGGGCATTCGCCCATGTCGCATCTCGCTGTCGCTGCCGGCGAGACGCGCTGGCTGGAGGAGTCCCCACCGCCGCCGGATTAGAGTCCGCTAGCCGGACTCGAGAACTACCGAGGTCTCGACCTGGCGGTCGGGGATCGTCCAGTAGATCTTGAGCAGCGCATTCTTCCGCTCGGTGGAGACCAGCTCGAAGCCGTGGCGGAGATAAAAGCTGATCGCCCAATCGGCGGCGGCCCAGGTGCCCACCAGCATGGTTCGGGTGGACAGGCCGCGCAGGTGGTCGATCAGGGCGCCTCCGACACCGAGCCTCTGATTGTTGGGCTTGACGTATGCGTGGCGGATCAGGTCGACGTCGCGAACCGGCTGGATACCCATCACGCCGAGCAGGGCACCGTCCGCTTCGCAGCCCCAGAACACGACCCCGGCCGCGATCTCGTGATCGAGCTCGGCCGCCGGCATGTACGGCTCATGCCACCGATCCGCAGGGATCACGCCGTGATACGCCTCGGCCGCGGAGTTGATGATGGCCATGATCTCTGGGCGCTCATCGTCGCGACACAGCCGGATGGTGCTCAAGATCACAGCCGACGATACTCTGCTGAGTTTCACGGGCTACTCTCGAGACCTGTTGTCAGCTCGTGTTCGGCAAAGCCTCAAGGCGTCGCTGAGGGTCGCGTTGAAGGCCCGCGACGTTACAAGCGTCGCGGCGCTCAGGTCCGCGCTGAGCGCGATCGACAACGCGGAGGCGGTCGACCGGTCAACTCCGACCGCCAGGTTGGGGGTCGGCGCGGCAGATGTCGCGCGCCGCGAGCTTTCCACAGCGGAGGTCCTTGCGATTCTTCGGACCGAGGTCGCGGAGCGGACGTCGGCCGCGGCCGAGTATGAGCTGCTCGGCCGAACCGAACAGGCGGCGAGGCTGCGTGCGGAGGCAGCGACGTTAGCCTCTTACCTTGAAGAAGGGTGACCGTTCCGTTGGTGCGCTGTGCCCGATCGAGTGATATGTCTCTTCGTGTGAATCCAGCCTGATTCGCGTGCGGCGCGGCCGATTCAGTCGATCCAATGAAAAGCAAGCTGAGGTGTCGATATATATGCGCACGGTCGTGATCCTGGCGACGATCGCTGTAGGTGCCCTGCGCTTGGCGTGGCGCTCGGTGCGCGTGGATCCGGTTGATTCCGAGCCGGAGTGGACAGCAGACGTTGTAGCCCTGGCTGACTAGCCTCGGAAGGCTGAGGGTGCTCCCGGTGGCAGGTACGGGGCCGGGTTGATCGGGACCTGGTTGATGCGCAGCTCGAAGTGCAGGTGCGCGCCAGTCGAGTTGCCGCTCGATCCCTCGAGCCCGACCGGCGTGCCCTGGGTCACAGCCTGTCCGACCTTGACCAGAGCCGTCGACAGGTGGCCGTACAGCGTGTCCCATCCCCCCGCGTGCGCAATCACGACGTAGTTGCCGTAGCCCGAGCTCGAGCTTCCTACCAGCGCCACAACGCCGTCATCTGCCGCGTACACCGGTGAGCCGAAGGGCTCGACGAGGTCGATCCCCGTGTGGAAGTGAGGGTACTTGCCGTACGCGGGCTCAAACCAGTAGGTGCTCGGACCGAACGGCTGTGAGATCTGCGCCTGCGGCTCCGGCCAGATGAAGCGGTATTTGGTGGAGTGGCCGCTGCTGGTTGGAATTTGACCGACGTTGTTGGACTGCTCCCACAGCTGCACCTGGGTCCAGACCGCCTGCATGGCGGCCGAAATGATGGCGTCCTGCTGCTGTTGGAGCATATCGGTCACCGCCTGCGCCAGCTGAGCCGACTGGGTGTTGAGCCGCGCGAGCTCGTATTGGGTTTCCGCGATCTTGTCTTGCAGCTGCGCGACGGCGCTCTCCTCCTGAGCTCTCAGCGTTTGCAGCTGTGATAGCTCGGAGTTGAGCAGGTCGCGCTGTATGACCTGTTCCGCCCGTGCAGCCTCTTCCCTCTGGCGCTCTTTCTGCAGCTCGTCGAGGTCATGGGCCAGGCTGGCCTTGATATCGGCCGCGCGAGCGCCCGCCACATTCAGGTCAGAGATTCGAGTCAGAAGGTCGCTCAAGCTCTGCGACTCGGCGAGCACCACCAGCACCGACCCCGGCGCCACGTAAATTGCGCGACTCAGCTGTCGAAGCTGGGCGCGCTCTGCCTCGATGCGTACCGCGAGAAGCGCCTCATGTTTCCGCGCGCCCGCGATCTCGACGTCGAGATCAGCGATCTTCGCCGCGACCTCGTTGATCTTCCCCTGGAGGACCTGCTGCTGCGCGGCGTTCTCCTGCAGCGATTGCTGCAGCTGCTGCTGGGCGGCCATTGCGTCCGCCAGGTTGCTCCCGAGCTGCGCCCGGATTTGATCGATGACCGCCTTTTGCTGCTGTGGATCGGGCGCTGTGTCGGCGGTGGCGGCCGACCGGTCGGCAGCGAGCAGCAGGCACGCCAGGACAAGAGCGATCAGGGACGCTCTCACGTCTCCATATGCCTCCGCAGGCTGATCAACGATGATCCTGAGCCGAGACCCAGGCCCACCAGGACGACGGATGCGGCAGCGATGGCCGCGACCGTAGTGGTTATGCCGGGCGCAAACTGGGTGAACGTGCCGGACGCCGCGGAGATTCCCGTGAACGCCAGCCCGAAGGTGACGGCGCCGGCGACTGTACCGGCGAGTGCACCGGTGATCGCGCCCTCGACGACAAACGGCCCGCGCACCATCCAGCGCGGCGCGCCCACCAGCTGCATGATGGTGATCTCGTCGCGGCGAGAATGGATCGCGATCTTGATGCTGTTCATGGTCACGGTCACGGCTACGAAAGCGAGCAAGCCCAGGAACGCGATGCCCGCGACCGCCGCTCCCAACAGGACAGCCTGGATGCGCTGGTAGGCGCCCCTGTCGTACGACGTCGGATAGAGCTGATCAACGGCGAGGTCGTTGCGGACCGAGGCATCGACGGCCGCGACCTGGTCGATGCTCTTGACCTGGACATCGAGGCTCGCCGGGAATGGATTGCTCTCGCTGGCATCGGCCAGCTGCGGCAGACCAGGAATATGCTGCGCTCGCTGGAGCGCTTCGGCTTTGGTGGTGTATGTGACGCCGGCGACGCGAGGATCGCTCGTCAACCTGTTCTCGAGCGAGAGGATGTCCGCGGCTTCGGCATTGTCACGCAGGTAGACGTGCAGCAAGGACGCCTGCCCTGCTTCGATCTGCTCGAGGTTGTGGAGAGCAAATCCGGTCAAGCCGACGAGGCCGGACATCACGAGCAGCAGCGTCATGGACCCGAGCGCAGGGGCGGTGCTGCCGACGTTTCGAGCCCAGCTCCGGGCCGCACCATTGAACAGGTAGCGCGCCAGGTTGGCGGCCACCGTCTGAATAAGGCGGCGGCGCGGGAATCGGCCCTTCACGAGGACGCCAGCCATGCCATCCTCCCTGTCTGCCCGGCCGGTTGGTCACGCACCAGCCTGCCTTGAACCAGCGTCAGCACTCGGCGCTGAAGCCGGGTCACGATCTCGACGTTGTGCGTGGCCACCAGCACAGCCGTGCCCCAGGCCGCGATGTCTTCGAAGAGGTCCATGATCTCCCAGGCCGTCTCGAGGTCCAGGTTGCCAGTGGGCTCGTCAGCAATCAAAAGCTGGGGCTGAGCAACTACTGCCCTGGCCACCGCGACGCGCTGCTGCTGGCCACCGGAAAGTTGATGCGGAAAAGCATCGCCGCGGTCGCCAAGACCCACCGCTTCCAGCGCGTCGAGGGAGCGGTCCCTCGCTTCCTCATCGGAGATCCGAAGATCGCCCACCTGGAGGCCGAAAGCGACGTTTTCGAGCGCTGTCAACCGGGGCAACAGCTTGTAGTCCTGAAAGACGACGCCTACCTTTCGACGCAGGTCGGCGACTCGTGACGCCTTGAGACGATGGGCGGCGATTCCGGCCACACAGACCTCGCCGCTCGAGGGCCGAATTTCGCGGTTGACCAGCTTCAGAAGCGTGGTCTTGCCGGCGCCGCTCGGCCCGACCAGAAAGGCGAGCTCACCTGGATGGAGGGCAAAGTGAACGTCATCGAGGGCACGCCGGGCCCCGTACAGCCGGGTCACCGCCGTGAATTCGACGATCGGACGGACGAGTCCGTTGACGATTGGGCGCACTTCTCCGTGCGGGATAACGGGCCCCGGCGCGAATCCCTGGGAGTTCGTCGATTAAGGGTTGTAAGTAGTTGAGCGCAATCCGCCCACGAGCCTAGGGCGGTTTAGTTCTTGCCATTCTCAGATCCCGAGGCTCGAACGGCTGATCGTCCCGAGCACTTGCTGTTGGTAATAGAGAGGAGTGTGGTCATCCGCCAGCACATTCGACGCGTAGTGGGTCGAGACCGAAAGGGTGTAGATGTTGGTGCCTGAGATGGCGAGGCCGAAGTAATCGCCGATGAAGGAATTCCTGCATGGATCGTTGTGCGAGGCGCAGGCGATCTGGCCCAGGCCGCCGAGCGTCTGGAGGTCCTGCGTCGTGCCGTCGGCCTTGACCAGGAGCCCCGGCTGCTGCGGGTCCCACGTGTAGGTGGATGCGCGGATGTTCGAGCCCATGACGGCCGCGCCGGTCAAGGCGCCCTTGTCCTTGTAGGGCTGGACCGAAACGTCGATGCAGAAATTGGACCGGCCAACGTCGTTTGAGATGACGCTTGGGTCGTCGGGACAAGTCCTCCGGCGGTCGTAGAACGCGACCGCCACGGCGCCGTGGGGTCCTGCCGCCACAGCGGGCTGGAAGTGGTCGGCGACGTGACCCGACGCGATGTCGTCGTTCACCGACACCGGCTGGCTCCACGTCTGGCCGGCGTCCGTCGACTGGACGAGGTAGACGTTGTACTGCGTCCCATTGAAATCGTTGTAGGCGAGGTAGAGGTGGCCCGGGTAGTCCTGTGAGGTCGCAAAGGCGAAGTTGATGCCGTCTCGGAACGTGGTGTTGGTCACCCGCGTCGTGCCGATGAGCCTGCCGCTGCCTGCCTTGACCGGAGTGCTGAACGTGTTGCCGTCATCAGCTGACCTGGTGACGAAGAAGTCTGTCTGGTTGGTCTTGACCCCGATGTTCGTGTAGGCGACGTACACATCGCCGGACGGGTCGACCGCAGGTTGGCTGTACTGGTTGCGCATCTGGTCGACCGAAGCCGAGACGATGGTCCTCGCGCGTGAGAAGGTCTGTCCGCGGTCCCTCGAGATCGCCATGCGCAGCTTGACGGTGCTCCCGACGTTGCCGTCGATGATGTCCCAGGTCGAGTACACGTGATCGTGGAATCGATTACCGGCGTAGTGGTTGACGGCGGTCCACTGCTTGTCCTCGACGTGTCCGAACTGGAGTGAGCTTGAGTTAGGCACCTGCTCGAGAGCCTGTCCCCTGTTGCCCGTCACCCAGCGCTCGCCGAAGTTATCGCTGTACGAAACGGTGATCTCGCCGTTGGGATGCAAGTTCGTCCAGAAGGCGTTGAACGGAAGAACCGTCTGGTAAACGCGGCCTTGCGTGTCGAAGGCGACGTTCGGGTCGGTCGTGTTGGTCCAGCTCGGCGGCATCCTCTGGTTGAGAGTGCCATTGGTGCCGGTGGTGGAGCAGTCGTAGCCCTGGACGATGTTGTTGCTGTGGGCCAAGCCGTTGATGTTGTAGCTGCCGAGGTAGAAGTTGTAGCCGGTTGAATACTTGTCGAAGAAAAACTTCGACGAGCCGACTATCTGCTCGGTATCTGGCTGGACGGCGAGCTCGGACTCGGAGTGGTTGGCGTTGAAGTTGTCGGCGGACGGTCCGACGCATCCCCCTTCGACGGGTGGCATCTCCGGGTAGCCGCCACCGCTGGTCGGGCTGCTGACGACTAGATTGGTTGGCGATACCGGTACCGGAACCTCGTTCGATGCCGACCCGGTGGCCACCGGCCACAACGCGACCACCGCCGTGATGACCGCTGCTCCAACCTTGACACCATTTCGATTCAGTACGGAGCCACCCATCCCCGAGCCTCCTGAAAATGGACCCGGGACGACCCGGGCCGCGGAATTGAATCCTTCTAGAGTTTCGCGAGTGCCGTCACGAACGCGACAGCGTGTGGCGACGCAACCCCCCGAAACATGCTCTCCACCCCCCAACAGACGGCTCTAAGTACTGCGAGCAGGCCCTGTGCCAGCGACTCCTGATTGTCCAGAGTCATATCGGCGCTGTCAAGAAACTGGTTCCGGTGCCGACGCCGGTGACCGGGACTAGGACGCGCTGACGGCTTCGATCGGGTCGAGTAGCGCGCGATTCTCCAGGAGGCAGGGCCGAAGCGCCGCGACATCAACAGATCGCGGTGCTGTCTTCGAGGCGACCGACATCGCGGCCGCGGTTCCCGCCGCCTGTCCCATCGCCATGCACGTGGCCATCGATCGTGCGGACGCGTGGGCGTCGTGGGTTGCTGAAAAACATCGGCCCGCCACGAGCATTCCTTCGACGCCCTTCGGCAACAAGCATCGATACGGGATTCCATACACGCCGCTTTCCGGCACATATGTCCACCTGGTGTCAGGACCCGCGGCGTGGTCTTCGATCGGGGCGCCGCAGAGTGCGATCTCGTCCTCGAAGCGGCGGGAGCCGAGAACGTCGTCGCGGGTGAGGCGGTAGTCGCCGATGACGCGCCGGCTCTCGCGCACGCCGATGGCGGGGCTCGTCGCCACCAGCACCGAGCGTTCGAAGCCGGGCGCTTTGTCGCGCAGGAACCGGTGGTACTCGCGGACCTGGCGGCGGCCTTCGATCTCCGCATGGGTGAGCTGCTCCGGGTCGGTGGCGTCCACGTTCGGGATGCGGGTCATGTGCACGGTTACGACGCCGGGATGTGGCGTGCGATGCCACGACCCTTCCAGACGTGGAAGCCTGTACTCGCCCGACTCGGCTGCCCGGCGCATCATCGCCCACAGCTCGGTCTTGGGCATTCGAGCAGCCTTTTCGACATCGACGTTCGCGGCGCGAAAGATGGTGGAAAGCGATTGCAGGTTGGGCGTTGATCTCGCGTCCTCATAGCGAACGCCGGCCATCGCGCACAGGTCCGCGTCGCCAGACGCGTCGATGAATGCGTCGGCCTGGATGAACGACTCGCCACCCTTGTTCCAGGTGCGGATCGCGGCCAGGCGCCCTTCGCGCAGGTCGACCCCTGTGGCCCATGTGTGCAGGAGGACGTCGACCTTCGCGTCCTCGGCAAGGCGCTCCCACACCACCTTCAACACCTCCGGGTCATAGGTGACCCCGGTCCCCGCGCCGTAAGTGTTCGGGCGCTCGAACGCCATGCCTTCAGCCTTGAGCCTTTTGACGACCTCCCATCCGATCCCTCCCACGACCCGGCGCGCCCGTTCGCCGGGCGTGTAGAACGCATAGAAGGTGTCGAGCACTGCGGTGGAGGTGCCGCCGAGAAAGGGCAGTCGGTCGAGCAGCAGGGTTTGGGCGCCCAGGCGTGCCGCGCTGATCGCGGCCGAGCTTCCGGCCGAACCGGCGCCTACCACCACGACGTCGTAGCGCTGCTTCATTGGAGCGACATCGCAAAAGCACGCGCCGGCGTGTCGACGAGGATCTTGCGGATCACGTCATCTCCGACGCGCCGGCGCAGGCGGGGCACGAAAGAATCCATCAGATAGCCAAGGCCCGGGCCACCACCATACGAGCGGAAGTAATCCCGCTGCCCGAGGTCGAGGCCGAGCATCAAAGCACTGTCGTGACCGGCTCGCACCATGGCTTCGACCAGGTCGATCAGCTGGCTGTCGGGCCGGTATTTGATGCGGCCCGGCGTGTCGTATTCGAGCGTCACGCCGCGGGCCGCGATCTCTGAGTGCAGCTCGAAATCCGGGTTGCGGTCGAGGTGGGCGAGGATGATGCGACCAGGGTTCACGCCCTCGCGGGTGAGCAGGTCGATGATCGCGTGGCCGCACGTGCCGATCTCGGTGTGCACGAGGATCGGCGCGCCAGTTTCGCGCGTGCCGATCGCGGCCGCGATCAAGCGTCGTTCCTCGCGAGCGCTGATGCGCTGATACGACGCGCCCGCCTTGATCACACCCGCCCGGGCTGAATCCAATGGGGAATCCGTCAGCCAGTCCTCCGGGTGCATGCCCCGCTGCAGGTCGGCCAGGATTCGCTCCGCCAGTATCTCGACCGATGCGACGCGCACCCAGTGACCCTCTTCGTAGTGGGCATCGCGGTGGTAGCCCGTCGCGGCCACGATGTGCACGCCCGCCGCTTCCGACACAGCCCGCAGCTTTGCCGGACGCCGGCCGAGACCGATCGGCGTCAGCTCGACCACGGCCTGCAGGCCGCCGCTCGCCGCGCCCCTCACCTCCTCGATCGCCTTGTCGACGTCGTCGAAATCCTGGCCTGGAAGGGCGGGGCTGCGGAGGAAGAGGTGATCGTGCGCGTCCGTGACACCGAGCTGTTCCTGCGGGATGGGGCCGAGCACCGTGACGACCTCACCCATGAACGACACGGCCCCCAACCATGGTCAGCCTGACGTGGAGGTCCGGGGTCAGCACGACGAGGTCCGCCCGCCCGCGCGTCCGGAGGCCGTATTCGGACACCGACGCCATCCGCACTGCATCGCGCAGCCCGACGCCTGGCAGCCCTGCGACCAGACGGACCATCTGGTCCATGGTCGCGACGCCGCCGGCGAGGGTGCCGTCGGCCAGCCGCGCGCTCGTGCCATCGCTTGTCGTTTCGCGGCCGGCGATCAAGTACTGTCCGGGCGGGGATCCGGCGGCGGCCGTCTGGTCGGTGGTCAGCTTGATGCGATCCGCGCCCGCCACCCGAATCGCAAACGAAAGCATCACCGGGTCGACGTGCACGCCGTCGGCGATGAGGCCGATGGTGATCCGCTCGTCCGCCAGCAGAGCTCCAGGCAATCCTGGCTCGCGGTGGTGGAGCGGCGACATGGCGTTGAAGAGATGGGTGCCGAACCGGATGCCTGCGTCGAAGCCGGCGGTCGCCTCGGCCATCGTCGCACCGGAGTGCCCCGCCGACACGTTGACGTGTGCGGAGGTCAGCTCCCGGATCGCGTCGAGCGCTCCGGGCAGCTCGGGCGCAAGTGTGACCATGGACGGCTCGACATCGACGAGCTCGTGGACGAGCTCCCGCGCCGGCAGAGCGAGGTTTGCGACGTCATGGGCGCCGCGGTAATTCGGATTGATGAACGGTCCCTCGATGTGCGCGCCAAGCACGGCCGCGCCGGCGCCACTGGCCGAGTAGACCTCTTCCACGAATCGCACCGCCTCGGGGATTGGTCGCGAGATAAGCGTCGGCATGAAGCCGACGACTCCGTACTTCGGAAGCAGCCGCGAGATCTCGGTGATTGCGGCCGCGCCCGATGCGGCGTCGTGGCCGGCAAGGCCATTCACCTGCATGTCGACGAATCCCGGCGCGATGATGTCGCCCGCAACGATGAGTGGAGTCGCGTTCTCGGGCTCGAACACGCCCTCGGCCACGAATTCGATGAACTTGCCGTCGACCAGCAGCGTGGCCATCGGCAGGTCGCGGTCCGGAGTCAGCACTCGCCCGCGAAGCAAGAACCGGCTCATCAGCGGCACTATAAGCGCCGTGTCTCGTCACCTCGGCCTTGACGTAGGCGGGACGAATCTGAAGTGGGCCGTCGTTGAACGGAACGTCGAACCACGGCTTCTGAAGACAGGAATCCTGCCGACCGACACGCGCGACGGCGAACAGAGCGTGGTTCGCCAGCTGCTCGGCGTGGCAAGGACGATCGTCGCCGACGTGGAAGGCATCGAGTCGGTCGGGGTCGGCATGCCAGGCGTCCTCGACCCCGAGGCGGGAATCACAAGGTTCATTCCCAACATTCCCGGCCATTGGGAAGGCGTGCAGGTGACTGCGCCCATGACGGACGCGGTCCGTTCACCGGTCCGGTTGATCAATGACGCGCGCGCTTTCGCCCTGGCGGAACACGGTCTCGGCGCGGGCCGCGGCGCACGGGCGATGTTGGGCATCACGCTCGGCACAGGCGTGGGTGGAGGGCTGATCCTCGATGGGCATCTCTACCTTGGTCACGAGGGCACCGCCGGGGAGTTCGGCCATCAGACGATCCTTCCCGACGGGCCGCGGTGCAACTGCGGCAACCACGGCTGCCTCGAGGCGCTTGCCCGGGCCGACGCCATCGCCGCGGCTTGCGGGCAGCCCAGCGTCGAGGAGTCGGTGGCCGCGGCTCGAGCCGGGGACTCCCGCGCGCAGCAAGGCCTTGACGAGGCGGGCCGTTACCTGGGAATCGGCGCGAGCAATGTCGTCGTCCTGGTCGCCGTCGACCGGATCGTGATCGGCGGCGGAATCGCTGCCGCCGGCGACATGCTGCTCGAGCCAATTCGGGAGGAGCTCCGGCGCCGCGTTCATGTCACCGACGTGGGGCGGATCACTGTTGTGGCCGGTGAGCTTGGGATCTGGGCCGGAGCGATCGGGGCGGCGCTGCACGGGTCGACGTAAAACTCACGAGC
>VBDS01000073.1 GCA_005889085.1 Chloroflexota bacterium | reverse complement strand
GGGCACGCGAAGGTGCGGTTGCAGCCCTCGAAATAGGTCCCCTCGATGGTCCAGCTCATGGACACCCCTCACACATATGCTTCCGGGAACCCGGAGAGCGTACTACGATCCCTGGCGTGAGCCCGGCGCCGCGCGGACCGATGAAGATGCCGAAGCCGAGCGAGGAGGCAAAGGCCGCATTCGCCAGGGTCGTGCCGGATGGTCCGGGGATCACCCTGAAGCCGATGTTCGGCCAGCTGTCCGCGTTCGTGAACGGCAACATGTTCTGCGGCATCTTCGGCGAGGAGCTGATGGTGCGCCTGCCCGAGGACGAGATCGCAAGGGTCAAAAAGCAGGGCGGCCGGGACTTCGAGCCGATGGCCGGGCACAAGATGGGCGGCTACGTCGTGGTCGCAGGAGACTGGCGGGCCCAACCACCGACCGCCCTGATCAAGCGCGCCCTGGAAGAAACACGAAAGATGCCAGCCAAAACCGCGAAAAAGAAGTAACCACGGGCCACGATTGAGCGCGTTAGGCGCCTAACCCGGCCATCGTCCGAAGCCAAAGGGGCGTTTGGCGCCTAACGCACCTCCACGCCGGCTTAACGGGATGGGTTGGCAATGCCGCCCGAGTTGCCCACCCTTTCGTGGATGGCCCACTCACAGCTCATTCCCGTTCAACTGAGACGCGGTCCATTCACTCTTGGGGATGCGCGGATCGCCGGGTTGAGCCGGCATACCTTGGCAAGCAAGTCATGGAAGCACCTGGGAACTGAGCTCTATTGCTGGAACGGCGCCAGAGAGAACCAATGGGAGCTCATTTCGGCCTGGGGCAGGCTGCTGCCACCCAACGCAGTGTTCGCCGGGTCCACAGCAGCCTGGCTGCTCGGTCTCGATGTAGAGCCGGCTCGCCCGGTTGAGGTGATCCTTCCCAACCCCTCCGCCGTGCATTCGAGGGTTGGCCTCAAGGTGCACCGCTGCCAGCTCCAGGACTTCGATGTTGTCGAGGTCCGTGGACTTCAATCCACGTCAATCCACCGCACTTTGCTTGATCTGTGCTGCCGGCAGTCTGATGTAGAAGCTCTCGTGACGATCGACATGGCGGTCAGCGGGAACCTGACTATCGTCCCGGCTCTCGTCCGATATGCGAGCGACGCGAGAGGCCGACCCGGCGTTCGCCGTCTGCGTTCGTTGGCTCCGCTCGGGGCGAAAGCGGAATCACCGATGGAAACGCGACTGAGATGGCTCCTGTTGCGTGCAGGCCTCCCCACTCCAGAAGTCCAGACGGATCTTCGAGACGCTGATGGTCGACTGATCGGTAGAGCGGACCTCTACTACCCGGCAGCCCGCCTGGTGGTCGAGTACGACGGGGCCAACCACCGTGAGCGCCTGGTCGAGGACAACCGCCGCCAGAACCTTTTGATGGATGCCGGCTACGCGCTGCTGCGCTTTACAGCCGCAGATATCAACCGGCAACCTGAGGTCGTCGAGACGCTGGTGCGCCGGGCACTCGTGAAGGCGGCGTTAGGCGCCTAACGCGCGCGTCGACCGGTCGCGATACCAGCGTTTGGCGCCTAACGCGCGGATACGGGCCGGTTTAGCGGCGCTTTCCCTTTTGCGGAGTGGGTTCTACGACCGGCGCCGGTTCTTCGACCGCCACGGGTGCTGGTTCCTCGGCGTGGGGTCCCATCGACACCCGGCCGCTGAACGTTGCGCCGTCCTCGACGGTCAGCCGCGCCACGCGCACGTCGCTGGCGATCAGCGAAGCCTCGCTCCCGACCACCAGCCGGTTGTAGGCCGTCACCTGCCCGTTGACCTTCCCGCCCCCGGCGATCTCGATGTCACCCGTCGCCTCGAGCGCGCCCTCGACAGTCCCTGCGACGCGCAGGTCGCCCTCGATGAAGAGCTGCCCGACAAGACGATCTTTCGGACCGAGGACTACCGAGTTGCGCTGGCCGTTGGAGACGTGTGCCTCGGGAACCGGGGTCGGAAGCCTACTGCCCGGACGCCTGCTGCTCAAACTCGCCCATCCGAACATGGCCGTTCAGCGTCGCGCCGTCGTCGATCTGCAGCCGGCGGACCGTGACGTCACCGCTGAGCCGCGCGTTCTTGCCGAGGGTCAGCTTGTCACGCGCCGTGACCGCGCCTTCGACCGCGCCCTTCAGCGAAACGTTCGATCCTTCGAGCAGCGCTTTGACGTTCGCGCCGTTCGCGACATCGATGTTGCCCGTCACCCGGACCTCGCCCTCGACGCGCCCGTCGGCGTGGATCGAGCCGTCGTAGATGAGCTTGCCTTCCAGGATGTCTCCCGGACCCATCTGAAACTGTTTGCGCCCGTCGCGCTTGACTTCACCGTTTTCAGTAGCGCCTTCGGCTACCGCTTCCTGGACGTCCATGCGTTACCCCCGACTTGGAATTTCTTGAACCCGGCACCCCGGAATCAGGCGCTAAAGGTTATCCGAAGTCGGCTGCGATTCGAGGATGAGAATGTATAGATCTCGCCAGGCAACTATGTCTTGCCTACTCGCACCGAGTCGATCGCACGTTGGAATCCCGCGAGCGAGCGCTCGACCATCGAATCGCTTGCCGTCAGCGAGATGCGAAACCACCCGGACATTTCGAACATCCGGCCGGGAAGCACGAACACGTCCTCCTCGGCCAACCGGTGCGTGAAGGCGAGGTCGTCGGCGATCGGAGACCGCACCATCACGTAAAACGTGCCCTCGGGCGTGACCGCCTCATAGCCCATCTCGGTCAGCGCGCCGACCATCTTGTCCCGCCGCCCCTGCAGCGCAGCGACGTCGATGCTCGCCTGCTCGAGGTCCCCCATCGCGTACTGCATGAGCGCGTTGGGAAACGCATAGCCGACTGCGAGCTGAGCGACGAACACAGCCTCGCGCAGCTCTTCGCGGTCCGGCATCGAGGGCGACATCGCGATGTAGCCGATGCGCTGACCAGGCGCGACAAGCGTCTTGCCGTACGTGTAGATGAGGAACGAGCGGTCGTAGTACTCGAGCGGGGAATGAAACTCGCGGCCGTCATACACGACCCGGCTGTACGACTCATCGGAGATCAGATAGATCGGCCGGTGCGCGACCTCGAGGACGTTGGCGAGTCGCTCCAGCTCGTCGGGCGTGAAGATCCGGCCGCTCGGGTTGTGCGGCGAGTTGACGATGATCGCGCGCGTCTGCGGCGTGATGTGCCACTCGATGGCGTCGACCGGAAGCTCGAACTCCGGCGGCGTGAAATCGACGCGCACAGGTTTCGCGCCGCACGAAAGGATCATCGGGACGTAGAAGAACCACGGCGGCGAGAGGTAGATCACCTCGTCGCCGGGATCGAGCACCGCGCGCAGCGTCGAAGCGAGCGCGCCGAAGGCGCCGGTCGTCATCGAGACGTCCTTGGGGTCGAAGTCGATCCCCACCCGGCCGCGCAGCGACTCGACCGCGACCTTGATCGCCCGCGGGTCGCTGAACTTGTAGGCGAACCAGTCCTTGTCCTGGGGCGCGGCCCACTTCGTCAGGGCTTGCTGGATCTCGGGCAGCGGCATCTCCTGCGGATTGCCGAACCGGAAGTCGCACGCCTCGGGCAGCATCACGCGCCCCGCGTATGTTTCATCGCCGACCTGCGACAGCACCGGTTCGAGGTACTCGATCATCGCCCGGACCGCCGACGAAAAAGCGCTCACACGAACTCCCCGAGCAGACCGGCTTCGGTCAACCCGGCCGTCCTCGACGAGACTGTGATGTATGGCTCGTGGCCATAGCCGCGCTGCATGAGGTGAGGATGGTCGCGGATCGCGATCCGCCAGTCCTCGAGCTGGCTGCGGTGACAGTCGATGGCGCGCAGCTTCATCATCACCTCGTCGGCGTCGAGCTCGATCACGACGTCGACCTGGTCCTGCGGCTGCAGCGGTAGCGCATGGTTGTCTCCGGCCAAGCGCATCGCTTCGGCATAGAACTCGGTAAGCGATTGGTCGATCGCGATGTGGTACAGGGCAGGCCGGTCACCCTCAGTCATCGCGGCCACAGCCGCGTCCGTGCAGGCGCCCATCGCGATGTGGTCGGGATGGCCGTACGCGCCGTCGGGCCCCCACCCCACCACCGCGCGAGGCCGCCGCTTTGAGATCTCCTCCCAGATGCGCTGCGTGATCTGCTGCTGGTCCGACTGTGCCACGCCGCCGTCGGGGTAGTCCCACAGCTCGACCCCGCTGATTGCGAGCGCGGCCGCCGCCTCCTCCAGCTCCTTGGCCCGGATCTCCGCCAGGTCCTCCTCCTTCGCGCCCGGAGGTTTGCCCATCCATCCCGCCTCGCCGTACGTGGCGCAGATCAGATTTGTCGCGATGCCGTTCCGCGTGTGCCGGAGGACGATTCCCCCCGCGCCCATCGATTCGTCGTCGGGATGGGCCATCACGACGAGCAGGCCGCCCTTTTGTTCTTCCATATCGACGAACTAGGGTAGGCGGTCTTCCATCTCCCACGCGTGGTCGAGCGCGTGCCATGCGGTGCGCCGGACCACGTAAGGCACCGGCCACTTTTCCTCGCGATTCGGGTTGCTGAAGCTCTCGAGCAGAACCTTGTGGTCCGGCTGCTTCAGGCGAAGCCCGATCCTCTTGGCGTACTCGAGCTCGGCGTCGAGCACGTGCTGGTACATCTTGTCCCGGTCTCGACCGCCGCCGCGTGGACCCTTGCGCAGCTCCTGCGGTGCCCTGGCGCGCACCTGGTCGAGATATCTCCAGCACGCATCCATCAGCGCCACCATGCGCTCGGTTTCCTTCGCGGTCATGGGCTTCGACTCGCGCCTGGCGGGAATCGCCGGCGCGCCGAAGTCGGTGGTGGGGTTGCCCTTCAGCCGCTCGACGACCTCGAAGCTCGGTGCGGCCTTAGGGAAATCGATGCGGGCGAGCTTCGCGACCTTCGCGTATCGCGGCGCGTAAGCGGCAAGGTTCGCGAGCGCGGCGGCCTCGTCCTTGCCGGAGCGAGACCACCCGGGAAAGTCGGCGGCACTGGCGAAAGCCCGCTTGCCGCCGACCTCGACGTAGACCCGAGTACGTCCGCTCACACGGCCGAGATTAACGCTCCCCGGTCAGGTCTTCTCGGCTGCCTCCCGGGCTGCCGATTCCGTGGCCTCGTGGGCCGCGGTCTCGTTTGACGGGCCGGCGCCCGGACCGCCCAAGTGGGCCGTGCCGTTGTTCTCGGCCGTTTCCTGGGCGGCGCTCTCACCCGCCTCGTGCGTCGCAGCCTCATTGGAGGTCGGGCTCGGTGAGGCGGCGGCAAGTGCGGCGCTGGCCGGGGTGACCGTCGAACGCGCCAGAACGGTCGCGCCGAGGACACCGCCGAAGATCATCGCCGCGGCGACGACGGACGCAAATAGAAGGACGCGGGTCTTATCCATAGGTCGCATCATCGAGGGCCAACCTCAGAACGGGCTTGGATTCAGGTGTGAGTTTCGAGTCACGGCTATCTTTAGGCCCACCATGAAAGTGATCGAGCCCGCGACCGAGAAAGTGCTGGCCGAGGTCCCCGAAGCCTCGGTCGAGGACGCCGACCGGGCGGTCGCCAGGGCCAAGGCGGCCTTTCCCGCCTGGCGCGCGGTCACGCCGCACGACCGCGGCGCGCTGCTCCGGCGATTCGCCAATGCGGTGGCGGACAGCGCCGAGAAGCTCGCCCAGATCGAGGCGCGCAACGTGGGTAAGCCGATCAGCGACGCGCGCGGCGAGGTCGGCATGGTCGTCGACGTCTTCAACTACTACGCGGGTGCGCCGGAGCGGCTGCTGGGCAACACGATCCCGGTCGCCGGCGGCGTCGACATGACCTTCCGCGAGCCGCTCGGCGTGGTCGGGCTCATCGTGCCGTGGAACTTCCCCATCGCGATCACGTCGTGGAAGCTCGGCCCGGCGCTCGCGGCGGGCAACACGATCGTCCTCAAGCCCGCGGCGCTCACGCCGCTGACCGCGCTCGAGCTGGAGCGCCTCGCGCTGGAGGCGGGCATCCCCGAGGGTGCGTTCAACGTGGTCGTGGGCGCGGGCCGCACGGTGGGCGAAAGGCTCGTCCAGCACCCGGACGTGGCGAAGATCGCGTTCACCGGGTCGACCGACGTTGGGAAGCGCATCGGCGCCCTCGCGGCGGAAGGCATCAAGCGCGTGACGCTGGAGCTCGGCGGCAAGTCGGCCAACATCGTGTTCGCCGACGCGGACATCGAGAAGGCCGCCGCCGCCGCGCCAGGGGCCGTCTTCGGCAACGCGGGGCAGGACTGCTGCGCCCGCTCGCGGATCCTGGTCGAGCGCTCGGCCGTCGACCGCTTCATGCAGGCGCTCGAGAAGGCGATCAAGTCTCTCCGCGTGGGCGATCCGCTCGACGACAGGACCGAGATGGGACCGCTCATCTCCGCCGACCAGCGCGGCAAGGTCGCCACATATGTAGAGGACGGGGCGAAAGTTGCGATCCGGGGCAGCGCGCCGACCGGTCCCGGGTTCTGGTTTCCGCCGACGGTCCTGTCGCCGGTCGCGCCGGGCGACCGCGCGGCGAGGGAGGAGATCTTCGGTCCGGTCGCCGCAGTCATCCCCTTCGACGACGAGGCAGACGCGATCCGCATCGCCAACGACTCGATCTATGGGCTGTCCGGTTCGGTCTGGACCTCAAACGCCGGGCGTGCGATGCGCGTCGCGCGTGCGCTGGAGACGGGAACCATCTCGATCAACTCCAACACCTCGGTGCGCGTGACCACGCCGTTCGGTGGTTTCAAGCAGTCGGGCATCGGCCGTGAGCTGGGCCCGAACGCGCTCGACCACTACACCGAGCTGAAGAACGTGTTCCTGTCTACGTCGTAGCGCCCTGCACGACAAGGTCGAAAACCGGCCGCACGTCGCGCCCTCCGAACAGCCGGACGTGGCCGAGTCGCTCCAGCTCGAGGTCCAGTCGTAGGCTCACTGCGGTTGGGCTGAG
>VBDS01000072.1 GCA_005889085.1 Chloroflexota bacterium | reverse complement strand
TGACCAGGACGTCGACGTCGCCGGCGTCTTTCGCCAGGCGACGAACCTCCGCCGGCTTGCCGAGGTCCGCAGCGAGGAAGCGCGCCCGGCCGCCCGCGGCGATGATCTCCTTCACGGTCGCGGCGCCGCGCTCGGCGTCGCGGCCGTGGATGATGACCTCGGCGCCGTCGCGGGCGAGCTGCAGGGCGATCGCGCGACCGATGCCGGATGTTGCGCCGGTGACGAGCGCCTTCTGATCCTGGAGATCGCGCGATTGAGAGAGTGACATTTTCTTCTCCTTGGAACGGGGTTCGAGACGCCTGCACTCGATGAGCAGCAGCCTTTAAGAGATCCGTACGCTTCAATCACTAATCGCCGACTCGGGTTACCAATTCAGTCCACCAGCACGGCATCGGATACGAGCGCGAGGGCTGCTCTCGCGCAATCGATGTCGTTCTGCACCGTGGGCGCCCCGCTCAGCCCGATCGCCCCGACAAGTTCTCCGTCCACATGAATCGGAAACCCTCCTCCCCACGCCGCCACACGCGCGAGCGTGGGGATGCCGGCCAAGAGCGACGGGTCGCCTTGAATAAAGTTGAAAAACTCCTGCGTGGAAACACCGAACAGCGCTGTATACGCCTTATTCTGCGCAATCTCGATGGAAAGGATCGGGGCCCCGTCCATCCGGCTGAATGCCTTGAGATTGCCCCCGTCATCGAGAATCGCCACGTTCTCGCTAACACCAAGCTCTCTAGCTTTCGCCACCGCTTTGGCCAGCATTTTCTGTGCTAGCTCGGCAGAAATACTGTGTTTCTTCACCACGTTAGCCATCGGACACCTTCCTCCTGTGTTGCGCTTTCCAGTTAGGCGTTCATTCCGCCATCAACGGTGAGATTCGCCCCGGTAATGTATGAGGACTCCGGGCCTGCGACGAACGCCACCAACGCGGCGACCTCCTCAACATGCCCATAGCGGTCGAGCGCCGTGGCGGCTTTCTGAGGCACCGCCCAATCGCCCGCCGCGGGATTCAAGTCCGTGTCGATCGGACCCGGCTGGACGTTGTTGACCGTGATACCCCGGCTCCCGACCTCTCTGGACAACCCCTGAGCAAACATCTTTACGGCTCCCTTCGTGGCCGAGTAGGCCACCAATCCGGGCGTCAGGACGCGCTCGCCCACAGCGGAGCCGGTCATGATGATGCGACCGCCGCTCTTCATGTACTTCAGCGCCGCCTGTGTCGCGGCCAGTGTGCCGCGGACGTTGATGTCGATCACGCGATCCATCTCCTCGAGCGTGGTCTCCTCGAACGTTTTCGGAATGGCTGTGCCCGCATTGTTCACAAGCACATCAAGTCGGCCGAAGGTCGCGAAGGTCTTTTCGACCGCGCCCTTGACAGCTCCGACGTCGGCTGCGTCCGCTTGGATCGCGATAGCCCTACCGCCATCGAGTTCAATCGCCTTGACCACGGCGGAGGCCGCGCTGGCGTCCTTCGCGTACGTAATCGCCACGCTCGCTCCATCCGCGGCCAGACGCTTCGCGATGGCCGCGCCAATGCCCCGGGAACCGCCGGTAACGAGTGCCACCTTATTGGCTAGCTGGGACATAGGATCTCCTTTGGGTTTCTCTGAATGCACTTGCGCGGTCTTTCCTGAGAGATTGCTCATGAGTGGATTTCCTTGATGGATGGGTTCATTCGGAACCGGGATGTGCTCACGCGCCTTCTTCGGACAGGAACATCGAGACGTGCCGGACAAACCGTTCCGGGTACTGGTACTGCGAGCCGTGATTGGCGTCCGGGTAGAGGATCAGCTGGGCGTTGGGGATGTTCTGCTGGAGGATGTACGAGTTGATCGTGTAGACGATCACGTCGTTGTGGCCGTTGATGACCAGCGTCGGTTGATGGATCGCCTTCAGATAGTCGAAGGGGTTTGCGCGCGGGGCGCCCCACTTGGCCAGTGCTTCGAGCTGCGCCGGCGCCACGCTCTCGTTCACTTCGGGATCGCGGCCCTCGGTGCGCCGGCGGAAGCGTTTCAGATAGGCGCGGCCAGCTGCCTGGCTGGCTTCGGATGGAGTGAAGAAAACGCGGAGCCACAGATGGTCCGGCGGGTCGTAGGTGGCGCCGAAAATCCTCTGCGCTTCCGGCGTCAACGAGGCCATGCTCTCGCCGCTGCGCGGGCCGGTGCCGACCAGCACCAGGCGGCGGACCAGCTCAGGCGCGACAAGAGTCAGCTCCTGCGCCACCAGGCCGCCGAGGGAGAAGCCGAGCACGTCGACCTGGCTGAGACCCAGCGCTTTGATGAAGGCGAGCGCGTTGGCGGCCATCCGTTCGACCGAGGTCGGCACCTCGCCGGAGCTGCTGGAGACGCCGGCATTGTCGAACAGGATGACTTCGCGGTCCTTGGCGAAGCCGTCGGTCACCAACGGGTCCCAATGCTCCATGGTGCCGGTGAAATGCATGTTGAAGACGAGCGGCACGCCAGAGGCCTTGCCGAAACGGCGATAGGCGAAACGGATGCCCTTGGCTTCGACGAACTGCGTGGGTGCGGTCTGATGGGTATGAGTCGTCATAGACCCTCAGCGATCGAGAAAAAGTCTGGCGTGCGCCAGAAAGAGGTCCGGGTACTGAAAGTGCGATGCGTGGCCGGAGTCCGGGTAGATGATCAGCTGTGCATTGGGGATGTGCTGCGAAAGCGTGAACGAATTGATGGTCGGGACCATGATGTCCCGGTTTCCGTTTATGACCAGCGTCGGCTGGGCGATCCTCTTGAGCTCGCCAAAGCGTTCTCCTCGGACTTCCCTCCATTCAGCGATCGCCGCCAGCTGTGCCTTCATCGCTTGCGCGGAGCTGGGCGGGTCGATGTCCTTCCTGCGAAGATGGCGTCGTTCCCAGAAGGCCCTGCCGGCGGCCTGGCTGCTCGTCGACGGGGAAAAGAACAAATAGAGGAAGGCTTCGAGCCCAGTTTCACCTGTCCCCGGATCGGTTGACGTTCCATACTGGGAGTACTTCGGATCGGTCGGCGGCTCACCCGCGCGCGGTCCGGTGCCTACCAGCATGAGACGCTTCACGAGCGCCGGATGCCGGAGCGTGAGTGCCTGGGCAATGTAGCCGCCGATCGAAAATCCGAGGACATCTACGTGCGAAAGGCCGAGGGCACCAACGAAGTCGGCGGCGTAGTCCCCCATCGCATCGACGGTGTTGGGCGTCTCGCCGCTAGAGCTCGCGACGCCGGCATTGTTGAAGAGGATCACCGGACGATCCATCGCGAATCCGTCGGTGATTGCGGGATCCCAATGGTCCATCCCGCCGCGGAAGTGCTGCATGAAGAGCAACGGCTCGCGAGTGTCTCTTCCGAATCGCCGGTACGCGAAGCGGATTCCGTTCGCTTCGACGAACTGCGTTGGCGCAGTGACGTGCGTGTGCGTCATCCGCAGTCTCCTTCTCCGAGCAGGACATCGGTGATCTGAATCAAGACGGCCGTTGGGCCATTCACGAGCGGTCCGGACGGTGGTCGCCGCAGTACCCGGCGAAGCGTGGGGAAGACGATTCCCTTGTAATTCGCGTGGTCGAAGCAGTAGTGCGCGGCCGGGCCAACGGCCAGATAGTCGAGCCGCTGCAAAAGACCCTGCTCATTGAAGAAGAATGTCTGCTCGCCGCCGACTTGGAAGTTGTTGTGAGTCGGAACATCGGAGGGGAACTTCACGACCAGGCATCGCCAGGTGTCGCCGTTCTCCTGGTGCGGCTCGATCTCCGTCAGCTCGAAGCCAGGCCGGGTGAAGAGAAACGGTGTCGTAAGGTAGTTCCACATCGCGTAACTGGTGAAATAAAGGCGATGTAGTTGATCCCACGGGGTCTCCCGCACATGACCGGCGAAGGAAGCGCGCGGGTTTCTGCGCTCATCGACGATGTGGCCGGCGCAGTCTTCGATCCAAACTCGATCCGGTGTGAAGTGACCGCGATGGTCCGGCCGCGCGTATGGGCTGACAGTGACAGCTGGCCGGCGCGTGTCGATCCTCACGGTGACATTCGGCACCCCTTCTGGATACCCCTTGAGATGATAAAGCGCGCCCGTCAGCGAGACGCGCACGTCGAGGCTTTTCACTTCATGCCAGCGATCGAGGCCGCCGTGCGCCTTCAAGGCCAGGTCGAGAAGGTCGCTCATGGCGACCGCAGACAGCAATCTGCGGGCCATCGTGTCGCAGTGGGCGACGCGAGGGGCGGATCACCGGTCGGCGAGCAATTGCCCGGCATCTGCCGAGCTATTGCAATCTCAGGTCGTCTTGAACCGATGCTTGTTGATGCGAAGAGCCCGAATCCTGGATTCGAGCGTCTGCCGGGGAAGGCCCAACCTGACTGCTGCTCCGGAGGGACCGGACACTCTCCCCTGCGTGGCTGCCAGGGCGGACTCGATGCTCTCTCGCTCGTGAGCTGGCCCTGCGCCGGCGGCTGAGACCGTCGAGCCGAAGGCGCCGTTCGCATTCCGCCTCAACCATGCCTCATCCACGGAGAACACCTCTCCATCAGAGAGGATGACCGAGCGCTCGATGACGTTTTGAAGCTCGCGGACATTCCCGGGCCAGTCATAGGCTCGAAGCAGCTCGAGCGTCGTTCCATCGATGCGCCTGATCTTCTTGCCGGCCTTCTGGGCAAAGCGCTGGACCAGATACTCGACGAGCAAGGGGACGTCGTCGGCTCGGTCGCGGAGCGCGGGGACTTCGATGGGAAAGACATTCAGCCGGTAGTAAAGGTCCTCGCGGAACTTTCCCTGCGCGACGGCGCTCTTCAGGTCGCGATTGCTTGCGGCCAGGACGCGCACGTCCACGGGAAGCGGCCGGTTGCTTCCGACCCGCTCGAACTCTCTTTCCTGCAGCACCCGGAGCAGGGAGACCTGGGCTTCAGGCGGCAGCTCGCCGACCTCGTCGAGGAAGATCGTTCCGCCGTCAGCTGCCTCGAAACGCCCGATCCGCCGCTGCACCGCGCCGGTGAAGGATCCTTTCTCGTGGCCGAACAGCTCGGATGCAATGAGCGTGGGAGGGATGGCGGCGCAATTCACGCGGATGAATGCCCGGCTCGAACGCTTGGAGTTCTTGTGAATCGCCCGGGCGATGAGCTCCTTGCCCGTACCCGTCTCACCAAGAATGAGGACGGTAGCGTCAGCGCCGGCCACCCGCGCCACCTGAGCGAGCACGCGCCGAAGAGGCCCGGAAGAGCCGACGATCTCCTCGAACATCGAGGAGTGATCGATTTCGTCCCGGAGGGCCTGGTTCTCATTCTGCACGCTTTGTTCGGCCCGCTTCCGATCGTCGATGTCGGTTCCGGTCGCGTACCAGTGAAGCAGCCGTCCATGTTCATCGCGAAGCGGGTTGTATTGGATGAGCAACCAACGGTATTGGCCGTCCTTCCGGCGCACGCGCCACTCAACGGCGAACGGAACCCCGCGCGCGAGCGCGTCCTGCCGCTGGCTCCGCAGCCTCTCGACGTCCTCGGGATGGAAGACCAGCTCGCGAAAAGACGGTGCCCTCACCGCCTCGATCGTGAGACCGGTAAAGTCGAGCGTCGATTGATTCGCGGTCACGGCGTTCCCGTCAGGGTCCAGCACGACGATGGTTTGGGGAATGGCGTCGATCATGCGACGAAGCTCTTGTTCGTCTCTCCGGAGCTTATCTTCAGCCCGCTTCAGATCGTCGATATCCGTGTTCGTGCCGTACCAGTGGATCACCTGGCCGAGCTCATCGCGCTGCGGCTCGACGCGGACGATGAACCAGCGGTATTCGCCGTCGAAGCGCCGCAGACGCATTTCGATCTCGCCCGGCTTCCCCGAGGGGAGGACTTCGCGTGTCCATTTGTCCATCGCCCCCGCCGCATCCTGGGGATGGATGATGGCGTTCCATCCCCAGCCATGGGCCGCTGTTGGCGAAAGACCCGTGTAGTCGTGCCATCGTTGATTGAAGTAATCGACACTGCCGTCGGGTAGACCGCGCCATGCTTGGGCGGGTATCGTGTCGATGATCAGGCGAAGTCGTTGTTCGGACTTTCTGATCTCGGCAAGCGCCTGTTGCAGTGCGGCGTGCGTACGCTCCGTCTCGATCGCAATCAGTGCGACGTGACCAGCTCCTTCGATCAAGCGCAGCTCGCTGGCGGTCGGGACCCGCGGCTCCATGTAGTACAAGCCGAAGGTACCGAGAACTTGTTTATCTTTTGAAACAATCGGCTGGGACCAACCGGCGCGGAATCCGTAGCTCAACGCGAGGTCTCGAAAGGGGGCCCACAAGGGATCGTTGGCGATGTCTGAGACAATGACTCGTTTCTTCAGAAATGCTGCCGTCCCGCACGAACCTACGCACGGACCGATCGTCAGTGGCGCAATGGCCTGGATAAAGCCGCTGGGAACACGGCTCACAGCTCCCGGCCGCAATCGTTTCCCGTCCGGATCCATCAGGAGGACCGAGGAAATAGCATCTGGAGCCTGCGCATCGATGGTGCGGCACAGGTCGTCGAGGACTTCAGCGAGGCTCGCACCGCCGGCGATCATCTGCAGCGTTCGCTGCTCCGCGACGAGAAGCGATTCTACTGTGTCGCTCATGGCCACCTCCTAACCGAACACGGGCCGCGTGGCGCTCCCGCTAGCACCGTCCGACGAGCAGAGCGACTGCCCGAGGATGGGCAAGTTCAGATCTGCTTTCTATACCCCGGGCTGGAGTGGGACCAGGGACATATTCGTCGTCCCAAGGGAATCGAGTCCGCTGGGATGCCCCGCGTCCTTCCTGACGTCATTGGCGCCGAAGGGAGTCCCGACCGGGGCAGCGCGGATTGGCGTCCCGACCGGGACGGTGCGATGGCTGGGCAGATGCCCGGCAATTGCTGCTCGGACGATCAGCAGGACCGAGGCATTCCCCACTGCAAAGAGGGTGGCCCGCAGGTTGCTGTCCGATGTCCACGATGGCCGGGACTGGACTTGGAACCGAGATCGAGACGGCGCTGAGGGAGGCTTCTCCCTTGCTTCGCACCGGGACGGCTCCGGCGCCCCCCTTGCACACGCGTGTGACGGAAAGGCGGCGGTGGATGACGTTCAAGATCGAGCGCGGCTCAGATGGGGCGCGGTCGACCATTCGGCTGATCGGGTCCGTGAAGTCCGAGCACCTCTCGGAGATCGCGCACCAACTGGAGATCTGCGGTCCCCGCGCCGCCTTGGACCTGGAGGGAGTCACCGTAGTCGGCGTCAATGTCATCCACTTCTTGGTGGAGCGCGAGCGGCAAGGCACCGAGCTGCTCAATTGCCCGGCCTACGTCCGCGAATGGATCTCGCGGGAAGGAGAGCAGGATGAATGAGCCTGCGACGGTGCGAGTAGCCCACGTCGACGGGCGGCCGCCGCGGCAGGCTGCGCTCTACTGGTTGGCGCTCGGCACATTCGCCATCGGGACCGAGGGATTCATGATCGCAGCGATCCTCCCCAACATCGCTGCGGACCTCGCCGTATCGGTTGCGCTCGCGGGATCACTCATCAGCATCTTTGCGCTGGCGTACGCGCTGAGCTCACCGATCTTGACCACGCTGACGGGGAGGGTGGATCGCCGGAAGCTGCTCCTGGCGGCGATGACGATCTTTTCGCTGGCCAACGTCGTTGCCGCGAGCACGCACACCTATTGGGGCCTGGCCGCGGCACGCGTGCTTCTGGCGTGCGCCGCCGGCTTGTACACGCCGAACGCGAACGCGCTCGCAGGAGCTCTCGTACCGCCGGAGCGACGCGGTCGCGCCATCGCGATTGTGAATGCGGGACTCACCGTGGCGATTGCGATCGGCGTTCCGCTCGGGGCGGTCGTCGGCAATCGCCTCGGGTGGCGGATGACCTTCGTGGGGGTGGCCGTCATGTCGGCCGCCGCCGTCGTGGGCCTGCTCGCGGGTCTGCCTGCTCGCGCCGGCGCCGGGATGGTGAC
>VBDS01000009.1 GCA_005889085.1 Chloroflexota bacterium | reverse complement strand
GGATGGGCCACTCGTCGGCATCGTGATCGCGGTCGCGTTCCTCGGCGCGACGAGCCGTGTCACAGTCGACCTCGGCGACACCACCGTCCTCGCGCAGATGCCAACCTCGGCGGCCACGCTGCTCAAGGCCGGAACGAAGGTGCGCCTCGCCATGCGCACTGACCCCGTGCTCGTACAGAGGGAAGAGCCCGCCGCCACCGCTCCGTGACGCTGACCACCGAAGGGCGTCTCGGCGCCGGGGCGGCGGTCCGCGCCGGCACGCAGGGCGCGTATCGCGCCGTGGCTGCGCTCGCCGGTGAGGTGCATGTCGTCCGCAACGATCTTGCTGATGGCGACGCCACGCCGCAGGGTGCGGCGATCGCGTGCTTTGCGCACCTCACAGACCTTCACGTCACCGACGCCCAGTCGCCGGCTCGCTTCGAGTTCATCAACCAGGAGTGGCGAGACCCGCGCTTCAGGGAGCTGCTTCCGATGCAGCGGCCACAGGAGATGCTCAACGCGCACGCGATCGGAGCCATGGTGCGCGCCATCAACTCAATCGAGGCCGGAGCCATGACGGGCAGCCCACTGCAGATGGCGGTCATGACGGGCGACGCCATCGACAACACGCAGCACAACGAGCTGACCAACTTCCTCGCTCTCCTCCGTGGAGGCACGGTGCGTCCGGATTCGGGGGCGCCCGGTTACGACGGAGTGCAGCGGGCCGATTGGAGGAGTGACATCTACTGGAAACCTGATGGCCCGCCCGACGGTGACGTCTTTCAGAACGCACTCGGATTTCCTCGACATCCAGGCCTGCTCGACGAGGCGGTGCAGCCATTTCACGCGGAAGGACTGCGTGTGCCCTGGGTCGCCTGTCGCGGCAATCACGAAGAGGTATGCCAGGGCGTCGGCATAGTCACGCCTGCACTGGCCAGGGCGATGACGGGCTCGCGCAAGCCGATCGGGCTGCCGCAGGCGTTCGACCCCGGCACTGCGGTGGAAACGTTCGTCCACCAGCCCGAGCAATTCATGTCCGGCCCATTCCTCGAGGTCGAGGCGGACCCAGCGCGGCGGCCGATCGAGCGCGAGGAATTCATGCCGGAGGCCTACTACGCGCAAGACGTCGGCGACGTGCGATTCATCACGCTCGACACCGTATGCACCGAAGGCGGGGCCGACGGCAGCATCGATGCGGACCAGCTGCACTGGCTCGAACGAAAGCTCGAGGAGGTGCACTCGTTGTTTCGCTCTCGCGACGGCTCGCGCGTCCGGACGCGAAATCAGGACCGTTACGTCGTGCTGCTCTCGCACCACGGTTATGACTCGCTGACGAACCCGCGAGCGGAGCGCCGGGCGGATCTGCTGCTCGCCCTGCTCTTGCGGTTCCCCAACGTGGTGCTGTGGCTGAACGGCCACATCCACGCGAACCGGATCACAGCGCGCAAGGAGGCGGGTCTCGGGCACGGCTTCTGGGAAGTGACGACGAGCTCCCTGGTCGATTGGCCGTGCCAGGCGCGCCTGGTCGAGATCTACCGGACGAGGGGCGGCGTGGCGATCAGCTGCACCATGCTCGACCACGAAGGGGGAGGGCTGGCCGGCCTGCACCGCGAGCTCGCCGGCAACGTTCCCCGATCCGGTTTCGACTCGTGGCGTCCAGGTTCGCAGCCCGACCGCAACGCCATCCTTCTTCTGCCATCACCCTTCTGATTTGTTGCGCAGAGCGCGACAGTGGCGTATAGTGCGACAGCGCACGTGGTGAGGGCGGTGGGCACGCAGAGTGAAGGTCGATCGTTGGCCGCCTTGCTTCGCAATCCGCGCTACGAGATCTTTCCGACTGATGACGTGCTCGATGTCGTCGCACGCCACGTGCCGAAGGAAGTGACGATCACCGTCACCGCCTCACCCCGTCGCGGCCTCCCGGCGACCGTGCAGCTCGCCATCCGGCTCGCTCGGCTCGGCTACACGGTCATCCCTCACCTGTCCGCGAGGCTGATCCGCGACCGCGCCGAGCTGGGCCAGATCCTGGATGCGATCCGGCCGGCCGGAATTCGCGGCATCTTCGTCGTGGCAGGCGACGCTCGCGAGCCCGCCGGTGAATTCCCCGACACGCTCTCGCTGTTGAGCGCTCTGCCGCCGGATCATGGCCTCGCCGAGATCGGCGTCACGGGCTACCCGGAGAGCCATCCGTTCATTCACGACGACGTCACGATCCAGGCGATGTGGGACAAGCGCCGGTTCGCGACCTACATCGTCAGCAACATGAGCTTCGATCCGGAGACCGTCAAGCGCTGGGTGGAAAGAGTTCGGCGGCGCGGCGTCGAGCTGCCGATCTACGTCGGAATGGCCGGTGTGGCCGATCCCGCGCGGCTGCTCCGCCTATCGACGAAGATCGGCGTTGCCGACTCGGCTCGATTTCTGCGCGGTCATCCCAGCTGGTTGGCGCGCATGTTTCGTCCTGGTGGTTATGAGCCGGGACGATTCGTCAATGCGCTGATGCCCGAGCTCACGCAAGCGGGCCGGCACATGGCCGGCCTGCACGTGTTCACGTTCAACGAGATCGAGCCGACGGAGAGGTGGCGCCAGGAGATGCTGGCGCGCCTCCAATAGATGAAGGAGAGGGTGCGATGAAGGTTGAGTTTCCAACCGACCTCGAGATCGCGCGCAAAGCGCGAATGCTTCCGATGCCGGAGATCGCTGCCAAGATGGGCATCGGCCCTCACCTGCTCGAGCCGTACGGCCACGACGTGGCGAAGATCAAGCTCGACGCGATCGAGGAGCTGCGTTCAAAGCCCAAGGCGAAGTACGTCGTGGTCTCGGCCATCACGCCCACCCCGCTCGGCGAAGGCAAGACCACGACCACAGTCGGTCTCGGTGACGCGCTGGGCCGCATCGGCAAACGCGCGGTCATCGCGATCCGCCAGCCCTCGATGGGGCCGACCTTCGGCATCAAGGGCGGCGCGGCGGGCGGTGGATACAGCCAGGTCGTGCCGATGGAACGCCTCAACCTGCACCTCACGGGAGACTTCCACGCCGTCACCTCGGCCCACAACCTCCTCGCGGCGATGATCGACAACTACATCCACCACAGCCTGCGCGAGTTCCCGATCGACCTTCACAGCATCACGTGGCGCCGCGTGCTGGATGTCAGCGACAGGGTGCTGCGCAACGTAGTGGTGGGTCTCGGCGCGCCGGAAGACGGTGTCGTGCGCCAGACGGGCTTCGACATCACGGCCGCCTCCGAGGTGATGGCCGTGCTCGCGCTGTCCACCTCGCTCCAGGACATGAGGCAGCGACTCGGTCGCATGGTGATCGGCCTGGCCAGGGACGGGCGTCCGATCTCCGCGGACTCGCTCCACGCGGGCGGCGCGATGACCGTGATCATGCTCGACGCGATCAAGCCAAACCTCCTCCAGACGCTGGAGAACACGCCGGTGCTCGTCCACGCCGGCCCGTTCGGCAACATCGCCAACGGCGCGTCGTCGGTCCTGGCCGACATGGTGGGGATTCACTGCGGCGACTTCGTCGTCACCGAGGCGGGCTTCGGCGCGGACATGGGGGCGGAGCGGTTCTTCAACATCAAATGCCGGACGTCGGGCCTCGCCCCAGACGCGGCGGTGATCGTGGCCACGGTGCGGGCGCTGAAAGTTCACTCGGGCAAGTACAGGGTCGTCGCGGGCAAGCCGCTGCCGCCTGATCTGCTGAAGGAGAACCCCGACGACGTGCTTGCCGGCGCGGCCAACCTGCGCAAGCAGGTGGAGAACATCCAGATCCACGGCGTGACCCCGGTGGTCGCCATCAACTCATTTCCGGGCGACCATCCCTCCGAGCATCGCGCCATCCGCGAGCTTGCGGAGCACCTCGGCGTCCGGTCGGCGGTGTGCAGCAACTTCGTCGAAGGGGGCAGGGGCGCCACCGAGCTGGCGGAGATGGTGGCAGCGGCGGCCGATGAGCCGAGCACGTTTCAGCTGCTCTACCCCGACGCCGCGACGCTGCGCGAGAAGATCGAGACCATCGCCCTCCGTATCTACGGTGCCCGCGGCGTCGAGTACGACGCGTTGGCTTCGCGCCAGCTGGACGCCTACGAGGCCAGCGGGTTCGGGCGCCTGCCGGTTTGCATCGCCAAGACGCACCTGTCGATCTCGTCCGATCCGAAGCTCAAGGGCGCGCCGACAGGCTGGGTGCTGCCGGTGCGCGAGGTCCGGGCGTCGGTAGGGGCGGGTTTCATCTACCCGATCTGCGGCGAGATGCGCACCATGCCGGGCCTGCCGACCACGCCCATCGCGGCGAGCATCGACATCGACGTGAAGGGAAACATCCTGGGCCTGAGCTAGGGGGTTCCCCTCCCCATTCATGGGGAGGTGGCTCTTCCCCACGCAGTGGGGAAGTACCGCCGCTTGCGGCGGGGATGGGGCAGCGCCGGAGGGGCTCGCCCGAATAGGAAGACCCCTTTGCGGGTAGGAATAGCCGACATGAAGACGCAGTCGATCGCGGCGAAGACCGGGATGGGCGCGGTCGACCTCGCCGTCACCGACGGTGACACCGCGCTGCGCTTTTACCGCGACTACGTCGGGCTGACCCCGCTTCCCTCCAACGAAAACCAGATCCGAATGGGCGCCGGAGGGCGCGAGCTCGTGGTCCTGCATCCCGATGCGGAGCGGGCTGTCGTACCCAAGACCTCCGGCCTCTATCACCTCGCGATCGTCCTGCCCGATCGCCGCGAGCTTGCCCGGGTGATCGCCCGGCTTGGCCGCCTGCGTTGGGACCAGTACCCGACCGACCACGTGATGACCAAGGCGAACTACCTCTGGGACCCCGATGGCAACGGGATCGAGATCTATGTCGAATCGCCTGAGGACGGGACCATGGGGATGGTCAACGGCACATATGGTGCCTGGGACAAGGACGGCCGCCCGCGCTCGGGCCGGGACCCGATCGATTTGGAGGAGATGTTCAGCCACTTGAAACCGGACGACCGGCTCGACGAGCCGATGCCGGCCGGGACGAAGATGGGTCACATTCACCTCCACGTCGCCGACGTCGACGAGGCACTTCGCTTCTACGTCGACCTGGTCGGCTTCGACGTGATGGGTCAGATGCCAGGCGTGGGATTCATCTCGGCGGGTGGCTACCACCATCACCTTGGGCTGAACGAGTGGGCCGGCCACGGCGCACGCCCGGCACCGGCGGGTGCCGCGGGCTTGCGCCGCTTCACCATCGAGCTGCCGACCCGGCGCGATCTGGACGACGTCGTGAATCGCCTCGAGCACGGTGAGAACCGATTGAGCGAAGAGGCCGGCGGTCTCGCCACGGTCGATCCTTCGGCCAATCACGTCTTGTTTCGAATCGCCGGCGAAAAAGCCTAGTCCTAGTCCGGGCCGCGTCCGAAGGTAATCGTCGGTGCGATCGGCACGATGTCGCGATCGTCGGTCTTGACCAATTGCCAACCGCCCTCATGAACTTTCCAGTGATGCCGGTGACAGAGCAGGATCAGGTTGTCCAGGTCGGTCGAGCCACCGCGAATCCAATGCACCAGGTGATGGCCGTCGCACCACGATGCAGGCCGTTCGCAGTCGGGCCACACGCAGTGTCCGTCGCGCGCGTTTAGAGCCCGCTTCGCCGGTCCGCCGATGACTCGCCTCGAGCGGCCCAGGTCGATGACCACCGACTCCTCGCTCAACAGCACCCGACTCACGCTGCAGTCGCACGCCATGCGCTCGAT
>VBDS01000008.1 GCA_005889085.1 Chloroflexota bacterium | reverse complement strand
CTCCTCTTGATGGGTGGCCTCGTGGCTTTCGTCCAGGGCACGACGATGGGCACCGCCATGCGCGCCCTGGCGGTTGATCACGACGCCGCCAGGTTGATGGGAATCAACGTAGACGCCGTCATCCGCATCGCGTTCGTGCTGGGCGCGATGCTGGCCGCCGCGTCAGGCGTGATGCTCGGCATCTACTACGTCCAGATCCAGTTCACGATGGGATTCCTGCTCGGCCTCCGCGCCTTCACGGCCGCGGTGCTCGGCGGCATCGGCAACATCCCGGGCGCCATGGCGGGCGGTCTCTTGATCGGTCTTCTCGAGGCTTACACCACCGGATACCTTTCCGGCACCTGGGAGGACGTGGTCGTGTTCGGCGTCCTCATCACGGTGCTTGTCGTCAAGCCAACGGGTCTCTTCGGTGAGCGCGTAGCGGAACGCATGTGATCGCACAGCTGGCCGACCGCCGGATCGGACGCGCCTACGCCACCGCGCGCAATCGGTTCGGCCGTACGCCGTTCTGGTCGCGCGTGATCGCCGTGCTGGCAATCGTCGGCGCAACAGTTGTGATCAACGGTGACGACTACGTGACCTCGGTGGCGGTGACGGTCGCGACCTATGCAATGCTCGGGCTCGGGCTCAACATCGTTGTCGGCTACGCCGGGTTGCTTGACCTCGGGTACGCCGCCTTCTTTGCGATCGGCGCCTATACGAGCGCACTCCTGATGACCCAGGCCAAATGGAACTTCTTCGCCACGGTGCCCCTGGCCGTTCTCTTCACCGGCACGGCGGGAGCCATCCTCGGCTACCCGACGCTCCGGTTGCGCAGCGACTACCTGGCGATCGTGACGCTGGGATTCGGCGAGATAACTCGGATCACTTTCAACAACTGGGAGTACGCCGGCGGGCCGAACGGGATCCTCGGCATACCCTGGCCGAGCGTATTCGGCTTCGAGCTCAACACGCAGGCTGACTTTTTCATCGTCGGGCTCGCCCTGCTTGCGATCGCGATGATCTTCGCCCAGCACCTCGATCATTCCCGTCTCGGGCGCGGATGGGTGGCGATCAGAGAGGACGAGTTCGCCGCCGAATCCGTCGGTGTCCCCTCGCTGCGCCTGAAGTTGTTCGCCTATGTGATGGGCGGCATGTGGGGTGGCCTCGCGGGAGCGTTCTTCGCCACCCGCATCGGGGCCATCGACCCCACCAGCTTCACGTTTCAACTGTCCGTGCTCGTGCTGATCGTGATCGTCCTCGGCGGCACCGGCAGCCTGCCCGGCGTACTGCTGGGCGCGCTGGTCGTCGTCGGCCTGCCCGAGGTCCTCCGCCAGTTCGCCGACCAGCGACTGCTCGTCTTCGCCGTCCTCCTCGTCGGGATGATGCTGCTTCGGCCGCAAGGCTTGTGGCCGCGGATCAGGCGCAAGCCGAAACCGTTTTATGGGCTGCAGGAGGAGGAGCCCGGAGACGTTGCCGAGAGGATCCTGCGCGAGCACCAGGCCCAGATTGTGGAGCGCGACCGCCGGCACACTGCAGCAGGCCACAAGTCCTCGAGCCTCGGCGACGTGCTGCTCGATGTGCATGGCGTGGTGCAGCAGTTCGGCGGCTTGCGCGCCGTCGACAACGTCTCGTTCCAGGTAAGGAACGGCGAGATCTTCAGCATCATCGGTCCCAACGGCGGCGGCAAGACGACGCTTTTCAACTGCATCACCGGGGTACAGAGGCCGAAGCGGGGAAGGATCATGTTCGACGGCCGGTCCCTGGTTGGGCTGCGTCCACACGTGGTCGTCTCGCGCGGCATCGGCCGAACCTTCCAGGGCATCCGGCTCTTCAAGAACATGGCGGTCTTCGAGAACGTGATGGTCGGCCTCTATCCGCGCCACCGCACCATGACCTGGCAGGCAATGCTGCACACGCCCGGTGAGCGCAAGGACGAGCTGCGCACGCTCCAGGAATCTCGCCGCTGGCTGAGCTTCGTCGGCCTGGAGTCACTTGCAGGCCGGCTCGCCACGGAACTTTCATATGCGGACCAGCGCCGGGTCGAGATCGCGCGTGCCCTCGCCGCGCATCCGCACCTGGTGCTCTTCGACGAGCCGGCCGCGGGCATGAACCCGACCGAAAAGGTCGAGCTGATGAGCATCATCCGCAAGATTCGTGATCTCGGCATCACCGTGGTCCTGATCGAGCACGACATGTCGCTGGTGATGCGCGTCTCGGACCGGATCGCTGTGCTTGATCACGGCGTGCTCATCGCGCTCGACAAACCAGCCGCGGTCCAGGAGAACCCGGCCGTGATCGAGGCCTACCTCGGACGCGAAGAGGATGATCTGGGCGCGGTGAAGGAAGCGTAGGGCGCTTGGCCCTCCTCGAAGTCCGCGACCTCCACGTTTTCTACGGCAACATCGAGGCACTCAAGGGCATATCGGTCGACGCGCAGCCGGGCCAGATCGTCGCCATCCTCGGAGGCAATGGCGCCGGCAAGACGACGACGCTGCGGACGATCTCCGGGCTTCTGCGTCCGCGCAGCGGATCGATCACGTGCGACGGCAAGAGCCTTGTCGGCGTCGCCGCGCACGTGATCGTCGGCATGGGCCTCAGCCACGTCCCCGAGGGGCGCCGCATCTTCAACATCCTGAATGTCGAAGAGAACCTCAACCTGGGCGGCTACCTCCTGCGATCGCACGGCAAACTCGTGAAGGAGCGCAAGGCCGCCGTTTTCGAGCTGTTTCCCAGGCTTGCGGAAAGACGAATGCAGCTGGCCGGTACGCTTTCTGGCGGCGAGCAGCAGATGCTGGCCATCGGAAGAGCGCTCATGTCCGACCCGAAGGTCCTCATGCTCGACGAGCCCTCGCTCGGGCTGGCGCCGATCCTGGCGAGGAGCGTCTTGAAGACAGTGCGCCAGATCGCGGATCGGGGAGCCGCGGTGCTCCTGGTGGAGCAGAACGCGCGCCAGGCGCTGGCCATCGCCGACTACGCGTACGTAATCGAGGTCGGCCGGATCGCACTCCAAGGCGAGGCGGCCGTGCTCGCTCGGGACGAGAGAGTTCAGAAGGCATACCTCGGTGGCTTCGAGTCGGTCTCGAGCGCCTGACGCACATGACGAAAAAAAAGAGAGGTGGGGTCGCGCGGCGCCCCACCTCTTGGTTTGAGCTCTAATCGCTAGCTGGACGCGACCCATTTTCCGTTCTGACGAATTGCAATGGGCTGGAACGCGGGCGGGTTCCCAACCGCATGCACGGCCAGGAACTCCGGCGCCGGCCGGTCGCCCTTGCCGTCAAAAGCGATGCTTCCTGTGATTCCGTCGGAGATCTTGACCGCGTGGAGGGCCGCGTTGAGGCTCTTGGCGTCGGTCTTGCCGCCGTCGCTCTTCAAGGCCTGGGCCAGCGCCATCATCCCGTCGTACTCGTACGACGAGTAGTCGCCTGGCGCGCCACCGTACTTGGCCTTGTATTCACTGGTGAATTTGTCGTTCTTGGCGTTGTGGATGAACTCCGTGGTCGGCAGCGTGGTGATCGTTATCCCCGGGTTGGTGAGCGCATTGCCCGCGACCTTGATCACGCTCGGGTCGACGTCCGCGGAGTCGCCGTCGAGCTTGTAGGACGGGGAAAGCGAGACGTACTCTTTGGCGAGGAGCCCAAACTCTGGGTAGTAGCCGGTGTAGAACAGCGCGTCCGGGTTACCAGTTCCGACTTTTACCAGCGCGGCGGTGTAGTCCTTCTGACCCGGCGTGATGGCGTCGAAATAGGTGACCGTTATGCCGGCCGCCTGCGCCGCCTGCTTGGCCGAGTCGGCGAGGCCTTTGGCGTACGTCGTGTTGTCGTGCATGATCGCGATCTTCGAGGCTTTCAGGAACTGCTGTATGAAGCTGACGTCCGCCGGGCCCTCGGCGTCGTCACGGCTGACCATGCGGAAGACGTTGTCGTAGCCCTGCTCGGTGAACTTCGGGTTGCTCGACGCAGCTGTGATGAAAGGTAGGTCGCCGCTGCGGTGGAGGATGTCGCTCTCGGGGATCGAAGCCCCGGAACAATACCCACCGACGATCGCCACGATCTTCTCGGTGAGCAGCTTCTCGGCCGCCTGGGTGCCCTGCTGGGCGTCGCAGGCATCGTCCTCCGAGACGGCCTGCAGCTTGCGGCCGTTGATGCCGCCCGCGGCGTTGATGTCCGAGATGGCGAGCTCACCAGCGTTGCGGATGGCGATCCCCGGGTCGGCATACGCTCCGGTGAACGGGCCCGTGATGCCGACGAGGATCGGCGAGCTGTTGCCCGTGCCGCTTGTCCCGCCGCCACAAGCGGCAAGCAGCATCGCAGCACCCGCGGCCATGCTGCCTGCCAGGAGTCGGCGACTAAACATACTTGCCTCCCATATCGCTTCGTCATCGGCCGGCCGCCATCTTCCCGTTGCGGCGGGGCGAGAGTGCGCCGACGGCAGGCCACCTACTCCACCCGGAAACTGGGCCCAGTATCGGTACGTCCTATCTGGGTGTCAAGTTCGGGGACGGATCTAGACTTCTGGCTCGAGGAGGGGTGACATGGGTTCCGATTCCGAACCGCGGCTGCGGGTGATCTGGACCGACCCTGTGACGGGCCGCAAGGGCTACGCGGTGATCGACCGCATGGTCAACGGCCTGGCCGGCGGTGGAACCCGGATGCGATCCGGCGTGACCCTCGCTGAGGTGGAGCGTCTGGCGCGCACGATGTCGTACAAGAATGGCGCTTTCAACCTGCCAGGGGGCGGCGCCAAGGGTGGGGTCGACATCGATCCGCACGACCCACAGGCGCGCGGGATGCTCTCTCGATACGTGCGCGCGATGCGGCCCCTGTACCGCAGCGGCTGGGGGACCGCCGAGGATCTCGGCGTGACGCAGGAGCTGCTCACCGAAGTCTTCGCCGAGCAGGGGGTCGGCCTGACCGTGCAGGCCATGCTCGACCGTTCCGGTGACGCGCAAGCGGCTGGCCGCCGGGTCGTCCAGGGGCTGGCCATCAACGTGGAGGGCATCGGCCTCGCCGACTGCATCGGCGGTTATGGCGTCGCCGAGGCGGCCGCCGCGTGCGCGGAGTACAAGGGCTGGACGCTGTCCGGGATGCGCGCGGTCATCCAGGGTTTCGGAACGATGGGCGGCTCCAGCGCGCGGTACCTTTCCCGGCTGGGCGTGAAGGTCGTGGGCGTCGTGGACGTCAACGGCGCGATCAGCAATCCGGGCGGACTCGACGTCGAGCGGCTGCTCGAGTCCCGCAGCGCACTGGGCGAGGTCGACCGCTCGACGCTTGGCCGCGAAGACAAGGAGGGTCTTCGCGACAGCTGGCTCGACATAGACGCGGACATCCTCGTGCCGGCCGCGATCGGCGACGTGCTGACAGCGGGCAACGCCGACAACGTGAAAGCACGCATGGTCGTCGAGGCCGCCAACATCCCGACCACGGACGACGCCGCACAGCGACTGTACGAGCGTGGAGTTGTCGTGATCCCGGACTACGTGGCCAACGGTGGGGCGAACGCATGGTGGTGGTGGACGCTGCTGGGCGTCATCCAACCGGACGCGGACCAATCTTTCAAGCAGGTCTCGCGCGTGATGCGGGAGACGGTCAGAAGGATGCTGGAGCTTGCCGACTCGCAGGGGATCCCGCCGCGTCAGGCCGCCGACGAGCTCTCGATGCGGAACCTCGACCGGCTCGCGGCCGACCTCGGCGAGGAC
>VBDS01000007.1 GCA_005889085.1 Chloroflexota bacterium | reverse complement strand
CCCGAGTTGCTGAAATTGCTCGTGGGATCGATGTACTGGGGGCTGTCCGAGAAGTCGTTGCCCTGGGCGCCGGGAAGGTTCGTCCGCTCGGTCCATGTCCCAGGCGTGACCGGCAAGTTCGCCACCTGGCCCGCGACCGCGGCGAAAGCATTCTGGTCGACAGCGCCGTTGGGCGCCAGTCGCTGCGACGTGAACCAGTTGACCGCGTCAGCGGCGTCCTGGCTCTCCTGCCCTGCCACGTCATGAGGCGATATGGTCCCGGCCAGCCCGGGCGTGATGCTGCCGACGACGACCACGACGGCTGAAGCGACGACGAACAGGATTCGACGCATAGCACCCTCTCCACAACGGCACGCACCTACGTGCTTCGGATGAAATGAACACTTCGGAGCCCCCTGCTCCGGCCCCCACGGCTGAACTCAGATTTTCAGTGAAGCTTCAGGCCACTGTCAAGTCACGATCGGGATCAGGCGTCCACGCTAGGCTGAGGAGAATGTTCAGGACGGAATCGTTGGCCGGCGTCCTTGTTGCGCTCGCCTCGCCGCTCCAACACGACGGCACTGTCGACGAACCCGCCGTCGCCCGTCTCGTCGAGCATGTCCTCGCGGGAGGAGTTCGGGGCTTGCTGGCCCTCGGCTCGACCGGCGAGACGGCCTCGCTGGATGAGACATCGCGCCGCAAGATCCTCGACGCCGTCGTCAAAACGGCCCATGGCCGCGTTCCGGTGATCTGCGGCGTGGCGCAAAGCCACGTGTCGTCGTCTCGCGCCGAGATCGAAGCCGCCGCGAAACTGGGCTCCGACGCGGTACTCGTGGCACCTCCCTTCTACTACCCGACAGACCAACCCGGCGTGCTCGCCTTCTACCGCCGGCTCGCCGAGCACGCACCGCTGCCGATTCTTGTCTACAACATTCCGCAGTTCACAAAAGTGGTGGTCGAGCCAGCGACGGTGGCCACGCTCGCGCGCGAAGGAACGATCACAGGGATCAAGGATTCGAGCCGCGACTTCGAATACTTCGAGGGAGTGTGCATCGCGACTCGAGACCTGCCGTCGTTTCGGATCTTCACGGGCAGCGACACGATGCTCGTCGCATCGCTTGCGGTGGGCGGCGCTGGGACGATATGCGGAGCGGGCAACATCGCGCCGGCGCTCGTGGTCCGGATCTATGACGAATACATGCGCGGCGACCTCGCGTCGGCACGGAAGAGCCAGGATCAGCTGTACGAGCTCGTGCTGGCCACGCGCACCAGCGTCTTCCCGCTCGCGATCAAGGCGGCGCTGCACATGCAGGGGATCTGCGAGCCGTGGTCGGCGCCTCCCGTGCGCAAGCTCGACGAACGCTTCGAGGCCGGCCTGAGGAAGCAGCTGGCGAGGTCTGGCCTGCTCCGCGACTAGCGCCCTGAAGGGTGAGGGGCCACGCGCCCGGCGCATGGCCCACCCCCCGCAGCCTGTGCGCCGGGCGACCCAGCTCCCGGCAAACCGAATCATCGTTTGGGCGCGGCAATCGAAACCAACCGCAAATGCATGATTTCCGCCTACTGCATTTGCGGGACCGGGCCTGCCGGTCGTTATCCTCGTCAGGTCTTGATCGTGTCCATCGGCGACCTCCTCCTCGACATCGCGATCGTGCCTGAGGGCCCGCTCCAGCCGGACGACGACTCGCCGGCGGCGATCACGATCGGAGGCGGAGGCCAGGCGGCCAACTTCTGCGCCTGGACCGCCGCGCTGGGCGAGCCCGTCCGGCTTGTGACTCGGGTTGGGGATGACGAGTCGGGCCGCAGGCTGGTCGCCGACCTCGAATCTCGGGGCGTCGAGGTCCGCGCCGTGTGGGCCGCGGAACCGACCGGAGCCATCGCGGTCTTCGTCGGTCCTGACGGGCGGCGCGCGATGGCGACGCAACGTGGGGCGAGCGTCGGGCTCAGCCCCAACGACCTCGACGACGCGTGGTTTCGCGATGTCCGGCTTCTCCACGTGCCGGGCTACTCGCTCTTCGTCGAACCGATAGCGTCAGCCACCCGTTCTGCGATCCGGGTGGTGCGGGAGGCCGGCGGGATGATCGCGGTCGACCTTTCATCGGCCGCAGGCCTGCGGGCGTACGGACCTAGTCGGATGGCCTACGTTCTGGCTCGCCTGAAACCGGAGCTGCTCTTCGCCACCGAGGCCGAAGCCGACACGCTGGCCGTCCCCCTCGAGAGCCTGGCCCAGGTCCCTGTTCTCAAGCTGGGCGCGGCCGGATGCCGTGTGTTCGGCCACATCATTCCGGCGCCCGAGGTGAAGGCCCTCGACCCGACCGGCGCAGGCGACGCATTCGCGGCCGCCTTCTGCGTCTCCTGGCTGCGTGGTGCGCAGCCCGTTGAAGCGGCCGAGAAGGCCGTCCAGGCCGCGTCGCAGTCGGTGCTGCTCGTCGGAGCGCGCCCGAGCTGAGCAACGTCCTTCAGGTTTCACCTGAAGTGGCGGCGGCCCTGAAGGCGGGCCGGCCCGTGGTCGCGCTCGAAACCTCCATCGTCGGCCAGGGCCTCCCCGCGCCATACAACCTCAAGGCAGCGCGAGGATGCGAGGCTGCGGTGCGGCAGGAAGATGGTGTGCCCGCGACGATCGGCGTGCTCGACGGCCGACTGCGCGTTGGCCTGAATGACGAAGAGCTCCAGCGCATGACATCGGGCGCGGTCAAGGTGAGCTCGCGCGACCTGGGTCCCGCCCTGGTCAAGGGCGCAGTGGGAGCGACGACGGTAGCGGCCACGGCGCGAACCGCCGCCATGGCGGGGATCGCATTCCTCGCAACTGGCGGCATCGGCGGCGTGCATCGCGGCCACCCGGAGGACCAGTCGGCCGACCTCGACGAGCTCGCGCGGTCGCGAGTCGCAGTGTTTTGCGCCGGCGCGAAGATCGTACTGGACCTCCGGCTCACTCTGGAGCGCCTGGAGAGCCTTTCCGTGCCTGTGCTGGGTTACGGATGCGACGAGTTCCCCGCGTTTTATACGCGGCGGAGTGGGTGTCCGGTCAGCGCCCGCGTCGATGGACCCGAGGAAACCGCAAGAGTCCTCGACGCAGCGTGGAAGACCGGCGGGCAAGGTGTCGTGGTCGCGATCCCGCCGCCGACCGAGCTGGACGGCGCCGAGGAGATGGCACGCCGCGCGTCGAGCGAGATGCATGACGTTTCCGGTGGCCAGGTAACGCCGCGGCTCCTGGCGCGGATGGCTGAGCTGTCAGGCGGTCGCTCGCTGGACGTGAATGTGGAGCTCGTGATCAACAACGCGCGCATCGCCGCACGTGTGGCGCGAAGCTTTTCGGCCAGCCGATCGTGAAAGCTGGATGACGCCCGAAACGAGGTATGCGGAGCTGGTCCGGAAGATCGCCGGCCGGCCCGGCGTGACGAACCTCAGTGAGGGCAGAGGCTTCGGCTCGTCAGGGCAGCTCAAGGTCGGCGGGCGGATCTTCGCGATGCTCGTGCGGGACCAGCTCGTATTAAAGCTTCCACGCGAGCGCGTCGACGAGCTCGTCAAGCATGGTGAAGGCACGCAGTTCGACGCCGGGAAAGGCAAGCCGATGCGCGAATGGTTCGTCCTCTCGCCCACATCGAGCAAGCGCTGGCTGCCGCTGGCCCAGGAGGCAATGACGTTCGTGAAGGAGGAGACCTGATGGAATCGCCCGCGGTCGCATTTGTTCGGGCTCACCTCGAGGCATGGAGCAACCACGACCTCGAGACGGCACGCGGTAACCTCGCAGCGGACGTAAAGTTCTACAGCCCGGCTGCCAATCTTGTTGGCATCGACGAGTACATGGACGGGCCGAGGGGCCTTACTCAATTCGCCAGCCAGGTCGTGCCCGGCAGCCTTCGTGTCATCGCCGCCGTGGGCGATGATCGGAACGCGCTCGTCATGTACGAGGTCGACACCGAAGGCGGCTCGATCGGATCGAAGACTTTTCCTTCCGCCCAGACATGGCTGCTCGACGAGAGCGGGAAGATCCAGGTCGAGAGGATCATTTCCTATGCGGTGCCTCGTCCCTCATGAGGACTTGCGGCTAGGGGGCGACCTTCTTTTTCGCCTTCGGCGCTGACATCAGGTCGCACCACGCGACCACGATCTTGCTCAGCTCGGCCGAACGCGAATCGACCTCGCGTACATCGAGAAACCTCATGAAGCGGACAGCCCGTCCGGTGCCTTCCATGTGTGGGAACTTGCCCGGGATGATGCCGCCGCGGTTGAACATCAGGCTCACGGTCTTCTTGTTGTGCTGCACGAAGCTCGCGAAGTCACCACCGCAGTGGAACGTCACGGTCCCGTACTTCGTGCCTTCACCCATGCGCGGATCGGCCCGCAGGATCACGTCGCGCACGCGGCGCAGGATTGGTTCTGCAGGCTTGCCGGCCAGCCATTTCTCTGCGGCTGGGTCCTTCTTCAACCCCATCAAGATAGAAAACCGGCGGGTCTTGCGGCCCGCCGGTTCGCGCTTGCTCTGCGTTCGCTAACGCTGGTTCGGGTCTGTGCTCAGGATGCCGAACGCCGCGCCCTGCGGGTCGGTCAGGATCGAGAACCGGCCGCCCGGAAAGTCCGCCGGCGGCAGCATCTCCTGCCCGCCAAGGTCGACCGCCTTCTTGTGCGTCTTGTCAACGTCGATCGCGCCGAAATAGACCATCCAGTAGGACGGCACTTCCTTCGGCACCATGGGGTTCATCTCCATGCCGCCGGCGATGCTTTCGTCGCCGAGCTTGAACTCGGTGTAGTCGCCCTGGCCTTCGCCCATCGGGCTCATCTTCTCGCCCCAGCCGAAGACCTTGTTGTAGAACTGCTTCGCCTTTTCGATGCCCCGAGCGTTGAGCTCCGCCCAGCCGTACGTGTTCGGCTTACGAATCACCTCCATGCCGTGCATCTCATTCGGCTCCCAGGCCGAGATGAACGCACCGCTCGGATCCTGGAACACGGCCATGCGGCCTGACTTCAAGACGGCGAACGGAGGCGCGATCACCTTGCCGCCCGCGGCCTCGACTTTTTTCGCCAGGGCGTCCGCGTCCTTCGTCCCGATGTAGACCATCCACGCGGACGGACCATTCGGATTCTGGGTCCCGCCGATGCCGGCCACATCCTTTCCGTCCTGCTTGGCCAGCGCGTAGCCGCCGGCCTTCGGGTCAGGCTCGACCTCTACTTTCCAGCCGAAGAGCTTGGAGTAGTAGTCCCGCGACGCCTTCGGGTCGGTGCTCGAGAGATCGACCCACGCCGGCGCGTTCACGACGAACGTCTTCGCGTCTGCCATATGCATACCTCCTGAATTCCGGAGCTGACGCGTCAAGCCCCTGCTGGGGCCCCTCCACCCTCAAATCCATTGTGCCACCGGCAGGTTAAAGCTCGCCAAAGGAATCCTGAAGGTTCGCTGAGCGTATCTATGAAGGCATGGCTGAATCGGCGCCGGTCGACCTCGTCATCTTCTCCGACTACGTTTGACCCTGGTGCTACATCGACTCGGTTCGGGTCGAACAGCTGGAGCGCGAGGGGCTGGTCAGGGTGACCTGGCTTCCCTTTGAGCTGAATCCCGCAGCGCCGGTCGAGGGCATTCCACGCGAGGTCTACTTCGGCCGCGCGCGATCGGAGCAGATGGAGTCGCGCCTGCAGACGATCGCGAAATCGGTCGGTCTCGAGATGCATCAGCGCGAGGTGATCATCAACTCCCGACGTGCCCTGGGCGCGGCTGAGCTCGCACGCGAGCGCGGCCTGTTCGACGAGATGCACCATGCGCTGCTCAAGGAGCACTGGGAGGGCACCGGCCGGCTCGAGGACGTCGACGACCTGGTGCGCATCGGGACAGGCGTAGGGCTCGACACGGCCGAGCTGCGAACCACAATCGAAGAACAGCGGTACGACGCGGTCATTGACGAGAACCGCCGCGCTGCCGAGTCGGTTGGAATCAACGCGATACCGGCCCACATCTTTGGGAGGCGTTACCTCATCCTTGGTGCGCAGCCTTATGAGGTGTTGAGACAGGTCGTCGACCGCCTGATCGGAGCGGAGTGAGAATCGTCTCGCTGCTGCCCAGCGCGACTGAATCTCTGTTCGCCCTCGGCCTGGGCGATCAGATCGTCGCTGTCACGCATGAGTGCGACTTCCCGCCCGAGGCGGCGTCCCTGCCGGTCGTGACGCGTTCCACGCTCGACCTGGGCGGCCGCACCAGCGCCGACATCGATGTGGCGGTCGCCCTCGCCGCCAGAGAGGGCCGCTCGCTCTACGAGGTGGATACCGACGCGATCCTGCGCCTCGACCCCGACCTGGTGGTCGCGCAGGACATCTGCGACGTCTGCGCGATTCCCGCAGACCAGGTCGCGGCCGACCTCGCCGGCGTGCGCATGATCCGGCAGCACCCTCATACGCTCACCGATGTGCTCGCCGACATCGAAGAGCTGGCGGACGCCTGCGGCGTCGACTCGCTGCCGCTCATGTCGAACCTGCGCCGGCGCATCGAGGCAGCCTCGCTCGAGGCGGCGGAGCTGCCAAGGGTGCGCGGCGTATTTCTCGAATGGCTCGACCCGCCATATCGCGCCGGCCACTGGACGCCGGATCTGGTTTCGCTTGCCGGGATAGACGACCCGCTGGCCCGAGCGGGCGCGCCGTCGGTGGCGCTCACCTGGGACGACGTCGGGATGGCCCGGCCTGCGCTGCTCGTCCTCGCGCCATGCGGGTTCGACCAGGCCCGCGCTGAGCAAGAGGCGGGCTCACTGCGCCGCCAGATTGATTCAGTCGACGCCCAGCGGGTGGTTGTGCTCGACGGCTCGGCCTACTTCAACCGCCCCGGACCCAGGCTGGTCGATTCGCTCGAGGTTCTGGTCGCCGCCC
>VBDS01000182.1 GCA_005889085.1 Chloroflexota bacterium | reverse complement strand
TGTGCGGTCGTCATCTGCACCGCGTGGTCGACAAGCACGTCGAAGACATCCTTGATGTCCGTGTCGCTGACGAGGTTCATGCTCAGCTCGCGCAGCGAGTCTGCCTGCGCCGCCCGCTCCACTGCAGCGCGACGTTCGCGCTCGAGCTCTCTTGTCATATAGCCGGTGGCCAGGGCGACGACCAGGAACAAGAACATCGTGCCGATGGTCGCGTTGGTGTTGATGTTGAAGTTGGCGGGCGTGAAGCCGCCGCCGATGAACAGATACAGGAAGGAGACGATCAGCGCCGAGAGGAAGCTGGCGGTCGCGCCGAAACGCACCGCATTGGTGATTACGGCGAGGAACAGCGCAAGGAAGAACGGGCTTTTGAAACCGTCTGACAGGTAGACCAACGTGGATGCAAAGAGGATGTCGAGGACCATCGTGCTCAAGCTGAACTGCTTGCCAGGCCGGTAGCCGCGAACCAGGGTGACCTGGACGACGACGTTCATCACCGCCCAGACAAAGAGGACGACGTCGATGATCACCTTCTCCTCGGAGGTCGCGTTGGGGTTCAGGTTGTTAAGGGCGCCGAGGACGATGAGGAAGAGCCACCGGAAAACCAGCGCCACCCGCTCGCCGACGCGTCGCCGGTCCGCGTCGAAGGTGGCGTCGATCGCCTTCGCGCGCACGTCCTGCCACCTTGGCCTTTGCTTGTGTAAGCCCGCTGACATTTGACTCATGCCTTTACGCCGTTGCTTTACGGCGGGGCCTAATGATGAGCTTCCAACCCCGGAATCGAGTGCCCTGATGAGGCCCTTCCGCGACCAATTTCGTCATTTTGGAGACCTCTGACAGCGGCGGAGCGGTACTCGATGAACCGAACACTGACATGCCGAACACGACCGCGGCCTGAGGCTGCGGTCGGCCCTTGCTTCCACCTCCTTCAGCGCCGGCCAGATAGAGGTGCTTTGCGGTCCGGACGTGCAACCTCTCGTCCGGCGGAGACCTGGGAACCTGTAGCGGCTATGGCGCGTGGGGCATGCGCTCCGTCTCCGGCGGACACTGTCTCCAGGTGGTCGTCGTGATCAAGGTCCCCGCGGTGACGCCGGCCCTTTCGAGGCTTGTCGCCGTCGGGACCCTGTACCTCACCCAGTCGGCTGTGGGGGACGAGCCCTACTGCTAGCCGGAAGACCGCGGTTCGGGCCCCGCTTACAGATTCCTTGCTCTTTTGTCGAACGAAATCGACTTTTTCTGCGTTAGAGGCCAACAGAATGGTTCCCGGTTGCTTAAATGTCCGGCATCAAAGTGCCTGAAGGAAGAATGGGCGCCCGCCGCCGAAAACAACGCGGCCAGTCGCTGGTGGAGTTCGCCATCTCATCGACGGTGCTCCTTCTCCTCGCCATGGGCCTGATCGACCTCTCGCGCGCCTTCTACTTCTCCGTCGCGATGCAGGGCGCTGCCCGCGAGGGCGCCCGTCACGCGGCCTGGTTCAGCACCAACATGAGGGCGAACAACTTCCTCCAGGACTCCGAGATCCGTGACACCGTCAAGCAAGCCCTGAGCGGCGCCGGCTTCAGCACGAGCCAGGTTACCTTCATCGGAACCAACGGGTGCCTGACCCCTAGCGACAGCAACTCGGCGGGCGACAAGCCCTATCCGGCGTCGGCCTATCCCTCGACGCCGCAGACAGTCAACGTGTACGCCTGCTACACGACACCCGCCGGCGCTCAGTACGGCACCCTGGCGAGCGCCCCGCTGGACAACTCGTGGCGCCTGGGCGACATAAACGTCATGTTGCTGATGAATTTCCAGCTCATCACACCTTTCATCCAGGGCATCTTCGGCAACAGCATCGACATCGCCTACAACGAGCACTTCACCATCCAGGGCAAACCATGAAAGAAAAAGTGGCCACATACACGCGCAGCCAGCGCTCGCAGGGGCTGACCGAGTTCGCCATCATCGCCCCGATCATCCTGCTCCTGACGTTCGGGATCATCGACTTTGGCCGCGCGTTGTACCTGTACATCACGCTGCAGCAAGCAGCGAACGAAGGCGCGCGAGTCGCGGTGCGAGCGTCTGACTTCATCGACGCCAACGGCGTCGGATGCTCACCCCCTGGGTTTGTGCACTGTTGGCCAACCGACACTGACGTTGCGAGCGCTGTGCAGGGCCATGCGGTGATCATGAACCTGGCCAACAACCCCGCCTGCCCCAACGGCCCTCTTCCAAACAATGGAATCCCGGTCGGTTCACCACAGCTCCCTGCCGCGAATTCGGGCTGGATCTTCATAACCGACCCGAGCGTTGCCGGCAACGGCAAACCCAACGGCCCCCGTGGAGGACTCGGCTCCTACCCCTCACCCAACCTCGGCGGCGGCTGCAACGACATCACGCCGGCCGTGGGCAATGAGCCCATCAAGGTGACGCTCTGGTACACGTTCCAGCCGGTCACACCGATCATCCAGCAAGTTGTCGGAAACAACATCGTCATCACCGCATATGCGATCTACCGTGCCGAGTACTCGAACTAACCCTTCGCGCCGAAGCCTGCAGGAGGGTCAGGCGATCGTCCTGATCGCCCTGCTGATCCTGGTGCTGTTCGGGATGCTGGGCCTCTCGGTCGACTCGGGACGCGCATACGTGGACCGGCGCGACCAGCAGACCGCGGTCGACGCCGCCGCCCTCGCGGCCGGTGACTGGTACGAGAACTATCCCAACTACACCGACCTGGTCAACAAGGTCATCCCCGCGTCGGTCGCGCTGTACGAGAACGATCTCCGGATCTACTCAGGCGTTCCCGCCAGCACTCATACCTACGGCACGACCGGCGTCCCCCCCAACAACGACCTGCCGTGGGACCAGTGGGACTTCGCCTTCCCGGGCAGCTACACGCTGAAGATCGTCGCGACGAACACCCAGTTCAACGGATATCAGTTCATGTACAAGACGGATCACAGCCTTCCGCTGGCGTTCATCCAGATCTTCGGCGGCTCTCCATCCGTGGGCATCAGCGCGACGGCGACCTCGATCGTCGGCAACCAGCGGCAGACCCCGGCGATCTTGACCCTCAGCCCGACCGGCTGCTCGCTGACGATGAACGGCGGCGGCACGCTGACGGTGCTGGGCGACGTCTACGCGAATGGACAAGCATGTGTCAACGGAAACCTGCACGAGGCCGGGAACTGCTACGGAGCGGCGGGCTCGACCTGCAGCACAGCCGCATACTGGTGCTACAACTCCACTCCCGGATTCACGCCTTACGACCCGGCGACGAACGGTGGATCCTGCAAGCTTGGAGACGTAGTCGGCATCCCGGTCGTGCCGGCCCCCACCTTGCCGGACCCCGGATACACCGCCCCCTCGGTCGGGTTCTACAACACAGTCCAGTCATTCAACCTGGACAACCGGGGCACCTACACCGAGATGCAGCCGGGATCGTACGGGGCGTTTCACCTGAGCGGAGCTTCACCGGCAAAATGCGCCTTCCTGGACGCCGGGGTGTACCAGTGGACGAACGGCTACACGTCAGACGCGACCAACAGCCTCCTGTCGAACGAGCTCAAGGCGCCGAACGAGGAGTACATCCTCCCATCGAACCCGGCCATCGGTCCCGGCACGACGAGCCAGGCCAACCCCCAGTTCTGGAACCTGAACGGCGCGAACTGCGCTGGCAACTTCACGCTGACCGTGAACATCGCCTCCGGCTACGGCATCAAGCACGGCGGGCTCGGCGTCGGCAACTGGGGCGTCGAGCTGACCTCGGTCCGCTTTGACCAGTTTCTGGACAACACGAGCAAGTTCTCGCCCAACCCCTGCCTTGGCGCGCCAGGCTGCCGCCGCGAGAGCGCGCCGTCAGCGTGCCAGGTGGCGGCCACGGTCGACCCCCCGATCAAGGACCAGGTGATCGATGTGAGCATCACCCAGAACGCACCCGGGGCGCAGTACTACAACGTCTACCTGAACCCGAACGGTTGTGACGGCAACCCGAACAACTTCTCCTTCATCAACCGCTTCGACGCCCCCGGCTTCAGCGGCGGCAATCCGGTGGGTGGCTATCCGAACGGCGGTGCGGGAGCGGTGCTGAGCGGCGGAACAGGCGGTTGGCCATGCGCCGCGGCCGGCCACACGATCTGCTCGGTCACCGCGAGCACGCTACTTCCAAACAAGGTGTGCTACGCCCAGGTGCGGACCCAAAACTGCCAGCCCCCCGACGACGAAGCTGCGCCACAGTGCTTCAGCAGCTGCACACCGCCGCCCCCAACGCTATCGCAGGAAAACGCCGCCATGCAGCTCCAATATCCGCCCTACACCGGCGGTGACGTGACGAACGAGAACTACTGCCAGGCGCCTGCCGCGGCCGGCACGGGTGACGCCAACGCGCCGTGTGCGAACGCGAAGATCACGCCGGGGGCGGTTCAGTTCTACTTCACCGCAGGCTCGTGCATGTCACAGAACGCGCAGGGCGCCACATATGTCTTCAGCGGAGAGCAGTACAACTGGATCGTCATCTACGAAGCGGCCGGAGTGCCCGTCACGTGCAACAACACCCTGGACGGTGGGGCCGGGACTCAGTACATCGGCACCATCTACACCCCGGCGGCCTACTGGAAGATCACCGGCGGCGATCGCGCACCCCTGGCCGGCCAGGTCATCGCCTGGTCAGCCACCGTCGCGGGCGGCGCCCAGGTCGGTGTGGACTTCAATCCGAACTATGCGCCGGCGCCTCCCGCGGCACGATTGATCAACTGACCTCGCCGGGCCGCGCCTCGTAGCCCAGCGCGCGCAGCGCCTCGTCGATCCACTCGAGGGCCATCTGTTTCGTGTTGGGCCAGGTTTCGGGTGACGAGTCGGGCATCCCGGTGTCGATGACGACCCGTCCGGCGACCCTCAACAAGCGGCGCACGAGTGGCGCGGCGTCCGGCACGTTGAGCTCGAGGCCATCGAGCGCACGGGTGAGCAGGAAGCACACGGCATTGAACGTCTCGGCGTCGATTGCCTTACTATTCGCCAGCTGTTCGGCGAGCTCGGCCCTCAGATCGGTGGGGTCCATACGCCGGGCTATTATTCAACTAGGGCTTGGGTATGGATCTAACCGAACCTGTTTTGCTGACCCCGGAGGGGCTCGAGAAGCTCAAGCGCGATCTAGAAGTCGCGCTGAAGCGGCGCGCCGAAGCAGGCGAACGCCTCAAAGAGGCTTTTCAGCCGGGCGACATCGAAGACAACCCCGAATACGAGCAGGCGAAGGAGGAGGTCGGTCTCCTCGACAGCCGGATCTACGAGCTGCAGGAGATGATCGGACGAGCTCAAATCATCCGGGATCCGCACTCGAGCGTGGTCGCTCCAGGCTCCACCATCGAGGTGGTCGACCACGACGGCGAGAGCGAGACCTACCACCTGGTCGGAGCCGTGGAAAGCGACCCTTCGGCTGGACGCATCTCGGTCGACTCCCCGGTGGGGCGCGCGCTCGTCGGCCACAAGAAGGGCGACAAGGTCACGGTCAGCGTGCCGTCGGGAACCCTGACGCTCACCATCAAGGCGGTCAAGTAGCACCACGTCCGCGTTAAGGACCAACGCCGCCACCACGCCGGACATCGATCCCGAGGCGATTGCCGACCGCACCACGCTGGGCGTGTTCTTCCGCCAGGCCGCGAAGTACGGCGACCGGGCGCTGATTCATTACCGCGACGGCGATGCGTGGCAGGTGGAGAGCTGGGATGCAATGCGAGGCCACGTGCTTGCGGTGGCTTCGGCGCTCATCGAGGGCGGCGTGAAGAGCGGGGACAGCGTGATCTTGCTTTCCGAGAACCGCCTCGAATGGCTGTACTGCGACTTGGGCATCCAGGCGGCCGGGGCCATCACGGTGCCCATCTACCCGAACACACCTCCCGAGGTCGCAAACACCATCGCGGCGGACTCGCGGGCGGTGATGGCGATAGCCTCCAACGCTTCGATGGCCGCCAAGCTCACCGTCGCCGGTCCACTGCGCGCGGTCGCCGTGATGGACAGGGAGGTGCCCGGCTGGATAGTGAAGGGCCCCACACAGCATGCCGAGCTCACGTCACGCCTGAGCCGCCTCCGTCCGGATGATCTCTGCACGATCGTCTACACGGCGGGAACCACAGGTGTGCCGAAGGGAGTCGAGCTGGCCCATCGCAACCTGGTCGACGTCAGCCGAGCCGCGGTCAAGGTCCATCCGATCACCGACGAGGACCGCTCCCTTTCGTGGCTCCCCTACGCGCACGTCTATGGGCGGATCAACGAGATCTTCGTCGGCCTCGTCTACGGCGGACAGACATGGATCTCGCGTGGCGCCGACCACCTTGCTGAGGAGCTTCAAGAGGTCAAGCCGACGATCATGTGCAGCGTTCCTCGCGTCTACGAAAAGATGTATGCGGCCGTGATGGCGCGCGTGCAGGAAGCCGGCGCGGCGAGACGCGCCATCTTCGACTGGGCCGTCCGAATCGGCACGCGTTTCTCCCGCACCGCGAGTCCGGGTCCCATCCTGAGCGCGCAGCGGCGACTGGCGGACCGATTGGTGCTGGCGTCGCTGCGGAACAGGCTGACCGGAGGCCGATTGCGATTCTTCGTCAGTGGGGGAGCGGGGTTGGCACGCGAAATCGAGGAATTCTTCTGGGCGATCGGGATTCCAATCCTGAATGGCTGGGGGTTGACCGAAACATCGTCCGGCGTGTGCTCGAACACGCTCTACGAGCACCGCTTCCTGACCGTGGGAAAGCCTTTTCCCGGTGTCGAACTGAAGATCGCGGACGACGGCGAGATCCTCGTCAAGGGCCCGGGCAACATGCGCGGCTATCACAACAAGCCGGAGGCTACGGCCGAGGTGATGAAAGACGGCTGGTTTTACACCGGCGACATCGGTGCGATCGACGGTGACGGCTTCCTGAAGATCACTGACCGCAAGAAGTCCCTCTTCAAGACCGCAGGCGGCAAGTACATCGCGCCGCAGCAGCTCGAGCACGCCCTGCTCAGCGATCCCCTCGTCCAGCGTTCCGTGATCGTCGGCGAAGGCCGCCCCTACGTGACCGCGCTGGTCGTTCCCGACTGGGATGCGGCTCGGAAGCAGGGCATGGACGAGGCAGCGGTGAAAGCCCGGATCCAGCAGACCGTCGACCGCGTCAACGAAAGGCTCGGCCAGTGGGAGACGATCAAATACTTCACCCTCCTACCCCACGACTTCAGCGAGGCCGACGGCGAGCTCTCGCTGAAACAAGACGTGAAGAGGAAGGTCGTTGCGGAGCACTTCCAGGACCAGATAGAAGCCATGTACACGGGGAAGTCGAAACCCTCGTAGATTTGCTGCCGTGGCAGGACCGATCGACCTTTCCGACCTTCACGCGGCGCTTGACCGCCTGCGCCCCCAGCTCTGCCACTGCGGCCTGAAAGGCGAGTGCCTCGGATGCAAGGGGATCGAGATGGTCCGCGTCCAGGCGGAGGCGGTGGCTGCAGCGGCGAGCCAGCCGATCCTCATCCAGGTGGCCCAGGAATCAGCGATGCAGGACATGGCCTCGCGTTTCGAGGCGATGTCCGAGCGCCTCATGTCCGACCCCGAGATCCGCCGTTCGGCCGAGCAGATGCAGGAACGGCTGATGGCCGACCCGGAGACGCGGCAGCTCCTGGAGGAGCTGATGCGCCGCCTCGGCGGCCCTCCGCCGGAAGAGATGAACTAACCCAGAATCAGCTCGTCGCGGGCGTGGCTGTCGCCGCGGGCTTGGGCTTGTGAACCGGAGCGTTCCATAGCGGCAGCGCTCCCGTTTGCAGCCGCTGCAGGATGAGCGTCTCCTGCTGCGACGTCAGCTTCTTGTTCGTCACCGCCGCATCAAGGGCCGGCTTCAGGTTCGTGATCAGCCTGGTGCGGAAATCGGCCTCTGAAACGTGGTGCGCCGCCGCGACCTGGGATAGCGACTGGCCGCCGGCCAGGTCCGTCTTCAGCTGCGTCTCGCTCAGCCCCAGCGCCGCAGCCGCCGCGGTCAGGTACTGCTGCATGTAAGCCGCAATTTCGCTCTTGCTGCCGGCGTGGCCGATCGTGGACGGAAGCGTGCAAGGCGTCTGATTGACCAGCTTCTGCTTGATCGCATCCGCCTGGGCCTGGGTGATCTGCCCGCTCTTCACCTCGTCGGCCAGTGTGTCGGCGATGGCCTTCTGGAAGGCGGTGTTGATCTGGGCCTGGGTCTTGCCGATGTCGACCGCGAAATGGGACATGAAATCGCTGCATGCGGCGGATGAGCTGTTCGCCTGGGCGGCGGTCAGATTGGCGCTGGCGGACTGCGGCTGGCTGGGCTGGCGGAGGCCGAAGCTCATGCCGGCTGCCGAAGCGGTGACGACGACAGCCGCGCCGGCAACGGCGACCGCGCCGACGGCCATGCCGGCGATTCGAAGGTGGCGGGATCGCAAAAGGCTTGTCATGCACTCCACTACACATGAGCAGCGTCCAAGCTTCCTCATGGTTTTGTAAGTCCCGGGTCTATATTCGACACGCTGATGGAAGCACCCCCCGCATCAGGCTGGAGCGGAAAGCACGCAGTTGAGCTGTACGTGCGCACGTACACGACCATGCTCCAGAGCTCAGGTGATATCAAGATCGAGTCGCTCGTCCAGGCGCACCTCGGCATGGGCTCTGTCCTCCATCCGCTCGCAGCCGAGCCGCAGTCCGATATGGGCGCTCTTCTCTACGCCGTGCGGCGGCTTCCTGGCGCCATCAACCAGTGCCGGCGCGTGATCATGGGCCAGAGCCCGCAGGGGTTCAAGGCGGCCCTCGGCGCCGACATCATGAGCTGGAAGGCGGTCAAAGCCCCTGCCCGTCGCCGCCGCTGGTACTACGGCGGCGACAACACGCTCGCAGTGCTGATCGCCTCCCGGTCCGACATCGACGACCTCGTGCCGACCCTCGTCGCATTTCAGATCGAATGGAACAAGCTTCACCGCGCCCTGCAGGACGTAGACCTTTCCGACGAGGACGCGAGGCGCGCGGCGGGTGCGACACCCGACGACTGGCAGCGACTTCGTGGCGCGTGGGGCGACGGCTTCGACGCCAACGTTGCCGCGATCAAGCGCGAGGAGTGCAGGATCGTGCTCCGGCTCATCGGCGGCAGCCACCTCGGATTCGCTCGCAACGCCAGCCGGTGGTGGCAGCCGATCGCGACCGCGATGGACGAGCTAGGTGCACGGGACGCGCCCATCTATTTCGTCTCCTCGAACTCGCACAGCCTGGTCAACGTGCTGACCGGTGTCGCGCGGCGCATCGAGACCGAGATCGTCGACTGGATAGGCAAGTCGGACCGCGACCTCGACTCCGAGAGGCGCAAGCTGGAGGCCGGGCACAGCCGAGCCTCACGCCAGAACTGGCTGTACTACGGCGCGCGCCAGGTGTTCGACGTGCACCCCGAACGTGAACGGCTGCGCAAATGGCGCGCCGAGCTCGAGGCGGCGAACGGCGTTCGCCACATCCCTGCCGTCGGCACTGGCGTCGACTCCGCGGCGCAGGTGTTCATGCTGTCCAAGCTCGACGCGTCGGCGATTGATCCGCGCGTCGGAGCGGTCGACGAGCGAAAGCTGCGCGAGTCAGATGCGTGCATCGTCAACGTCGACTACCCGCTGGGCGAAGCCGCGTACCACATCCTCCGCCAGGTCGCCGAGCAGGCGTCGTGGGTGGCCGGCGTTTACGTGCTCGGCAAAGCGGCGACGCTCAACGCAGACGTTGGCGACGTGATGATCCCGAACGCGGTGTACAACGAACACTCCGGCAACACCTACTGGCTGAGCAACTGCTTCACGGCGAGCGACGTGCAGCCCAACCTCGTGTATGGATCAGCTCTCGACAATCAGCGCGCGGTCACCGTCCGAGGCACGTTCCTCCAGAATCGCGACTACCTCGACTTCTACTACCAGGGCCGCTACACGGTGGTCGAGATGGAGGCGGGTCCTTATCTCGACGCCTGCTACGAGATCGGGCAACCCGAACGCTATCCCGTCGCCGAGAGCGTCAACATGGCTCAGCTGAGCTTCGACCTTGGCATCGTCCACTACGCGTCTGACACCCCATACACCCAGGCGCGAACTCTTGGCGCACGGGGCCTGAGCTACCGCGGGATGGATTCGACGTATGCGTCAGCTATCGCGGTGGCGCGCCGGATCCTGCAGCGCGAGGAGGCGCTGCTGCCCCAGAAGTAAACGTCATGTGTTCGTGCGGGTGGTTGTGCTCGCCGGCCCCATGGTGAATCTCGCCGCACGGATGACAGCTCTCGACCTGGATCGTGGTGTGCCCTATGTCGAAGCGTCCGCAGAGCCTGCCTTCGAGGTCCCGGACCACGTGCTCAGCGTCGCCGAGCGGTAAGTCGCCGACGACGACATGGACGCTCAGCGCCATATCCTCTGAGGAAAGTGCCCAGACATGCAGGTCGTGGATGCTGACGACCTGGTCCGTGTGCCGGATTTCATCCGTCACGGCAGCCAGGTCGATGTCGGACGGTGTTCCCTCCAGGAGGAGGTTCACGGTTTCGCGGACGATCCTCCAGGCTCCCCAGGCGATGAGGGAAGCGATGCCGAGGGAGAGGATGGGGTCGACGTAGAGCCAACCGGTCAGCAATATCACCGCACCGGCGATCACAACTCCCACAGAAGCGCCGATATCACCGGCGACGTGCAGAAACGCCGCGCGCATGTTCAGGCTCTTGTTTTCGCCACGAAGTCCGAAGATGACGAACGAGTTCACCGCGATGCCGATGAGCGCCGTGACGATGACGACTTCTCCCTGCACCGGTTCAGGACTCGCCAGACGGCGGACGGCCTCGTAGGCGATCGCGATCACGATGATGACCAAAGTCACCGAGTTGACCAGCGCGGCCAGGATGCTGACCCGCTGGTAGCCGTAGCTGCGGCGCTTGTCGGCCGGCCGTTTCGACTGTTCTACCGCGAACCAGGCCAGGCCCAGGGCGAAGACGTCGGTCAGGATATGGCCGGCGTCGGCAAGCAGGGCCAGGGAGTGAGATATGAGCCCGCCGGCGAACTCCACGACCAGGATGAGGCAGGTGAGCGCAAGGGCCATCCGGAGAGTGGCGCCGCGGCCCTGTTCACCTATTTGAGCCATGGGTTCACTCTACCCATCTCGCCACCAATCTCCTCCGCGTTCCAGAAAGGCCAGGAGCATGCCGTGGCGGAGGCCTTCGTGGCTGACGTGAAGGAGCGCCAGGCCGTACCAGTCGAGCAGCAGAAGTAGGGCCTCGACGCCCGCCCGAAGCGCCTTGACGCGGTTGGCCGGGAGCCCGAACTGGCTCCCCAGCTGCCGCGCCCGGCGCCCGTCGAGTCGCGCCTCGCAGGTGAGCAGGTCGGCGCTGGTCAGGACCGCCGGGGGGTTGCGCCGGGCCAGGACCGCCGGCAGGTTGGAGGCTGTGCCGCCAGTGGCGACAAGCCGCTCCACCTCCCCGTCGGGCGCCTGGGCCAGCTCACGGAGCGCCGCCCGGCGCAGCCTGGCGCGCTCCTCCGGTTTGGGTGGGTCGGAGAGATAGGTGGCGGCGAGCACGCCCGAACCGATCGGCAGGGAGGCTGAGCGGAGGATGTGCTGGTCGCGGGCGATCACTACCTCCGTCGACGCGCCGCCCAGGTCGACGAGTCCCCACTCCCGGCGGACGGCGTGGCGGCTCGCCGCGCCCAGGAAGCTGAGCGTAGCCTCTCGTTTGGCTGAGATGACGCGGACCGGTACCCCAATCTCCTTGCTCGCCTGGCGCACGAAAGCGGCTCCGTCGGAGGCTTGCCGGACGGCCTGTGTGGCGCACGCGATCAACTGGTCGAACTCGTGCGCCTTTGCCTGTTCCATGACTCTGCGCAGGGCGCGAAGCGCGACCCCGGCGCGGCTGCCGATCACACCGCTCTTTGCCACCTGGGGTCCGAGCTCCGGCATCTCGACGTAGTGCGCCACGTCGACGAGCCTGCCCCTGACGACGTCGGCGACTAGGACATGGACGGTGTTGGAACCGATGTCCAGCGCGGCCAGGCGTGTCATTGCACCAGCCTAGAATCTGGCCGTGGCGAAGCGGACGCGCGTGGAGCGGGATTCCATGGGCGAGATGGAAGTGCCCGCCGACGCTTACTACGGCGCGTCGACGCAGCGCGCGGTCCTCAACTTCCCGATCTCCGGCCAGCCCATGCCCCACCGCTTCATCCGCGCCCTGGGCATGGTCAAGCGAGCGGCGGCCCAGACCAATCGCGACCTGGGACTCCTGCCCCGGCGCCGTGCTCGCGCGATCGCCGCCGCGGCGCAGGAGGTGATTGACGGAAAGCTCGACGACCAGTTCCCGATTGACGTCTACCAAACGGGCTCCGCGACCTCGACGAACACCAACGCCAACGAGGTGATCGCCAACCGGGCGACTGAGATCCTCGGCGGCGAGCGAGGGTCCAAGCTCGTCCATCCCAACGACCACGTCAACCTCGGTCAGTCCTCGAACGATGTCATCCCGACCGCGATTCAGCTTGCGTCCGCGATGGCCGTCCAGGACGAGCTCGTGCCCGCGCTCGAGCGGCTCCAGCGCGCACTCGAGGCCAAGAGCAAGGAGTTCTGGCCGGTGATCAAGACCGGCCGCACGCACCTGCAGGACGCAACGCCTATCCGCCTCGGCCAGGAGTTCAAGGGCTACGCGGGTCAGATCGAAGAATCCATCCGTCGCGCCCGCAGCGCGGTCGACGAGCTTTCGCGTATACCGCTCGGCGGAACCGCTGTCGGCACCGGCCTCAACTCGCACCCGCAGTACGCACGCATCGTCGCCGCGCGGCTCGCCAAAGCGACCAGGGTTGTGGTCAAAGAGACGACCAACCACTTCCATGCCCAGGCCACGCTCGACGTCCTGGTCGCCGCGCATGGCGCGCTACGCACGATCGGCACGAGCCTGTGGAAGATCGGATCGGACATCCGTCTCATGGGCACGGGGCCAATCGCTGGTCTCGGCGAGCTGCGCCTGCCGGAGACGCAGCCTGGCTCGAGCATCATGCCCGGCAAGGTCAACCCTGTGATCGTGGAGTCGATGTTGATGGTGATCGCGCGCGTCTATGGCAACGACACGGTGGTGCTAGTCGCCGGCCAGGCGGGCAGCATCTTCGAGCTCAACGTCATGATGCCGGTCGCCGGACAGGCCATCCTCGAGTCGATCACGCTACTGGCGGCGGCAACACGCAATTTCTCTGAGCGCTGCGTCGAGGGCCTGCAGGCCACCGACCGCGGACCGGAGCTCGTCGAACGCAGCCCGATGCTCGCGACCGCGCTCAACCCGGTGATCGGGTACGACGAGGCGGGCAAGCTGGCCAAGGAGTCGATGCGGACCGGGAAGTCCATCCGCCAGCTGGCGCGCGCGCGTGGGGTCAGCGAGAAGCAGCTGAACAGGGTGCTTGACCTGGGCAAGATGACCAAGCCCGGTCTGGAAGGTCCCGGCGGAGGCGGCTGACCCGGCGGCGAGTGAGACGAGCGCGCAACGAAAACCCGCTCGTGCGCTTTCGACTCGCTGTAATCCTGCTCGCCATCGTGATCGTGGTCGGCGTCACAGGCTACAAGCTGATCAACGGGTGGGGCCTCCTCGATTCCTTCTACATGGTGATCATCACGATCAGCACCGTCGGCTACACAGAGGTGCACCCACAGGGCGCCGCCGGACGTCTCTTCACGTCCGGTCTCATCGTGGTCGGCGTGGGCACGATGCTCTACGGCTTCGGCGTGTTCGCGGAGACTCTGGCGGACAATGCTTTCGGCAGGTACCGGAGAGAAAGGCAGTTGCAGCGAGAATTGAATCAGTTACGCGACCACTTCATCATCTGCGGCTACGGACGCATCGGAACGCAGGTCGTTGCCGAGTTCGAGGACCACAAGGTCTCTTACGTCGTCATCGACCAAACAGAAGAGGCGCTCGAGCGAATCCGCGCTGAGGGCCGCCTTCACATCGAAGGCGACGCATCTAAGGAGGAAATACTCAAGCAGGCGGGGATCGAGCGCGCGAGAGGTCTCATCTCGGCTGTGGACTCGGACGAGCGCGCCGTCTACATCGTGCTCGCGGCGCGCGCGTTCAATCCCAACCTCTACATCGTCGCGCGCGCCGGCCGGCCGGACTCGATCCGGCGCCTTGAGCTGGCCGGGGCGACCCGAACCATATCGCCCTACGTCATGGCCGGCCACCGCATGGCCGAGCTCGCGATCCGCCCAGCGATGGTCGATGTCCTCGACTCATTGCATCACGCCGAGGCGGGCATCGGCGTCGAGGAGATGGTCGTCAGCCCAGGCACACCTGCGGTTGGCAAGACCCTCGACGAGATCGGACTGTTCGGCCCTGATACAGCCCGGGTGCTCGCGCTGCGGAGGCGCGACGGGACGCTGCACGTCAACCCCAACGGCAGCCAGCGGCTAGAAGACGGCGACCTGGTGATCGCCCTCGGCACCGAAGATCAGCTCTTCGCGTCGGCCTCAAAACTGAGGTAAGACCGCTCCGGGCGCTGCCCAAACGGCGCTTACAGTGAAGCAGTGAACAGGCTCGGCCGGCGTCCGGAGCTCGTCGCCCTCGGCTCGGTGGCCATCGGCGTGGTGCTGGTCATGGCCAAGCTGGTCGTCGGTTTGCTCACCGGCAGCCTGGGCATCCTGAGCGAAGCCGCGCATTCCTTCCTCGACCTCGCGGCGAGCGGGTTCACCCTGGTCGCAGTCCGCACCTCGCGCAAGCCCGCGGACACCGAGCACCCTTACGGCCACGGCCGGACGGAGAATCTGGCCGCTTTCGCTGAGGGCATCTTGCTGCTCATCACCGCCGCATTCATCGCCTTCGAGGCGGTGCGCCGGCTTGTCAGCGGCGGGGCGACGGTCAATCCCGCCGGTTACGCCTTCGCCTTGCTGATCGGAACGCTCCTGGTCGAGGCAGGGCGAGCCGCTGTGCTGCGCCGGGTCGGCCGCCTCGCGTCCAGCGACGCGCTGCTGGCCGATGCTACCAACCGCCTCTCCGATGTGCTCGCGACGGTGGGTGTGCTCGCCGGCCTGCTTGGCGTTCGCATGGGCCTCAGCTGGGCCGACTCGGTAGCGGCGCTGCTGGTGGCGGGCATCGTGGCCAGGGCGGCCGGACTCCTCGCCTGGCGGTCGGGCGACATCCTCATCGACCGCGCGCCCGCCGGCGCGGAGAAGCAGCTGCGCGATGCGATCCAGGATGTCGACGGCGTACGCGAGGTGCGCTCGGTCCGGGTGAGGAGGTCGGGGCCGACCCTCATCGGTGACGCGAGCATCGCCACGGGCCGGATGCTCTCGGTCGAGGCCGCAAGCGCACTCGCCAAGGACGTGAAAGCGAAGGCGCGGACAGCTTTACCGACCCTCGACCTTGCTGTCGCCGTCGAAGGTCAGGCCCAGCAAGGCGACCTGGTCGAGCGCGTCCACGCCGCGGCGGCCCGCAACGGCGGCGTGCGGGACCTGCACAACGTCACGGTCGAACGAGAAGCGGACGGATCCCTCCACCTGACCATGCACGCCAAGCTGCCGGGCGATCAGACGCTCGCTGCCGCATCCCGCACGAGCCGCAACCTGGAGCAGTCGATCCGAACCGAGCTGCCGGAGGTCGCGCGCATCGACATCCACCTCGAACCGATGGAACCGGAGGTTGTGCCGGGCGAAGATGTGACAGGCCGCCGGACCCAGCTCGCGACGCGCATGCGCGAGATCGTGGAGTCGCATCCTGAGGTGGTGCGCTGCCTGGACGTCGAGCTCAGCGACCGGCACCACCGCATTTACGCCCACGTGGTCGCAGAGGTTGCGGGCGAGATCAGCCTTGAGCACGCGCACGAGATCGAGAGCCAGCTCGAGGAGATGATCCGGCGTGGAATCCCCGAGGTGCACGAGGTCGTGACCCGAGTTACAGCGTGAGGTCAGGGCGCGTCGAGGATCTTCCGATGCTCATCGACCTGTGGCGGCGCGAGGTGCTCGAGGAGGGCCGGCAGGACATCGTGCCCGACGAGGGACGCATGCGCAGACTGCTCGCACGGTTCGACTGGGACACAAAGTCGCGTGTGGTCGACGACGGTGACTCGCTCGCCGGCTCGGTGCTCGTCATGAGCCGGCCCTCACCTGACGGTGTCCTGGCGACCGTCTACGCGGCGGGCCGGGGCGACACGTATGGCGAAATGGTGCGGTGGGGTGTGCGGTTCTCCCGAGCCGCGGGCGCTTCCATTGTCCAGGTCACAGTCGCGAAGGGCCATGGCGAAGAGCTCGAAGGCGCAGGTTTGAAGCCGGTGAGGCCGTGGTGGCGGATGGACCGCAGCGTGCACGACGGTCTGCCGGATGCAGTCGCTGTGGCCGGTTATCAGCTCGCGGACGCAAGCACAATCGCGACGAGCACCTGGGCTGACCTGTTCAACCGCACGTTCGCCGACCACTGGCGCTTCGCGCCCAGAGACGGCGAGGAGATCATCGCCGGCAAGACTCGCGAGCTCTGCCTGATCGCGGTCACGTCAACAGCCAGCTCGCCCGCAGCGATCACGCTTGGGGAGGTCGAACGGTATGCAGACGACCCGCGGCCGCAGCCGGTCGGGTTGGTGACCTCAGTGGGTACGCTGCCCGCGCACAGGCGGCGCGGCCTGGCTGCATGGCTGGTCGCTGAGGTCCTGCACCGGCTGCGCAGCGCGGGCGCGCGCCATGCCTCGCTGTACGTCGACGGCAACAGCCCGATGCACGCCTACGACGTTTACCGAAGGCTCGGCTTCGAGGTGACGTTCGAAGCCGAGGTCTGGGAAGCTACCTACCCGTGAAGATCGGGCACGTAATCGCGCTGGGTCTGCTGCTGCTCTCGGCCTGCCAGGCTCCGCACGCCTCTGCGGCCCCACAGTCCCGGCCGGCGATTCCCAAGCCACCGCCCACGCTGGCGACTGCCATCGAGCGCGCCGCGCATCTCGGACCTGCAGACCAGACGACCACGGTCTATTTGAGCTTCGGCTTGAAGGTCCGCAACGAGGACCAGCTCGCGGCGCTGCTCGCCTCCGGCAAGACGGTCTCGCCGGCCGACTACGCGACGCGCTTCGGTCCGGATCCGGTCCAGGTTCAGCGAGCGGTTGCGGCGCTGGACGCCGCGGGTCTCCATCCTTCGTGGCAAGCACCCTCGAGCCTGATCGCCTCTGACGGTCCGGCGCCCGCCGCCGCTGCCTTTCTCGGCGTGGACATCGAGACCTACCGCATGCCGGACGGGACGCGTTTCTACGCGACGCTCGACCAGCCCCGCCTCCCAGCTGCGCTGGCCGCGGTTACATCGAACGTGAGCGGACTGGACGACTACCGACACACTCGCGGCTACGCGGTGCGTCCGGGCGGCCTCATCCCGGTCGACGTGCTCTCGTACTACAACATCAAACCGCTGCGCGACGCGGGCCTCGATGGCACCGGGCAGACCATCATGCTGCCCGAGATCGACGATCTCCCCAACCTCAAGGACCTGGACAAGTTCGCATCGGAGTTCGGCCTGCCCGCATTCGGACCGCAGCTGACTCTGAAGCGAGATCCGAGCTGGGGTACGCCGGAAAAACAGCAGGGCGAGACGGTGCTGGACCTGGAGATCGCGCATGCGGTGGCGCCCAAGGCAAAACTGGTCGTCTACTTCTCCGCGCCTGATTTCGGACACGGCGACCGCGCGCTGGACCAGATGGTGACGGACCACCTCGGCTCGATCATCTCCGAGAGCCTCGGCTCGTGCGAGACCGACACTCCCAGCGGCGCCCGCAACGTCTACGCCTCGATCCAGGACCGCGCGATCGCTCTAGGCATGTCGCACTTCGTGGCGAGCGGTGATAACGGCGCCTACACCTGCGGCCTCGACCAATCCCCGGCGGGCAGCTTTCCCTCAACGCTGCCGACGGTGACATCGGTCGGCGGGACCAGCGTTTTCGAGTCGCGGCAGGGCATCTACTTCAAGGAGTACGCCTGGGGAAGCCCGATCGATCAAAGCGGCGGCGGCGGTGGTGCCAGCCAGTTCTACGCCGCGCCAGCTTTTCAGAAGAACGAGATGCAGGCTTCCGCGCGCGGCCTGCGCCAGGTGCCGGACGTGGCGGCTGACGCCGATCCGTCGACAGGTTTCCACATCGTGTTCGGCGGCCAGGACGGGCAGGCCGGGGGAACCTCCGCGGCGACGCCGCTGTGGGCCGCCACCATCGCCTTGATCAACCAGGACCTCAAACAGAAAGGCTTGCGCGAGGTTGGGTTCGCCAACCCGGCGCTCTACTGGATCGGCGAGAACTCCGCGAAGCTGAACCCCTCGCCGTTTCACGACGTAAATGCGGGCAACAACCTGTACTTCGACGCAGCCGCGGGCTGGGACTTCGCCACTGGGTGGGGGAGCATGGACGCAGCGGCGATGGATGCGGCCTGGATTCGCTACATCAAAGGCGGGGGCGCGTGAAAGAGCGTGGACCTGACCGCCGGAAGGGCAGGGGTCGCCGTGCCGCGGACCCCGCCCCGCGCCCGCTCGACGGCCCGCCGCTCCTTACCTGCCCGCACTGCGGATCCGTCGTACCTGAGGGAGAGTTCTGCGGCCATTGCGGGGCGCACCTGACCGCGGGCAGCGCCCGCAGGACGCATGCCTTCGCCGCGGTGCCCACAGAGCGAGTGGCCCAGTTGTCGATCATCACGACGCTCTTTCCTCACCTGCCGCACCGCCGCGGCGGCCCGTTTCGCCTTGCCCTGGTGGCCGGCAGCCTGTTGGTCGTCGCGCTCGCCGCGCTCCACCTCCTGGCATTCGCGACCGTGGCTGCGATGCTCGTCCTGCCTGTCCTCTATCTGATGTACCTGTACGAGGTCGAGATCTACGAATCCGAGCCGTGGTTGGTCATCGGCGCGACGATGGTGACGGGCGCGTTGCTTGGGATTGTGTTCACCGCGCTTGTGGGCGGGGCGCTGTCACGGTTGCAGCTGACGGGCGACCGCGACACAGCGTTCGTGGTTGCCGGAATCGCGATCCCGGTCATCGCGCAGGCGCTGATGCTCGCAGGCCCTCTATTCCTTTATCTGTTCCGGGAGCGTTTTCGTGAGCCCCTCGACGGCCTTACGTTTGGCGCCGCTTCCGCGCTTGGCTTCACCCTGGCCAGCTCGCTGACCGAGTTCTGGCCGCTGTTGAGCGGGCCGGTGTTAGGCCCCGGCTCGGCGCTCGATTGGGCGGTGAGGCTCCTGCGGACGGGGCTGCTCGTCGCGCTCGTCAACGCCTGCACGACCGCCCTCGTCGCGGCAGCGCTCTGGCTGCAGCGCTTCGACCGGCGGCGTACCGCGCGCCCGTGGCGCTCGAGCCTTCCTGTGGCGATCACCGTCGCCTTAAGCGTGCAGATCGTCATCGGCATGCTCGAGTTCGCGGTGCAGGACCTGATCCTCGGCGTCGTCGTCATCGGCGTCGCCGCGGGCGCTCTCTTGCTCTTCCTGCGCCTCGCCATACATGAAGCCCTGCTTGTCGAAGGCGCCGAGCACGAGATCGGGCCCGACTCACCGTGCCCGGAGTGTCATCGCATGGTGCCAACGATGGCGTTCTGTCCCGCGTGCGGCGCCGCAAGAGCCGCGGGCTCGAAGCAGGGCCGCCCCAGGCTCGCGGGAGGGGCGTGATGGCGAGCCAGGCGCCGACGCTTTACTGCGGGCGGTGCGGGGCGCCGCTCGCCCCGGGCGCGACGTTCTGCGGCCGGTGTGGCACGCCGGTCCAGTTGCAGGCTGCCACGGCCCCGCCTTTGTACCGCTATCCACCGCCGTCTGGCGCGGCGTACCGTCCCGCGGGTCAGTACAAGATGGCGCCGGCCCTTATCGCGGGCGGCCTCCTCCTGATCGTGATCGTCGCTGCGGTCGGCATCGGCGGCTTCGCTCTTTCGCAGTTCGTCGGCGGCTCGCACTCGACGTGCACCTCCAACTGTGCGCCCAAGGTCGTGGCGCCGTTGCCCGAGGAGGCGTCCTACCGCAGCTCCGCCTACCACTTCCAGGTGAACTATTCGTCCGCGTGGACCGTGCGCTCGCAGGACGCCCAGGGCCTCACCCTGGGCACGAAGCTCGGCCTGGTCTCCGTTGTCGGAACGAGCGGAGGGACGCCCGACCAGGCGCTGCAGTCGACTATCAACGCCCTTCCCTCGTCGCAGTTTCAGGACGTGACGTTGGTCGCCAGCCTCAAGGGCGCGCACATCGGCGATCAGGACGGCGTGGGCGAGGTCTTTTCCGCGAACTTGCTCGGCGCCTCGCAGACGGCGACCAAGGTGCGATTTGCGGTCATCGCCGCGAACAGGGGTGGGGTGACTGTGGTGGTCTTCGCGCTCAATCCGGCCGACCCCAAGAACTCACCGAACGGGATGCCCGAGGGCCAGGAGTTCGACTACCTCTGCACGGAGTTCGCCTGGGGTTAGATTCTCTCTAACGCAAGCCTGGCGCCGAAGCCCAGCAGCACGACTCCGGTTGCGCGCTGCATCCATTGCCTCACGAGCGGCGCTGTGATCACGTGCCGCAGCCGCGTCACGAACAGGCCGTACAGGTTCATCCACAGCCAGCCGATGACCGCGAAGGTCACACCCAGCACGAGCAGGCGCGGCAGCACCGCCTGACCCGGCAGCACGAACTGGGGGAGGAATGTGACGAAAAATACCCCGAGCTTCGGATTGCTGATCGCGGAGAAGAAACCTTGCCGGAACACCGCGTGGGCCGGAGCGGCGGGCGGAGTCCCGGCGAGCAGGTCCGCTGGTCGCGCTCGCGACTCGATGAGCGTGCGGATGCCGAGATACGCGAGGTAGCAGGCGCCGACGAGCTTGAGGGCGAACAGCACCTCGCCTGACGTGCGCAGCAGCGCCGAAAGCCCGACGGCTGTCGCAGCAACCCAGATCACCAAGGCGAGCGCGATTCCGCTTGTCGTCAGCACGACGCCACGCCGGCCGTGGGCCAGCGCATTTCGGGTCACTACCGCCATGTCCGGACCGGGCGTCACGGCGAGGAGCAGCGAGACACCCGCGAACGCGATCAGCTGGCTGTCGATCACCCGGTCTCAGGAAGGTCGAACGATATCTCGTACATGCCGCCGCTGAGCCTGGCCTGGTGGATCCAGCCCATCTTTCGCAGCAAGCCCAACATCTCGCTGTTCTCAGGCAGCACGATCAGCGAGAAGGTCTTGATTTCGTGCGCACGACCGACCCGGGCAAGCTCGGTCAGCAGCACGCTGCCCAGACCACGGCGCTGGAACTCGTCGATCACTGCGACCGCGACCTCCGCAACATCGGTGCCGCCGGCGCGGTCGTAACGCGCCACGCCGACGATGCGCTCCTTGCCGTTCGGCTTGCGCGTCGTGGCGACGATTGCGAACCGATCGTTGTAGTCGACGACTGCCAGGCGGTGCGCGAGCGCATCCGACATCCGCTTGATCGGAGAGAAGAACCTGAAGTAGACGGTGCGCTCGGACATCGCGGCCACGGCCTCGTGAAGCAGGGGCTCGTCCTCGGGCACGATCGGGCGAAGCTGCAGCTTCGTGCCATCTCTGAGCTCGATGGTCCGTGACTGAAAGGCGGTCGTACTCACCCCTCAAAAGGTAACCTCCGCGCGTGGCCGAACCTTCGAGCCGGCGCTGGCGGAATCTCGGTACTGCGGCCGGGGCAGCCAGCGCAGGGTTGTTTGCCCTGTTCGACCTCTACCAGTGGGCGGTCGCCACGGTAAGCGACCGGTTCCACAACGACTTCACCTTCTACTACGCGGCGGCCCGTGTCGGCCTGACCCACGGCTGGCCGTCGATCTACGACCT
>VBDS01000117.1 GCA_005889085.1 Chloroflexota bacterium | reverse complement strand
GGTGGTGATCACGCCCGGCGGCTCGCTGTGCGTCACCGTGACGCTCACTCACGGCACCGGCGGCAAACCGTCGATGGTCTACGACGGCCCGGTTGGCGTGGGCGATACGCGCATCGTGCCGCCGAGCATCATCGTGCCCGAGTCTCTGCTCGGCCTCGTCGGCCTGGTCGCCGTAGTGCCCTTGCTTGTGACCCGCCTGGTCAGGCGACGCAGATGAGACCACGCGACCGAGACAACGTGAATCTCACATTGATCGCGCTCACATGCGCGCTCCTCATGGTGCTTCCGCTCGTGACCACGTTCGACGATCTGCTCACGGCATGGGCGATGCAGCTCGGCGCCAACAATCCACTGCAGTCGATCGTGCCGGCGGAGTCGCGCATGGTCGTGAGCCTGCTCGGCGTGGCGGGCATCCACGCCGCCGCATCCGGAAGTCATCTCGTCGTGTGGGATGGCGCCGGCTCCATGCACACGCTGTTCATCTCCTGGAACTGCATCGGCTGGCAGAGCCTGATCCTGTTCGGCGTGAGCCTGGTCACCGGCCTGCGTGGCGGCCACACGCTCGAAGGTCGCGTTCAGGTGGTGTGTATCGGGGTCGCGGCCACGATGCTGCTGAACCTGATGCGGGTTTCCGCGGTGGCGGCGATCGCCGCGACGATTGGGGTTGCGCCCGCTGTCTTCTTCCACGACTACGGCGGGACCATCGTGTTCGTCGGATTCCTCTTCGCCTTCTGGGCGTTCGCTCAGCGCTGGATTCTCATCGGGCAAACGTCTGAGGTTGAGGTGATCGCGTGAACCGCCGGCTCCGCCTTGCATTACAGACAGCCTTTGGCGTGGCCCTGCTCGTGCTGTGGCTCCGCACGGTCTCTCTGCCCGAGATCCTGTCTCACGCCCGGGTCCACAGCTGGTGGGCGGTCGCGCTGATGATCGTGCTGTTCCTCATCACCAGCGCGATCAGGGCTCGCCGCTGGCTGCTGCTCCTTCGCCCGCTCGCGCCGGTCGGCATGGTGAGGGCCTTCGCGATGAACGCGGCGGGCGGCCTGCTCAACTACGTGATGCCGATCCGAACCGGTGATGCGGCGAGGGCATGGTGGTTATGGCGGAGGCATCGCATTCCGGCCGGCTCGGCTCTGGCGACCATCGTCATCGACAAGGCGTGCGACCTGGCCGCGGTGGCCGTTTTCCTGGCCGCGCTCGAAGTGGTCGCGCTGACCGGGGCGGTGCACACGCCGCGTGGCCTCGCGGGCGCCGCCTTGCTGGCCATCGCGCTGCTGGCCGCGGTCCTGGGGACCGCGCTCGCGGGACCCCGCATCGCCCGCTCCGGGCTTGCGCGACGGCTGCTGCCGGCCCGTTTCGCCTCTGGCCTGGCCGGCCAGGCCTTCGCGTTTCGCGCGGGGGCACGCGGGCTCTGGACGCCGGAGCTGGCCGTCCGACTCGCTGGCCTTACCGTGCTCGCGCTCGTGATCGACTCTTTCAACTTCACGTTGTTGTTCACGGCCGTCGCCATCGACGTGCCGCTGTTCAAGGCGATGGCGGCCTACCCCGCGCTGCTCCTGAGCTTCGCGGTCCCCGCCGGTCCTGGCTACCTGGGCAACCTGGAGGTGGCCGGGTCGCTCGTGCTCGGCGGCGGCCTCGGGCTGGCCTCGGGGGTGGCGGCCGGAGCCATCGTGCTGTACCACGCCATCACCGCCGCCAACGCGCTGGCACTGGGTGCACTGAGCTTTTTCCTGGTCGGCGGCCGGCGACGCGCTCGCGCCGGAGGACCGAGACGAATCGCGATATTCCACTGCGGTTTCACCTACTCGGGCGGCGGGGAGCGGATCGTGATCGAGGAGGTGCTCGGTTTGCGCCGGCGCGGTTACGAGGTTGAGTGCTACGCGCCGACCGTCGATCCTGCGCGTTGCTACCCGGACCTCATCGGCGAGGTGCGCGTCAGGACGTTCCTACCGCAACTGCCGCGTTGGTTCCCGTTTCGCGAGGCGATGCAGATGGCCGCCACGTCACTCCTGATGCCTCTCTATGCGTGGCGGTTCCGCGGCGTCGACGCCATAGTGGGATGCAACCAGCCCAGCGCCTGGATCGCGTGGTGGGCGGCGCGTCTCATGGACGTGCCGTACGTCGTCTACCTCAACCAGCCGAACCGCCTTGTCTATCCGCGCAGCATCGACCGGCAGACCGGCTGGGTTTCCAACGCCGACTACCGCCTTCTCGCCGCTGTCGTGGTGCGCGCGACGCGGTTCGTCGCGTGGGCCGACCGCCGTTCGATCCAGGAGGCGGACCAGCTGCTGGTCAACGGCAACTACATCGGCGACATCATCCGAAAGACATATCTGCGGGACGCGGTCGACTGTCCCGCGGGATGCCACGTCGCGGCCTCCGGCTTTCCGCTGCCCGTCGAGTCGCGGTTCGCCGGCGGTGTGACCATGAACGGCTATCCGATCCGGCGGCCGTATGTGCTGCTGACGAACCGCCACTATCCGCAAAAGAGGTTCGACCTCGCGATCCGCGCGATGGTCGAGGTGCGCAAGCGCCATCCCCGTGTGCAGCTCGTGATTCCCGGACCCGCGACGTCGCACACTGCGGTGTGGAAGGCGCTCGTCACCGAACTCGGACTTGACGACGCGGTGCGGTTCCTGGGCCCGATCACCGAGGACGAGCTGCAAGCCCTCTACGAGGGCGCCGCGGTCTATGTCTATCCCGCGCCCGAGGAAGATTTCGGCATGGGTGTGATCGAGTCGATGGCCAAGGGCGTGCCGGTCGTCGCTTGGAGCCAGGCCGGACCGACCGTCACAGTCGGCCCGGGGACTGGGCACCTCGCCGAACCGCTTGACGTGAACGACTACGCGGCCGGCATCAACCGGCTGCTCGATGACCGCAGAGAGAACCAGGTCACCGGGGAGCGAGCCTTCGAGTGGGCGCGGCGCTTCGATTGGGAAAGGCACATCGACACCATGGAGAACGCGGTGCTCGACGTCGCACGCGCGCACGAACAGATCGCGATGGAAGCGGCGACCGCTTGAAGCTCCGCCTGCCGCGGATCCTGGCCGATGAAGACGAGGACGCCGAGGAACCCCTTCATGTCGAGGAGGTCGAGCCGAGGCCGCGTCCCACCCCTTTCCAATGGGCCTGGATCGGGGCGATCGCGGTCGGCGCCTTGATCCCTCGTCTTCTATATCTGTTCGTCTTCAGCGATGCCCAAAACGCCGGCGACGGGTTCACCGACGCCTATCACCACTGGCAGATCGCCTACTTAACGAAAGAGATAGGCCTGTCGCATGGCCCTCGTTTGTGGGACATGCGCGGCTGGGAGTACTTCTGGGGGCCGCTTCATCCCGCATTGATGAACGTCCTCTTCTTCGCAACCGGCTCCACGGACATCGTGGTCTCAAGGGTTCTGAGCCTGGCATTCGGCACTGCTGCGGTGGTTCTGACCTTCCTGTTGTGCCGTCGTTACTGGGGTCTTGGCGTGGCGCTTGTCGCTGCCACCTTCGCCGCGCTGTCACCGGTCGCGATCTTCAACGACACGGCAGGCATGGCCGAACCGATTGCGATTGCCTTGCTCCTGTTTGGCATCTGGCTCACGCCGAACCATGGTTTCTTTGGGGGACTCGCGTGGGCCGTCGCGGCCATGGCACGAGTCGAAGCCTGGTTATTCGGACTCGGCCTGGTCGTCACGTGGCTGGCAGGCGGCAGGAAAAGGACCGCGTCTCGCGCCCCGCTCGTCATTGGTTGGCTCCTGGGGATGGGGTTCTACGCCAAGTTCCTGCTCGACCAGACCGGCAACCCGATCTACCCGCTTTACATCAACTTCCAGTTCGTCGGCCTTTCAGCGGGAGGAACCAGCGGCCAGACGTCGGGCACAGCGCTGCTCTGGTTGGCTTTCGGACTTGCGTCGGTCCTGTGCATGGCCGGCGTTGCCTGGTCCCTGTGGAAACGGCCGCCGGGGCATCTGCTGCTCACGTTTGGCTTCGGATACTCGGCGCTGACCCTCGCGACCTATCTTCGATACGCGACCGAGTGGAAGGAGCGCCGGTTCGAGTTTCCGCTCGACTTTGCGGCCATTGGCATCTCGGTCGCGATAGTCAGGTGGTGGCCGGCGCGAGCCGTAACTCCGCGTGCGTTGACCTGGTCCGCTGCCGCGGTCTGTCTGCTCGCCGTTCAGCTTCTCTGGGTCCCGATCGAGACGACGTACGCTTCAACGGAGCCGCTGTTTCGTTATGAGGTGAGCCTCGCACACCAGGTCGGGGCGGTCTACAACCGGCCCGAGTATCGCGGAGGCGTCCTCAACATGCCGGGCGACGAGCCAACTCTGCTCTACCTGATGGTCCGCGATGACGGGCTGCGCGGCGATCGTGTCACGAGCCAGTTCTACGATCCGTTCTATTACCTTCCATCCGGCTATCACTACGCCGACCATCCGAATGTAGTGGGACCACTGCTCCAGTGCTGGCTCGCCACGAGCAAGACCCGCCTCTTCCTGGTCTCGCCGCCTGGCCCTCTCAGCGGTTCCGTGCCCGACTACAAGGCATACATGGCAGACCACAAGCAGTGGTTCGAGGACACGGGGGCGAACCTTCCCAACGGCTGGAGCTTGATGGCTGTCGCCGTGCCGACTCCAACCGACGCTGAATGCGCGCAGGCGTCGCGGGCGGCCGCACCGTGAACGTCCAGCCGTCCGGCCAACCCCAGCCGTCGTTTGATTACGAGGCCAAGCGGTGGGGTGCTGCTCCTCTGCGTCCGAAGCCGTGGTACATGAACGGTCTCAAGCTCCGCTACCTGCTCGAAGACCTGGCCCGCGTTCAGGGCCGGGTGCTCGATGTGGGCTGTGGCGCGGGCTCGGTCGCCAAGGCGGTGAAGCGTGAACGGCCGGACCTCGACGTTCTCGCCTGCGACGTCAGCCGCTCGGCGCTCGACGCGGCAAGCGCGTCAGCGGGGGGCGTCGATTTCCGGCTCGCCACGGCGGAACGCCTGCCGTTCGGCGACGGTGAGCTCGACTTCGTCTGGATCTTCGATGTGCTCGAGCATGTCGAAGACCCCGAACTGGTCCTCAGTGAGGTGGCCCGCGTCCTGAAACCAGGCGGCGGGTTCCACATCGTTCTGCCGCTCGAAGGCCAGCCGCGCACGCTCTACCGCCTGGTGGGATGCGGCACGCGGTGGAAGGCCAAGGTGCGTCACGGTGGCCACATCCAGATCTTTTCCGCTGGACGCTTTCGCGCCATGGCCGCTGCATGCCATCTTCCGGTGAGCCGGACTCGGTGGAGCTACCACCTCACGCTGCAAGTCCTGGACCTTCTCTATTTCTCATGGCTCGACTTGCGCGGGCCGGTGAGCGGCTCGGTGGAAGACATGTCCGTCGCGCGCCGTGGAGTTGCCGGCGGCGTGATGCGCGGAGTGAGCAGGGTCGTTGCCACGACCGCGTGGGGAGAGGCTCGGCTGCTGGGTGGGCTGCCCGGCGGCTGCGGTCACTTCACCTGCCGGCGCGCGGTCAGCTGATGGACTGAGCCCAGGAGATGAGGTCGCGCAGGCCGTTGTCGAACGTTACGAGCGGCACCCACCCGAGGTCGCGCTTCGCTTTCGCGATGTCGCTCACGTAGTACTTCTGGTCGCCCTCGCGCCATTCCGCGAAGCTGTACTCGGGCTTGCGACCGGTGAGCTCGCCGATCTGGTCGATGACCTCGATCAGGTTGCGCTGGTTTTCCGGTCCGCCGCCGACGTTGTAGATCTCGCCGCGCGTGATGCCGATCTTGTCGATCGCGAGCGCGTAGAGAGCGCTGAGGTCGCGCGCGTCGAGGAGGTCGCGCACCTGCGTACCGTCGCCGTAGATGGTCAGCGGCCGGCTCTTGAGGATCGAGTGGACGAAGTGGGCGACCCAGCCCTGGTCTTCGGTGCCGTACTGGTGCGAACCGTAGATGCAGCTCTGGCGAAGCACGACAGTGTTCATCTGGAAACAGCGCGCGTAATCCCTTACGTACTGGTCCGCCGACCCCTTGCTGCAGCCGTATGGGCTGTGGAAGTCGATCGGCTGCGCTTCGGTGCATGGGCCGTTGTTGTGGTCGAGCTTGCCATAGACCTTGTTGGTGGATGCAAACACGAGCGGCGCGTCGTGGTTGTGGAGGCGGACCGCTTCGAGCACGTTGAGCGTGCCGCGGGCGTTGATGTCGAAGTCGGTGTTGGGGTCGACCAGCGAGGTCGTCACCGCGACCTGCCCGGCAAGGTGCAGGATCGCGTCCTGATGGATCACATGCTCGGGCAGCGCGCTCGCGTTCCTCACGTCCTCTTTGATGAATGCGATTCGGTTGGGATAGCGCGTGAGCAGCCACTTGAGGTTGCGTTCGGTGCCGGGGCGGCTCAGGTTGTCGAGCAGCGTCACGTACCACCCGTCCTTGATCAGACGAATGGCGGCGTTGACGCCGAGAAAGCCGGCTCCGCCCGTGATGAGGATCCGGCGCTCGGGCTCCGCCGGGACAGGCGGCCGCGACCTGGTCTTGCTGACGCGTTCGGACGGATCCATCGGCCCGCCTACGTTACCCGGTGGCGATGCCCCTGTAGAACGCGATGGCCACAATCCACGACGCCCCGGCGAGGATGAGCGTCTCGCGGCGGACGCTTCCACGGCGCGAGTAGAGGTATGCGCCTGGCAGGAAGACCACTGAGAAAACGCCATAGACCATGTGCAGCAGTCCCGCTCGAGGTTGGCCACCGGCGGCGAGGGCCGCAAGGCCGATAAGACCTTGCACCGGGGCCAGGCCGGCCATGATCACATAGCCCGAGCGAAAGCCGCCGCTCAGCGGCTGGTTGCGGAAATAGTGGTACGTGCCCCAAACGCCCAGCACCAATGCGTAGATGAGGAGCACTTGGGCACCGTAGCCGTGGAGGAAGGTGAGGGCGTTGTTCACGTTGCAGAGCGGAGCCGGGCGATCTGCTCGCGGAAGTAATCGACCGTGAGGCGGAGTCCCTCCTCGAGCTGGATGCGGGGCTCCCAGGCCAATCGCTCCTTGGCGCGAGTGTTGTCGAGGGCGATCCGGTAGACGTCGCCCTTGCGGCCCGGCCCGAAACGGGGCTCCAGCTTGTACTCGGTGAGGATGGACAGCTTGCGGAACAGGTCGTTGACCGTCACCGGGTAGCCGGAGCTGATGTGGAAGGTTCCTCCGTCACCTCTCTCCAGGGCGGCGAGGTTCGCTGTTGCGATGTCGCCGACGTGGAGCATGTCGCGCGACTGGTTGCCGTCGCCGTCGATCGTCACCGGCCTGCCCTCGATCATCCGGCCGGCGAAGATCGCGACGACCCGACCCTCTTCGGCGAAGAAGTCCTGACGCGCGCCGTACACGTTGGCGTAGCGAAGCACCGTGTAGTTCAAGTGAAAGGTTCGTTCGAAGGTCCCGAGGTACTGCTCGAACGCGAACTTGCTCGTCCCGTATGGCGACAGCGGGCGGATCGGGTGGTCCTCGCCGGCGGGGACGACGTCGGGCTCACCGTAAAGCGCTCCGCCTGTGGAGCTGAAGATCACCTTCCGGACCGAGTTGTCGACGCACGCCCGCAGCACGTTCAGGCCGCCGACGACGTTGACCTGTGCGTCGTAGCCGGGATCAGCGACTGATTTGGGCACCTCTGATTGGGCGGCGTGGTGATTCACGACGTCCGGCTTGAACGACGCGATCGCGTCGTTGACCTTGGCGAGATCCCTGATGTCGACGCGGTGCAGCGCCGCTTGCGCGTTGACGTTCTCTTCGCGGCCGGTGCTGAGGTTGTCGAGCACAGCGACCTCGTGGCCTGCGGCGAGGTAGGCATCAGCCACGTGCGACCCGATGAAACCGGCGCCGCCGGTGACGAGAATCTTCATCGAGGGTGACTGTACTGGAAGCTGAAGTCGTGAAGGCGGTGCCGGCAGACGTGCCACCTGCGTTCGTCCGCAAGGTCCTGGCCCGCGCGTCAGCCTTGCCGGAGGTCGCTGCTCGTATGCCCGAGGGCAGACCAACGCTCGCGGTGCGGATCACAAGCGACGAGGAGATGCGCGCCCTCAATCGGACCTACGCCGCGGATGATCACGCGACCGACGTGCTTTCTTTCGCCGGGTCACGTGAGCACGTCGGCGACATCGCGATCTCGTGGCCGGCGGTGATTCGCCAGGCTGGGCAGTTCGGACACGACGAACGGGCCGAGGTTGCGCTGCTCTCGGTGCACGGCCTGCTGCACCTGCTCGGCTGGGACCACGCAACCGCGAGAGAGCGGAAGGAGATGAACCGGCTCACACTCGAGGCGCTGAAGGCGTCGCGGATCAGGCTTGCCCCACGGCGGCTTTAGACTCGTAACCAGGCTCGGCCGGAAGACCTCGACGAGAGATTCGGCGATCCAGGTGGCTGAGATTCGGGTGAAGCGCCGAGCAGCGCAGCGAGCGCATCGGAGATGCG
>VBDS01000116.1 GCA_005889085.1 Chloroflexota bacterium | reverse complement strand
CCAGCCTGGGACGGGGTGCCGAATGATCAGTCCCGATGTGGCTGAGACCCTCATCGGCTGCAGGCTGATGATCCTGCAGTCCAAACGATTGATGCTGAACTCGGCAAGGCGCCGCCTCGAGCGATCCGATGTCGATGAGCTGCGGCAGCGGGTGGAGGAGCTCCGGGCCGAGATCGACCACGCGCAGCATGCGTACCGGCAGACGATGCTCGGATACGGCTCCCCCGATCGCCCTGAGTACTGGCTGGTGGCATACGGCCGGCTGATCGATGCGGGCAGCGCGCTCGTCGGCAAGCTGCGTCTCGCCGTTGACGACCTGCCGGCGGTCGAGCGTTACCGGGTCTCGACCGATGTCGAGGTGCTCGAAGCCATCATCGATCAGTGGGGCCGGTCGATGCGCGCGTCGATGGCCGAGGCCGTCTAAGGACTACTTCCGCCGCCCGTTCCCGTTCTTGAGCTCTTCCATCACGAGCACGACACCGGCGGGCTTGTCGCCGTCGCCAATCGTGTGCACGACCACCCTGCAGAGGATCGACCGACCTTTGCGGGTCGTGGCTGAGACCACGAGCTCGTCGTGGGCGGGCCGGCCGCCCGCAGCGGCCTGGATCAACGCCCGCAGCTTGTCTGCCGGCAGCCCGATGTCCAGGTCGAAGAACGAGTGGCCCACCACCTCGTCTGACCGCACGCCCCAGAGGTCCGCTGCGCGCTCGTTCCACACCTGGACCCGGAGCGTCCCGTCGAGGACTGCGGCACCGACCTCGATGTTGCCGGTGATCGCGAGCAGCAGCGTGTTCAGCCGCTGGATCTCGCTGCTCCGAAGCTGGACGTCCGTGTTGATGCTCTGGAGCTCAGCGTTGGTCGACTCGAGCTCCTCGTTCAGGGTTTCCAGCTCCTCGTTGGTGGACTGAAGCTCCTCGTTGGTCGTCTCCAGCTCCTCGACCGTGGACTGAAGCTCCTCGTTGGTGGTCTCCAGCTCCTCTTTGCTCGACTGCAGCTCTTGAGCCAGGTGGTCGAGCTCGGACCGAAGCCGCGTCTCGTGCGTGACATCGATGAAGTTGATCGCGCTTCCGATAAGCGATCCGTCTTCATCGAGCAGGGGTGTGACGTTGATGTCGAACAGTGCCGCCGCTCCATCGGGCTTCTTGACCTGGACGCTCTTGACCTCGACCGGGCGGCGCTCACGGGCGACGCGGTCGAGCGGCGTCCGGAGGTCGACCGGCCGGTAGGAGAGCTCGAGATCTTTCAGTGATCGACCGAGGTCGGACGGCGGGATCTCAAACAACACGCGTGCGAGCTGGTTGGCTGTGATCAGGGCACCCTGCGCGTCGACGATGATCTGCGCGAACGGCGACCCCTCGGTCATGAGCTCGCGGACCCGAAGCTGCCTGGCGATGTGGTTGTCGGCCTCCGTCGTTCCCGACTGCGCCATCAGCATCATGCGATCCCGAAGCTGAAGGCGCGCCACCTTGGAGAAGATGTGCTCCCGGACATCGACCGAGCTGAAAAGAGCGGCGTGGGTGAGGAGCATCTCGGCTCGACCCAGGAACAGATATCCGTCGTCGTTCAACGCGTAATGGAATCGGGCGAGGATCCGACCCTGGGCCTCTGACGTGAAGTAGATGAGGGTGTTGCGACAGATCAACAGGTCGAGGCGGGAGATGGGTGCGTCCTGGGTCAGGTCGTGGCGCCCGAAGATCATCGTCCGCCGGAGCGGAGCCAGAAACATGAAGCGGTCGCCCTGGCGTTCGAAGTAGCGCGAGCGCAGGTCGGCGTCGAGCGACTCGAGATCCTTCGCGGTGTACCCGGCGCGAGCCTTGCTCAGCGCCTGCTCGTCGACGTCGGTGGCATAGATCTTGACGCGGTCGATGAACTTGGCCTGGCCGAGCGCCTCGCAGAAAAGAATCGCCGCGGAGTAGGCCTCTTCTCCAGATGCGGTGCCCGCGCTCCAGATGCGGATGTCGCCGCCTTTGGCCACCATCTGAGGGACGATCTTCTGGCCGAGGTAGTCCCACGCCTGCCGGTCGCGGAAGAACTCGGTGACGTTGATCAGGATCTTGTCGAACAGCACCCCGAACTCTTCGGCATGGACCTGGAGGTAGTCGAGGTAGACCCGGAAGTTGTCGATGCCGAGCTCTGAGCAGCGGACGGCCACTCGCCTGATCAGGCTCGGACGTTTGTAGCCCGTGAAGTCGAAGCCTCGTGTGTCGCGAAGGTATTCGAGGAGGCTTTCGAAATCGGGGCCTGCTTCGAGCGTCAATCCGGCACCTCGCCTGCCACCAATGCGATGAGCTTGGGCGCGATCTCGTCGAGTGGCAGCACGAAGTCGACTGACCCTGTCTTGATCGCAGCCGACGGCATGCCGAAGAAATCTGACGACGCCTCGTCCTGAACGACGACGGTCCCGCGCCGTTCTTTGATCGCGGTCACCCCCATCGCCCCGTCGCGGCCGGTGCCAGTCAGGACGACCGCCATGGCGCGCTCGCCGAACGCCGCCGCGACCGATTCGAACAGCAGGTCGGCCGACGGTCTGACGAAGTTGACCAGCTCCGTGTCGGTCAGCGTGATCAAACCTTTGCGGTTGATCAGCATGTGGTGGTCTGGTGGCGCCAGGTAGACGTGGTCGAGCTGCACGCTCATACCGTCCTCGGCATGCATGACCGGCAGGCGCGCCTGGCGACCGATGACCTGGGGCATGAGGCTGCGGTGGCGTGGGTCGACGTGCTGGACGATAGCGATGATCGCCCCGAAGTCGGCCGGCAGGGCGCCAAGCACCTGGCTGAGAGCGCCGACGCCGCCGGCAGAGGCGGCGATGGCGACGATGTCGAACCTGCTCACGTCACCCCTAACGAACCCGGCAATTTTGTTACCTGTCATCATGCTCTCGATCGGACCGGGGAGGGACGCGGCGATGTTACGAGACGTTCGCGCGGAGGTCGTGGGCAGCCTGCTGCGACCCGACTTCCTCGTCGCAGCGCGGCAAAAGCTCGAATCCGGCGAGCTTCACCCCGCGCGCTTCAAGGAGGTCGAGGACCGGGCGGTCGACGAGGCGATCGAGCTGCAGACCTCGGCCGGGATCGACGTCATCACCGACGGCGAACAGCGCCGCTACGCATTCTTCGGCCACCTGGTCGACTCGATGGCCGGTTTCGACAAATTCGGCGGATGGGCGATCCCGTTCCGTGACGAAACGGGTGAGCAGCTGGTCTTCAAGCGGCCGGTGGTTGTCGAGAAGCTCCGGCCTCTGCGCAGCATGGCCGCCGAGGACTTCACGTACCTGCGGGCGAGCACAAAGGTACCCGCCAAGGTCACGCTGATCAGCGCCCAGCAAGCCGCCGCGTACTACGACCCGGAGAAATCGAAGGGCGCGTACGCAACCCGGGATGCTTACCTGGCCGACATCGTCGACCTCAGCCGGCGCGAGGTCGACGAGCTGGCGCGGCTCGGCTGCACGTACATCCAGATCGACGCGCCGCAATACGCGGCGCTGCTGGATCCTGAGCTGCGCGAGGGGTATCGCAAGCGCGGCAGCGATCCCGAGAAATTGATCGACACCTGCATCGAGATGGACAACGCGATCATCGAGGGCCATCCCGGCGTGACGTTTGGGATTCACATCTGCCGCGGCAACAACCAGAGCAAGTTCTACGCGGCCGGCGACTATGAGCCGATCGCCCGCATCTTCGAGAGGACGAAGTTCAACCGCTTCCTGCTGGAGTATGACGACGAGCGCTCTGGTGGGTTCGAGCCTCTGAAGCACGTGCCGGAGGACCGGGTCGTCGTACTCGGCCTCGTCACGAGCAAGAAGCCGGCGCTCGAGTCCGAGGACGAGCTCAAGCGCAGGATCGAGGAGGCGTCGCGCAATCTTCCGCTCGAGCGTCTGGCTCTGAGTCCTCAGTGCGGATTTGCTTCCACCATCGAAGGCAACCGCCTCACTGTCGACGACGAGCGGAAGAAGCTGGAGCTCGTGGCAAAGGTGGCTCACTCGACCTGGTGACCTGTCGGATGGACAGCGCGCGCCCCTGATCTTTAAGATCGAACAGGTGCTGCGGAAGTCGAATACCGCTGAGCCGAGGGATCTCGGCGATCAGTTCGCGCTTCTCGTGTCTGGTGTCGTCGATTACGCCATCTTCATGCTCGACCCCGCGGGCGTGATCGTCACGTGGAACGAAGGCGCGCAGCGGATCAAGGGCTACACGGCGACCGAGGTCATCGGCCGTCACTTCTCCATCTTCTACCCGCCCGCGGAAGTTCGGAACCGCAAGCCTGACTGGGAGCTCGAGGTTGCCAAACGAGAAGGCCGTTATGAGGAAGAGGGCTGGCGCCTCCGCAAGGATGGAACCAGGTTCTGGGCCAACGTCATCATCACTGCGCTTCGTGACGAGACGGGACGGCTCCGCGGCTTCGGCAAGGTCACCCGGGACCTGACCGAGTGGAAGAGAATCGAGGACCTTCGCAATGCGGAACGCGATGCTGAGGTGACTCGCCTCCACGCGCACGCCGACAGGATGGCCGAGCTCGAACGTACGAAGGCAGACTTCTTGAACCTCGCCTCGCACGAGCTGCGTGGGCCCATGACGGTGATCCGCGGCTACAACTCGATGCTCGCGGACGGCACACTCTCGCCCGGGCAGTTCGCGTCGGTGGCTCGCCTGCTCGACCTGAAGCTGGCGCAGATGGATCGCCTCATCGAGCAAATGCTCGAGACGGCCCGCCTCGAGCACGATGACCTCGAGCTGGCGCAAGAGACGTTCGACCTGCGGTTCGTGGTGCAGGAGCAGATCGACATCCTGCGGCCGCTGACGCGTGACCACCGTCTCGTGCTCGACGCAGGCGACCCTGCGCCGTTGGTGAGAGGAGACCGCACCCGGATCTCCACGGTCGTGGCCAACTTCCTCGATAACGCGATCAAGTATTCGCCGGACGGGGGCGAGATCCGATGCAGCGCGTGCCTCCGCGACTCGCGGGCCATCGTCAGCGTGCGGGATGAGGGCCTTGGCATCGCACCTGAGCACATGCCGCGCCTGTTCTCGCGCTTCGGCCGCCTGCCGACGGAAGAGAACATGAACATCCCGGGCACAGGTCTCGGGCTCTTCCTGTGCAAGGAGATCGCGAACCGCCACGGCGGCGACATCACGGTGCGCTCCAAGCCGGGTGTGGGAAGCGAGTTCACGCTGACGCTGCCCCCGGTCTGACCCTCGAGCCGGCGCCGCGCGAGCTATCTTTGGGCAAATCCCTCGGACAAGGAGTCTTGCCATGGACCTGCCTGCTGGCGTGACCTCGCACGTGCTTCAGACGAGCCGGCTGCGGATGCGGTACATCGAGTCCGGACCGGCGGACGGCATCCCGGTCGTCATGATCCACGGCAACCTCTCCACAGGCCGCTTCTACGAGCATCTGATGCCTGGAGCTCCGGCAACTTGTCGAATCGTTGCGCCCGACATGCGCGGCTTCGGCGACACCGAGCGCGTGCCGATCGACGCGACGCGAGGCTTGCGCGACTGGGCTGACGACGCCTTCTCCCTGGTCGAGAAGCTCGGCATCACGCGACCTGTGCACCTCGTGGGATGGTCGACCGGCGGCGCGGCGATCGCCAACTATGCGGAAGAGCACCCGGTAGCGTCGCTCACCTTTGTCGATCCGGTCTCGCCGTATGGATTTGGCGGGATGCGACTCGACGGCACGCCTTGCTTTCCCGATTACGCGGGATCGGGTGGGGGGACGGGCAACCCCGAGTTCATCAAGCGGATTGCCGAACACGACGCCTCGTCGGATTCGCCCTTCTCGCCGCGCAACGTCATGAACAGCTCGTACTGGACAAGCACGCATCAAGAGCCGAAGGACCGCGAGGACATGCTGGTCGAAGAGATCCTGAAGTCGGTCACCGGCGACGACGGCAACCCCGGCGATTCGACTTCGTCACCCAACTGGCCCGGCGTGGCGCCCGGGACCCGCGGCGTCCTGAACGCTCTCTCCGGCAAGTACTGCAACTGGGCCGGGATCGTCAACCTCGATCCCAAGCCTCCGATACTGTGGACGCACGGCACCGCGGACATCGTCGTAGCGGACGGCTCCGCCTGGGAGATGGGAACCCTCGGCAAGATGGGATTTGTACCCGGGTGGCCGGGGGAAGAGGTCTTTCCACCCCAGCCCATGGTCACGCAGATTCGCAGCGTCCTCGAGCGGTATCGCGCGGCCGGCGGGCGGGTCGAGATGGAGATGTTCGAGGGGTCCGGCCACGGCCCGCTTTTCGATGCGGCGCAGCGGTGGAGCAAGTTGTTCTTCGAGTTCCTCGCCTCGGTGGAGGTGCCGGCGCCGGTCTAGGAAAGCACGGATGGCCGATGTAGGCCACAGCATCGAGGCACAGAAGGAGCGGCTGCCGGAGCAGGAGCGCCGCGGACGGGCCTTCATGGCCGTCTATCTCACTGTGCTTTCACTCGCGACTCTTGGGTTCGTCCTGCTCGTGATCTTCGTGCGGAGCGAGGACGTGATCTCCAAGTTTGACGCGCCCATCGCGCGTGCGATCCAGAGCGTGCAGTGGCCGCTGGGCGGGTGGGTGCTGATCCACACAAGCGACCTCGGATGGCATCCCTATGACGTGCTATG
>VBDS01000115.1 GCA_005889085.1 Chloroflexota bacterium | reverse complement strand
GATCGCGAACGGCTCCTGCGTCGCCACGGCGCCCAGGTCTGCGGCGAAATGGGGCGGCAGCTCCCCCGACATAAAGGTGACGAGATAGCGGCTCGGATTCGTCGCGACGCGAGCGAGAGGATTCAGGCGCACCACTTCGACGAGCTCGGCGTGTGATCGAACGACTGTGGCGATGTCGAATCCGAAGCGCTCCTGGATCAGCGCATGCACATCTGTCGCGACCTGATCGGGAGATCGCCGGCTGGAAACGATGATGTTTCCGCTCTGCACATAAGTCCGAGCGTCGCCGAATCCGGCCGCCTCCAGCGCGGCGCGGAGCTCGGACATCGAGATGCGATTGCGCATCGCGAGATTGACGCCGCGCAGCAGGACCACGTGTCGTGCCATTCCGTCCGAAAGTATCAGCCGGGCGTACGATCCGAGCGATGGCGAGCAGTCCGCCTCCGACGCAGCCGCCGGGGCCGCCACCGCAGCCTGGACCCGGCGCGTCTCGGGACGAGTGGCGGGCCTGGCGCCACCAACAGCACGACTACTGGCGCGAGCAGCGACATCCGGGCGGGTGGTACGGGCCCGGTTGGTTCGGGCCCTGGAACTGGTGGGGAGGCGGCTGGTTCTGGGGTGCGGCGCTGGTTGTGGCCGGCGTCTACATCCTGCTCCAGAACCTTGGTCTGCTGAAGGCGCTTCCGGGCGATGTGCTGTGGCCTTCGCTGCTCATCCTGCTGGGCGTTTATCTGCTGGTTCGTCGCGGCCGGAACTGGGGACCCTGATCAAGTTCAATCCAGAGTCGTTGGTACCCGCTGCAAGACTCGAACTCGCAACCTCCTGATCCGAAGTCAGGCGCTCTATCCATTGAGCTAAGCGGGCGCATGTTCATGGTATGGAAGCCACGCGTTAGGCGCCAAACGCTCGTGCGGCTCGCGACCCAGGCGGGTGTTAGGCGCCTAACGCACCTTTTGCCGGCTGCCGGCGGAACTCAGCCTACCGCGTACCGCTGGTGGTTCAAGCCCCAGGCTGCGTAGCGCACCAGGCCGACCGCCTTATAACGGCGCCGGCCCGCCACGGTGGTCGCCGTCTCGATCGCCTCGCGCAGCGCACCGGCAGTCTTGCCCGGAAACTCCGTGTAGGCGCGGCCCACCGCATCGAGGATGTGCGCGTCCGACCCACCAAGCTCGGCTGACCCGAGACCGAGGTTCAGGCGCCGTGCCAGCTGATTGAAGACATAGAAGCCCGGCGTGGCGTTCTCCACCTCGATCGCGTCGAACGCGAGCTCGGCGGCCAACCAGCCGACGCCGTGCACCGGACCGCTCCGTGTCCGTCTTTGCGTGCGCCAGAAAGGATGTACGGCGACCGCGAGGCCGCCCTGATCGTGGATGGCGTGCACCGTCGCGGCGGCCGACATGCCAGGCCGGATCCGCCGTTCGATGAAGAGCGCGACGATGTGGCCGTCCCGGCTCGAAACCTCCTCGCCGATCACGACCTGGAGCTTCGAGCGGCCGGCGGCGTGGTCCGCGGCGCGCAGCGCGCCTTCGATGGTGTCGTGGTCTGTCACCGCGATCACATCCAGCGCTGTTGCGCGTGCGTAATCGACGAGCTCGTGGGGCGTCGGCCAGCCATCGCTGGCTGTCGTGTGCATGTGCAGGTCAGCCCTGCCTCGAGCAGGCATGGGTGTGCATCCTACGCCCGCCGGGCTTACCATCGACCCACTGGAGCGTGCCTCTCAAGTAAAGAATGGTGGAGGTGGCGGTGGTGGAAGGCTTGATGCAGGACTACGAGCTCAGCCTGCAGCACGTGCTGTGGCGGATCGAGCGACTGCACCAGAAGAAAGAAGTGGTGACGAAGCGCGATGAGGGAATTCACCGCACCAACTATGGCGAGATGGTGCCGCGCATCAACCGCCTGGCCGGTGCGCTGAAGCGGCTCGGCGTGAAGCCGGGCGATCGCGTCGCCACGCTGGCGTGGAACAACAACCGGCACCTCGAGCTCTACTACGCCGTGCCTTGCATGGGGGCCGTCCTCCACACGCTGAACCTGCGGCTGTTTCCTCAACACCTCGAATTCATCATCAATGACGCGGAAGACAAGGTTTTATTTGTCGACCAGTCACTTTTGCCGATCCTCAAGCCGCTGATCGGAAAGATCCCGACCATCCAGACGATCGTCCTGTTGGCCGAGGGACCGGCGCCTGCGGCTGACGGCATGCCAGAGATGCTCGACTACGAAGCGCTGCTCGCAGCGGAGAGCGAGGGCTATCCATGGCCCAAGCTCTCCGAGCGGATGGCCGCGGCCATGTGCTACACGTCGGGCACCACCGGCAATCCGAAGGGCGTCGTCTACTCGCACCGCTCGCAGTTCATCCACACCATGGGAGTGCTCCAGGGCGACAACCTCGCGCTCCAGGAGAGCGACAGCCTACTGCCAGTCGTGCCGATGTTCCACGCCAACAGCTGGGGGCTTCCGTACGCCGCCGGAATGGCCGGGTCGAAGGTGGTCTTCGGGGGCCGGTTCTCGGCCGACCCCAAGTCGATCGTCGAGCTGGCCGAAGAGGAGGAGGTCACGTTCCTGGCCGGTGTGCCGACCGTGTGGATCGCCCTCGGCGCCTACCTCAACGAGAGCGGCAAGCGGCTGCCCAGGGTCCGCACGGTGGTCTGCGGCGGCTCGGCAGTGCCTCAGGCTTTGATGGAGACGATGGATGCGCTCGGGCTCCGCATCCTGCATGCCTGGGGAATGACCGAGACCTCCCCGCTCGGCAGCGTCGCCCGGGTCGCGGCGGGCACCAAGCCGGAGGACGAGCTGCGCCTGCGCCTGACGCAAGGTCGGGTCGCTCCGGGCGTCGAGATCCGGATCTGCGAGCCCTCCACCGGCGAGGAGCTGCCCTGGGACGGCGTTGCTTTCGGTGAGATTCAGGTCCGCGGGCCGTGGATCGCCCGGGGCTACCACAACGGGTACGACCCTGGGAAGCTGACCGAGGACGGGTGGTTCCGGACCGGGGACGTGGCCAAGATCACGCCCGACGGCTACATCGTCATCGTCGACCGGACCAAGGACGTGATCAAGTCCGGCGGCGAGTGGATCTCTTCAGTCGAGCTGGAGAACGCCGTCATGGCCCACCCCAAGATCATGGAGGCGGCGGTCATCGGTCTCCCCCACTCGAAGTGGGACGAGCGGCCTGTCGTGTACGCCGTGCCCAAGCCTGAATTCAAGGGCAAGGTCACCCAGGAGGAGATCGTCGAGTTCCTCAAGGACAAGGTCGCGAAATGGTGGCTGCCGGACGAGGTCCGGTTCATCGACGAGGTGCCGAAGACCTCGGTGGGCAAGTTCGACAAGAAGGTGCTGCGGGCGAGCGCCGTACCGATCACGGAAGGGGCCACCCCGGGGGCTAGGAGGTGAGCGCCCACGCCGGGGTCCGCGAGCACAGGATCGGGCGCGATCAGTTCCACCACAAGTGGGACAACGCGCTGGCGCCTGTGGCCGAGATCGACCCAGGCGACGTGGTGCACTTCGAGACCGAGGAGGTCACGGCGGGGCAGCTCAAGAAGGGTGACCCCGCCTCCCGGCTCAGCACGCTCGACTTCAACCGGCTGTACCCGCTGGGTGGACCGGTCTACGTCCGCGGCGCCGAGCCGGGTGACGCGCTGGAAGTCGAGATCCTCGCGCTGAAGCCAGGGACGTGGGGTTGGACGGCGCTCCTGCCCGGGCTCGGCCTGCTCGCCTCGGACTTCCCCGACCCTTACGTGCGCTACTTCGACCTCGGCGACCGGACGTCGGCCGAGCTGCGCCACGACGTCCACATCCCGATCGCGCCCTTCTGCGGCACGATGGGCGTCGCCACCGACGAGGCCGGACCCCACGACGTGCTGCCTCCGACCAAGGGCGCCGGCAACGTCGACACGCGACACCTCACGGCGGGGACCAAGCTGTACCTGCCTGTCTTTGTGCCCGGCGCGCTGTTTTCGGCGGGCGACTGTCACGCCGCGCAGGGAGACGGCGAAGTCTGCGTTACGGGGATCGAATGCCCGATGACGTTCTCACTCCGATTTGGAGTGGTCAAGGGCGGCTCGCCGCAGCCCTGGAGCTACCACTTTGTGACTCCCGCCGCGCCGCTCCAGCCTCGCAGCGACGCCGCCGGTTATCACTCTGTGTGCGCCCTCGGCCCGGACCTGATGGAGAACGCCCGCAACGCGGTGCGGTACACCATCGACTGGCTGCAGGCGGACCACGGTTTGAGCCGGGAGGACGCGTACATCCTGTGCAGCCTGGCCGGGGACCTGCGGATCAGCCAGATCGTGGACCAGCCCAACTGGGGGGTTTCGTTCTACCTGCCTTTGAGCGTGTTCAGCTAGGCCAACGCCCCCACCCGGCCGTCGGCCGACCTCCCCGCCAAGTGGGGAGGTGAAACATGTCCGCTCCCGCATACTGACAACCCCATAGACGCCAAGGTGAGCACCACACAACTAGGGCGGTACCCGATCGAAGCCGAGCTGGGCCGCGGGGCCATGGGAGTGGTCTATCGGTCGACGCACCCCCGGCTCGAGATCCCGGTCGCGATCAAGGTCCTGGCCGACCAGTACTCGAGCGACCCGAGCTTTCGCCAGCGCTTCCACCGCGAGGCTGCCACCGTGGCCTCGCTCAACCACCCCGGGATCGTCCGCGTCTACGACTTCGACGAGGACGGGCCGGTCCTCTTCATCGTCATGGAGTGGGTTGACGGGCGTTCGATGCGCTCATGGCTCGACGAGTACGGGCGCTTCAGCGTGGACGTCTCGGTCGACCTGATCCAGCAGCTGCTCTCGGCGGTCGGGGTTGCGCACGACTACCAGATCGTGCACCGCGACCTCAAGCCGGACAACATCCTGATCTCGAACCGCGGCAAGACCAAGATCCTGGACTTCGGCATCTCCAAGCTGATCGACGACAAACACCGGCTGACCGCAACCGGGAGCATGGTCGGCACACCCGCCTACATGGCGCCGGAGCAGGTCAAGGGCGAGCCCATCGACGCGACCTCCGATATCTACTCGCTGGGCATGATCCTTTACGAGCTGCTGCATGGCGAGCCGCCTTTCACCGGGCAGCTGCCCGCGGTGCTGCACTCGCAGGTCTTCGACCGGCCGCGGGCGTCGACCGCGATCCCCTCGCCGATCATGGAGATCATCTGGAAGGCCACGGCGAAAGACCGCAGCCAGCGTTTCCAGAGCTGCGAGGAGTTCGCCGGCGCCTTCCACTACATGCCCAAGGCCGCGGTGGCGCATCCGCCGGCGGAGGCCATCTCCTCGGAGGTCGCCGTCGAGGAGGAGGTCGAGGAGCCGAAGCCTCTTCCGGCCAAGACAGACGGCCGGAAACCGGCCGGCGTCTGCACCTACAGCGACTGCAACGAGCGGCGCGGATGGGCCTGCGCCTATTCCGATATGACCGGACGGAAGTGCAACAGCTGGTGGTGCCGCCGCCACATCCAGTTCATCGAGCGAACCCCGTTCTGCCCGCGTCACGCGAGCGTGATCCGCGCCCTCGCGCCCACCGCGAACACGATCTTCGAGATCAAGAATCGGCCCGCCGTGGACGACCGCGCACTCCCGCTTGCTGCCCTGGTCGCGGAGGACGTCGACAAAGACGTCACCGAGCTCGTGCGCCGGCGCTACCAGAACCGCCAGGACGTGACGATCGCCCGCGACCGCACGGTCCGGCAGACCTGGTCCGGCCGCAACGACGTCGCGTGGGAGCGCAGCTGGGCGGCGCTGAAGAGCCAGGGCTACCTGATCCGGATCGCGGTGCGCGTCGCGGCCGACGAGCCGGACTTCGTCCAGCTTCTGATCGGCAACACGGTGGTCTTCAAAGAGGTGCCCGACTGGATCAGCAGGCGGCGGGAGGGCGAGCCGCCCGACCACGGCGACCGCGCGCGCTTCGGCAAGAAGCTGTTCGGGGCGATCCTCGAGCACGTCGACGCGCCGCGCCCCGTGCCTTCGGCCGTGCCTGCGCCAGCCCACCAGATCGAGCCCCCTCCCCCACCCGAGATCAACCGCACGCTGATCGAGGGCATGGTCCTGCGGGTCGCGGCCTCGGCGACCAAGGTCACGGGCTACGAGGTTGCAGATGTCCTCGCCCTGCCCTTCAGCGCGATCGAACCCATCCTCAAGGCGCTCACCGGCGCGAACTTCCTGGACGCCCTTGGCCTGGCCCAGGAACAGGGTCCGTGGCTCGGCCGGCCGCTTCCTGAGCGGATGGCCTACGCCCTGACCAAACAGGGGCGCACGCGCAGCGACCAGATCGCCGACGCGAGCACGCGCTATCTGGGACCTGCGCCGGTGTCGGCGGCCGAGTACCGCGCTGTGCTGGCCGAAGCCGCGAAACCGGGGACGCTGGA
>VBDS01000181.1 GCA_005889085.1 Chloroflexota bacterium | reverse complement strand
TTCTTCGATATCTCGTATAGGTAGGAGCTATGGCCGGAACCTTTGACGTTGTCGTGATCGGCGGTGGGCCCGGCGGCTACGTGGCCGCGCTCCGCGCCGCCCAGCTGGGAGCCAGGACTGCCGTGGTCGAGAAAGACCGCGTCGGAGGCACCTGCCTGGTCCGCGGCTGCATCCCGACCAAGGCCCTCCTCCAGTCGTCTGAGCTCTATACGCTGGCCAGGGACGGAGCGCCGTTCGGGCTGGTCGCGGACAGCATCGGGTTCGACTGGACCGTGGCCCAGAAGCGCAAGACGGCCGTGGTCGATCAGCTCGTCAAGGGCGTGGAGGGGCTGCTCAAGGCCGGCGGGATAACTGTCTTCAAGGGAAGCGCGCGGCTTGCCGGCAAGGGCGTCGTGGACGTCTCCGGGGACCAGGTCCAGGCCAAGGACATCGTGATCGCGACCGGGTCGGCTGTCGCGCGCATCCCTCTCCCCGGCGCCGAGCTGACGATCGACTCCGACCAGATCCTCGAGCTCAAAGAGATCCCAAAGCGGCTCGCTGTCATCGGCGGGGGCGTGGTCGGGATGGAGTTCGCCGCCATGTTCGCCGCCCTGGGCACGAAGGTCACCGTCCTGGAGATGCTGCCTCAGGTCCTGTCGATGGTCGACGCCGACCTGGTCACGGTCTATGCCAAACACCTGGCGGGACTCGGTGGCGAGATCAACACCAACAGCAAAGTGTCCGAGATCGTCAAGCAGAAGGGCGGGCTGCAGGTCCATTTCTCGACCGGCGGAGAGGGCGGCGCGGTGGACGCCGAGCAGGTCCTCCTGGCGGTCGGCCGCGCGCCCTACACGCAGGGCCTCGACGCCGAGAAGGCGGGGGTGAAGCTCGAGCGCGGCCGCGTGGTTGTGGACGACCACCTGCGCACGACAGCGGATGGCGTGTGGGCGATCGGCGATGTGATCGGTGGCATCATGCTGGCGCACGTCGCCTCTTACGAGGGCGTTTGCGCGGTGGAGAACATCGCGGGCCACGGCGACCGGATTCCCGACTACCGCGCCGCACCCAACTGCATCTACACCGAGCCGGAGATCGCTCACGTCGGGCTCGGCGAAAAGGAAGCCAGGGACAAAGGGATCGCGGTCAAGATCGGCCGGTTCCCGTTCGCCGCCTCGGGCCGCGCCCTTACGCTCGGCCAGTCCGAAGGTTTCGCCAAGGTGATCGCCGACGCCGACTCTGGGCGTCTCCTGGGCGCCCACATCATCGGCCCGCGCGCGACGGACCTAATCGCCGAGGCGACGCTGGCCGTGCAGAACGGCCTGACCCTGGAACAGATCGACCTGACGATTCACGCTCACCCGACGCTGCCTGAGTCGCTGATGGAAGCCGCGCTGGCTGCGCAGGGACGCGCCATCCACATCGCCAATAGAAAGTCCACCAGCCCCTCCCCCTCCGCGCCCCAGAGGGGCGCGGCCCCCACGCGTGGGGAGGAGACCTCTACAAACATGCAAAATCGAGAGAAGCAGATGACAGCGCCCGTCAAGTCTCCGTCCCCTGGTGCGATCGACCCGAAATCGATCGAGGTCACCAAGGACAATCGCGACCGCCTCCTCGCGCTGCACCGCGAGATGCAGCTCATCCGGCGATTCGAGGAGCGCGCCCAGGAGCAGTACACCAAGGCGAAGATCGGCGGCTACTGCCACCTCAACATCGGCGAGGAGGCGACGGTCGTCGGGGGCATCGAGGCGCTGAAGCCCAACGACTGGATCTTTACCAGCTACCGCGAGCACGGCCACGCGATCGCTCGCGGCGTGGATCCGAAGACGGTGATGGCCGAGCTCTTCGGCAAGGAGACCGGCACGTCGCACGGCCGAGGTGGCTCGATGCACCTGGTCGACTACAGCCGCCGTTTCATGGGCGGTTATGGAATCGTCGGCGGTCATCTGCCCCTCGCGGTCGGCGGAGCGTGGGCGGTCAAGTACCGCAAGCAGAAGGATGTGATCTTCTGCATGTTCGGCGACGGCGCCACCAACATCGGCGCGTTCCACGAGTCGCTGAACATGGCGAAGGTCTTCGACCTGCCCGTGGTCTGGTTCTGCGTCAACAACCGCTACGGGATGGGCACGCCGGTGGAGAACGCGTCGGCGGTGGCCGACATCTACAAGAAGGCGTGCGCGTACGACATGGAGTCGATCCAGATCGACGGCATGAACCTGCGCGAGGTGATGCTGCGCACCAGCGAGATCGTCGAGAAGACGCGCGCGGACTCCGTGCCGCGCTTCATCGAGTCGCTGTGCTATCGCTTCCGCGGCCACTCGGTCGTGGATCCGGACAAGTACCGCACCACCGAGGACAAGGAGAAGTACCGCAAGGCCGACCCGATCGTCGCCTTCGAGCACGAGCTGGAGAAGAGCGGCCTGGCCGATGAGGAGTACTTCAAGAGCGTGCGCCAGGAGATCGACGCTCAGGTGCGCGACGTCATCGAGTTCGCCGACCAGAGCCCCGAACCCAACGTCGCCGACCTCTACAAGTACACGTACGCAGGCCAGTGGGACAACCGCCCCGAGCTGCGCACGGAGCGCGTCTGATGGCCAGCACCGCGGCTGCCAAGGCGCCGGCGGCGTCTGAAGAAAAGCTCTTGCGAGTTGCCCTGCGCGAGGCGCTCAACGAGGAGATGGAGCGGGACGACTCGATCTACTTGATCGGCGAGGACATCGGAAAGTTCGGCGGCGCCTACCGCGTCACCGAAGGGCTGCTCGACAAGTTCGGTCCGCATCGCGTGGTCGATGCGCCCATCGCGGAAGAGGTCATCGTCGGCACCGCCATCGGCTCAGCCATGTTGGGCCTGCGGCCCGTGGTCGAGATGATGACGATCAACTTCTCGCTGATCGCGTACGACCAGATCGTCAACAACGCGGCCAAGATCCGCTACATGTTCGGCGGCGAAGTCAAGGTGCCGATGGTGATCCGGATGCCAGGCGGCGCCGGCCACCAGCTGTCCGCGCAGCACTCGCACAGCTTCGAGGTCCTCTATGGACTAATCCCTGGCCTGCTCGTCGTCGCACCGACGACGCCGGCCGACGCGAAGGGAATGCTCAAGTCCGCCATCCGCTCGGACAACCCCGTGATGTTCCTCGAGTCGTTGAGCCTTTACAACGTCAAGGGGGAGGTTCCGACTGGCGATTACACGACGCCCCTGGGCAAGGCGGCTCTGCGCCGCACCGGCTCGGATATCACGATCGTCGGCGTCTCCAGGATGGCGGTGCTTGCCAACGAGGCGGCGAAGCAGCTGGAGGAGGAGGACATCGACGCTGAGGTCATCGACCTGCGCTCGATCCGCCCCGTCGACTGGCCGCCCATCGTGGATTCGGTCCGCAAAACGAGCCGGTGCATCGTGGTGGAAGAAGGCTGGTCGACATATGGCGTGACCGCGGAGATCGCGGCCGGCGTGCAGGAGCGGTGCTTCGACTATCTCGACGCGCCGGTCCGCCGGCTCGGCGGGGCGGAAGTCCCGATGCCTTACAGCCTGCCGCTCGAGAAGGCATCCATCCCGACGAGCGAGGACATCAAGCGGCTGGTCCGCTACACACTTGGTCGTAAACCCGATGCCTGATATCAACATGCCGAAGCTCTCCGACACGATGGAGGAGGGCACGATCGTCGAGTGGAAGAAGAAGAGCGGCGACCAGGTGAAGACGGGCGAGGTCCTGGCCGAGGTCGAGTCGGACAAGGCGACATTCGACCTCGAGGCTGAGTCCGACGGCGTGCTGCAGATCCTGGTCGACCAGGGTGTGCCGGCCAAGATCGGCGCCCCCATCGCCCGCATCGGTGAAGGTGTCCTCCCCATTCATGGGGAGGTGGCGCCGAAGGCGCCGGAGGGGCTCCCACAAACACAGAAAGCTCCGGCGTCCGCGCCAAAAGGGAAGGAGCCAGAAAAGGCCCAGAAGGCCGAGTCCGCCGCTGAGGCAGTGCCACCAGCCCCTCCGGCGGCTTCGCCGCCACCTCCCCCGGAAGGGGGAGGAGGACGGGGAGGAGAACCAGGAGGAGAAGCTTCCGACGGGCAGCAGGATGGTCGCGAGGTCAGGGCCTCCCCTCTCGCCCGCCGCCTGGCAGAAGAGATGGGCGTCGACCTGGCCTCGCTTCGGGGCAGCGGACCGGAAGGCCGCATCGTCAAGGAGGACGTGCTCGCCGCGGGCGGCACCCGAACCAGGTCCGAGCGGCGGCGCCCACAGCCGGCGACGGAGCGATCGTCGGGGCCTGACGTCGAGGTCATGGAGCCGTCGCGCATGCAGGCCACGATCGCGCGCCGAATGGCCGAGGCAAAGTCGACCGTCCCTGAGTTCCAGGTCACCGTCGAAGCGCGAGTCGACCTCGCGGTCAGCATGCGCCAGCAGCTCAAGGACTCCGTTCCGGGTGCCGAGAAAGTGACGATGACCGACTTTCTCGTCCGCGCGTGTGCACTCGCACTGCGCAAATTTCCCGAGGTCAACTCCTCGTGGGTGGACGGGCGGTTCCAGCGCAAGCGGGCGGTCAACATCGGCCTGGCGGTCGCGCCGAGCCAGGGCATGGGACTCCTGGTCCCGGTCGTGCACGACGCAGACCTCAAGGACCTGATCCAGATCTCGATCGAGTCGCGCCAGGTCATCGAGCGCGCCCGGTCGGGGCGCCCCGGCGAGGGCGACCTCAGCGGCGCAACCTTCTCGATCTCGAACCTCGGCATGTACGGCGTCGACGAGTTCGTCGCCATCATCAATCCGCCTGAAGCCGCGATCCTCGCCGTCGGCGCTATCAAGGATGTGCCCGTGGTCGAGGACGGCAGGATCGTCCCCGGCAAGGTGATGCGCATGACGCTGTCCGTCGATCACCGCGTCTTCTACGGCGCAACCGCGGCCCAGTTCATGGCCGAGGTCAAGCGCCTGGTCGAGAACCCTGTGACGCTGCTCGTTCCGCAGGCGTGACGCCGGCCGAAATCGCCGGCGTACTCGAGATTTCAGGCCAGGCCTACTCCAGCCTTCTTCGCAGCCTGCCGCCGCAGCTCGCGTCCTGGCAACCCGCGCCGACTGAGTGGTGCGTGAACGAGGTCGTCGGCCACGTCATCGAGGCCGAGAAGCGCGGCTTCGCTGGTCGGATCCGGGCCATCTTGCACGAGGACGAGCCGCAGCTGCAGAGCTGGGACCAGGTCGGTATTTCGCGCAGCCGGCGTGATTGCGAACGGCATCCGGACGAGCTGCTGAAGGAGTTCGAGCCAACACGCCGCGCAAGCCTGGACCTGATCCGTTCGTTGAAACCCGGGCAGCTCGATCGAGGAGGCATGCATCCCAAGGTCGCCCGCCTGACGGTCAAAGACCTTCTCCACGAGTGGGTGCACCACGACGGCAACCACCTGCGTCAGGCCTACGCGAACGTCCAGGCCTACGTGTGGCCGGACATGGGCAACGCCCAGCGCTTCTCCAGCGCCTGAGGCATTCGGTGCGCCCCTCCAAAGAATGCGTTAGGCGCCTAACGCACCGAATCGCCGACCGGTTAGAGGCACGCCAGCGGCGGGTCGCTGCGCGGCCAGCGCTCGCTATCGGCCGGCGCAACCAGGTACGCGTAGTGGTCCTGGTCTGACGCTGCGAAGTACAGCTTGATGGCTCCGTACCGATAGCCTGTGTCGAGCGCGTCAGAAGGCAAGGTCGGATTGTGTGCCCAGGTCCCCAGGAGGTAAGTGCCGGCTATCTGCCCTCTGGGATCGCGAATGTACTGACGAGCCTGCGATGCGTTTGTTGCCGCCGTGCCTGGCGGCCACCCGAGAGTCAGCATGGTCGCCAGCTCCCAGCCGCAGTGCGAGGGGCCTGCGTTGGCCTCCATAACCTTCGAATCGACCGTTCGGCCATCGATGACCCATGGCTCGCCCGGCCACGCCGGAGGTCGGTCGAAATAGGCTCCTACCGTCTGGGGCTCGTCTAGTGGCCTGAACGAACGGACAACCAGGACGAACGTGACTCCCAGCAATATCGCCGCCAGAGTGAGGGCGGCAAGCTTGAGGCGGACGGCTGGCTGAAGACCTGGTCTCAGACCGCGGAGCTTAGGCCACAGCGGCCGGCGCGGCCGGCTCCGCCTTCTTCTCCATTTGTCGAGCTGCCGGCAGCGTCAGGTGCACGCGTAGGTTGCCCGTCTCGTCGAAGTCTGCCCAGAGGCGCCCCTTCATCGCGGCCACGAGCTCGCGTGAGATGGCAAGACCCAATCCGACACCTCCCGCGGCTGCGGAGCGCGATGGGTCGGCGCGATAGAAGCGGTCAAACATGCGATCGGGGTCGGGCCGGTGCGAACCGACCGCGTTCGACACCACCGCCTCCACCGACCCGCCGCCGAGTCGCGCGACCGCGTTAACGATGGCGCCCTCGGGCGCGTACTTCACCGCGTTGTCGAGCAGGTTGTCGAGCACCTGGTGCAGACGCTCGGGGTCAGCCGCGACCGGAGGTATATCGTCGGGAGCGTTGAGCTCGAGGGTGAGCCTGCGTGCACTGCCGCGCGGCCGGACCATCTCCAGCTCTTGCTCGAGCTGGCCGCGAAGATCAACGGCGGTTATGTGCATCGATATCGATCCAGCTTCGACACGGGCGAGGTCGAGGAGCTCCTGGGCCATGCGCAGCACGCGCTCCGACTCCTCGTGGACGATGGACGCCGCGCGCGTCCGCTCTACATCGCTGAGCAAGCTCCCGTCGACAAGCGCCTGGCTGAAGCCGATGAGGCTGGTCAGTGGCGTCTTCAGCTCGTGCGAGACGTTGGCGAGGAAATCTCGCTGCGCCTTGCGAGCCCGCTCCACGGCCTCAGCCATCCGGTTGAAAGCCGAGCCGAGCAAGCCGAGCTCATCCTGGCCTTTGATGCTGACCCGCCGCGCGTAGTTTCCCGCGGCGATGTCCTCCGCCGCCGATGCGAGCTGCGTCAGCGGCCTGGTCATCGATCGACTGACGAGAAGGATCAGCAGCATCGCCACAACGAGCGCAGCGCCACCGGCTTCGAGCAGACGTTTCGCGAGGTCACCCGCGGCCGCCGACGCGGCGAGTGATTGTGGCTGCGCGATCACCACGAAACTTGCAAACAGCGGGTTGCGCCCGGGCGTGATCTTGATCGCCGCCGCAAAATAGTCCTGCCCGTCGAGCGACAGACGCGCCTCGCCGATGTTGGCCACGCGTTTCGACTGCACGATCGGCAGCTGGACGCCCACCGCGCTCTGGTCCGCGCCGCCGTCGTAAACCACGCGTCGCTCCGAGTCGAGGAGCAGCAGGCGGTTGGCGCCAAGGCCGGGGACGACGGCCGTGTTGAGACGATCGCTGTAGTCGGTGGCGGTGTCCAGCCGGCATGCCGCGCCACCTGGCTGCGCGGCAACTATCGGCCGGACGAAACATTCCTGATGCTTGACCGCCGCCGCAGCGAATGGGACCTGCCGGTCGAGCTGGTCCTGTGTGCTCTGAAACTCCAGGTCGCGGACGAAGACCCAGGTGAGCGCGCCTGCGAGGAGGAGGCTGACGGCGACGATGCCCGCGGCGGCGGCTAGAAGGCGAAGCCGCAGGGTCAGACCCCCGCCAGCTCCAGCCGGTAGCCGACGCCCCAGACCGTCTGGATGCTGGGGTCGGTGACCTTCGCGGCCGCAAGCTTTTCGCGCACCTGCTGGACATGGACGTCGACCGTGCGTGTGTAACCGGGAAAGTCGTACCCCCACACCAGGTCGAGCAGCTCGCTGCGCTGGAAGACACGACCGGGGTGCCGCGCCAGGAGCGCCAGCAGGTCGAACTCCTTCGGTCGCAGCTGGATCCGGTCGGCGCCATGGCGCACCTCGTGCCGCTCGATGTCCACCTCGAGCTTGCCGGCGCGTACCAGCCGCGGCTGGTCCGGCTCTGTCCTCGCACGCCGCAGCAGCGCCTTGGCTCGCGCCACCAGCTCCTGCGGGTGGAACGGCTTGGTGAGGTAGTCGTCTGCTCCGACTTCCAGTCCGACGACTTTGTCGGTCACCTCGTCGCGAGCCGTGAGCATGATGATCGGCACCTGGCTCTGCTTGCGGATCTCCTTGCAGATCGTGAGGCCGTCAACGCCAGGAAGCATGATGTCCAGGATCACGAGGTCGGGCTTGACCTGGCTGAAACGGGCCACCGCCTGCGCACCGTCCCCCACTCCCTCGACCTCGTAGCCCTCGCGCGTCAGGTAGAGGCGTGCGAGCTCCAGGATGTGCTTCTCGTCATCGACGACGAGGATCCTGGAAGTCATCGGTGCGCCCACAGCATCAATTGATCATTACGAGATCAGGCGTGTGTTTTACACATGTGAGGGAAATGTAAACGGGCGCGACGAGGTTAGGCCGCTTTTTGGACTGGCGGCTTCTCCCAGACCTCGCGGGGGGCAACCCGGACCGCCCTCGTCGACAAAGTGGCAGTCGCGCCTGCCGCCCACCAGAAGAGGAAGGTGACCGAAAGGTCCCCCCATACATCGCTGGTCATGGTGATCGGCAACAGGCCCAAGCCCCCCACGAAGGCGATCAGCGGCATGACCTCCTCCAGCGATGCCTTGCGTGTCATTCGCAGCGTGCGCCACCCAAGCCAGATGGCAAGCAAATAGAGGGAGAGGTACAGCCCGCCGCCGAGCATTCCCATGTCGCCGAACATGCCGAGCACCGCGCTTTCGCCCGTGCCGACCAGAGTGCCGTAACGCGCGCTCGATGCTCCGACGCCAAGACCGAGGGGATGCTCGAGGTCGAATCTCAGGTCCTGCACGAGGTAGCCGTAGTGCTCTCGCGTCGAGCTGTCGTTGGTGAATCCCCATTGCAGCCCGAGACGGTGGACCGACCCGAGGTTACGGTCGACCGCGGGGGCGATCGTCGTGTAAGGGAAGACCGCGAGCAGCGCTGCCACCACCAGAACCGGCACGAGACCGGCGATCCAGGCCTGGCGCAGAACGATCCAGAGCAGGACGGCCTCTCCGACGAGAGCCAGCAGCGCGAGGCGCGTGATTGACAAAACAACGCCGAGGATCAGCAGCGTCGTGAGCATCGCGATCCACCGAGCGGTCTTCTGCGTGACGCGTCGATCCATGACTGCGACCGCTAAAGGAAAGAGGACGAGACTCGTGTACGCGATGCCGAGCGGGCTTATGTAGGTGGAAACCATGCGTCTCACGAGGGTTCCGTTCGAGAGCGTGAGGAAGAAGTTCTCCGGCAGCCCGGCCGGCCCGTGATAGGTAAAGCCGAGAAATGACGTGTATTGGTTGACGCCCCAGTCGAGCCAGACTCGCGTCGGTATGAAGAACAGCTCGTAGATTCCAAAAACCGTGGCCACGGCCGCGGCGCCGAGGCCCAGCCAGACCACGGCGAGTCTTTCTCGGTCGCTGCCAGTGCCCACGGTTCGGCCCAGAAAGTAGACGAGCGGAATCAGAAACACGATGCGGAAGCCAACCAGCCGCTGCGACTGGTTGACGCCTGAGTGGAAGACCGATGCGGGCACGACAAAGTAGGCGATCGCGACCAACGCAAGCGCGATCGCAATCCAGTCGGTGACGATCAGCTGTCCGAACCGGGCACTGTGCCGCGACTGCCAGATCCGGCTGACTGCCACCACGGTCAGCACCAGCAGGACGATCTCTTTCCAGGCCTGGAAAGCCCGGACGAGCAGGTGCGGCGTGCCCAGGTGCAGGAGCCACATCAGGGCAAAGCTGTGGAAGGCCATGCCCGCGACCAGCACGCCGATCCCGATGAACGGACGGCGCCAGATCAGCCAGAGGCCGGCCACAACGAGGCCGAGCAGCAGAATTGCGAGTCCAGTTCCAAGCGCCGTCGCCATGGCGTTCCCTCCAGGAGTAGAACGGCCTGGCCGGCGCAAGTCCCGGTCGCGTCGAACGATGGAAATCGTGATGTTCAGCCTCGTTTGAGGCGAATTGACAACGCTTGAAGGAACTTAACCCAACCGCCGCGGGGACCTCGTCAGCGCTCCGCTAGCTTCCCTCTCAACTCGCGCGCCTCGAGCGGTGCGCCTAACGGGGGGACCTTGTGAACTCAATTCGACGACTTCGTTCTGGTGTCCGTGGCCGGCAGGCAGTCTTTCTGACGCTCGCCCTCCTCGCATTCTCGGTTGCGTCGAGCGTGGTCGTCAGCGCGGCCCCTGGCGTGACGACCACGGCCTGCTCTCATCTCTCCCCGCTGGCGCTCGCACGGTGCATCAGCGCACAGGCTGGTGACGACCTGCGCCTGTCACTCCCCGCCGGCGCTCCGGCCTGCGCCAACTCTGGAGAAGGGGCTGCCTGTGGCCGCTCTGATCGGCTGAACCCAGATCCAGGAGTAGCGTCCACACCGGCCGGGACGACAGCTTGCGCCGGCGCATCCGCGGCCGGAAACACTCGGGCGGCGTGCGCCGACGCGCCGATGGTTCCCGTCGCCTCCGTGCAAGGTGGGGCGAAAGCCGCCCGGTTGCAGCTCACCTCCGATACGGCCACGGCCATGCCAGGGCACAGTGTCGTCCTCACGGCATCGGCCGAGTCATCCGTGACCGGCACCAACCGCGCGATCGAGATTTTCGACACGAGCACCGGCACGCTGGCCGGCATGTGCAGCCAGGGCAATCAGTGCTCGGTCGCATACACGGCGCATGCGGGCAGGCACTCTTTTGCGGCATTCGTCATCCCCCCGACTTCGACGCTGCCGACCGGGACACAGGCCCTCTCTTCCAACCCCATCGCAGTCAGCTGGATCGGCGTCACTATGGTTGCCGATCGCGCGATCGTCGGTCCTGGTCGCCAGGTCACGTTGACTGCCACCTCGACCGTGGCCGTGGACAAGACTGGTTGGCTGCTCCAGATTTATGACGCACCGACGCATACCCGACTCACCTACTGCGCGAGCGGGAACACCTGCCGGGTCACCATCACGTTGCCAGTCGGAGGCACTCGCGCCGTGGTCGCGGTCCTCGCCCCTCCGACGCCGACCGCCCCGCCGTCCGAGCTTGTCGTGGCGCAGACCGATATTTTCCTGGTGCACTGGCTATCGCTCAGCGTGCATGCGGTGACGAACAGCACGCAGCCTGGCGCGGTTGTGCACGTGGTCGCCATGGCCAATGCGGACATGACCGACAGCCCGTGGAGCATCGGCATCTTCGACAACCACGGGCAGCTGGTTGCGCCGTTCTGCAAAAGCGGGAACACGTGCGCCGCAGATGTGACGATCACGGGTGCGATGCCGTCGTTCCGGGCCGCCGTTGGTTCGGTGCACCTCGCCGACAGCAGCGTTCTGAGCCGACTGCTGCAGCGGGCCGCGGCGCCACCCAAGCTGGTCGACATCCAGGCCGACTCAGGCCTCGTGACGCCCACCGTCCACACCTCGCGAACCCTCTGGGGCGTCGATTCCTGCAAGTCGTTCACCGGCGACGCCAATGCCGGCAGCGGCCTCTATCCGCAGGTGGCTTCCCAGCTCGGTGTGCCGGACTTCTGGGGACGGTATCTGACCAACACCGTTTGCCCGGGAATCAGCGGCGCAGAGGTTGCGGCCGCGCACAACAAGAGCATGGGCATCCTGCCCATCTACAACGACTACAACTGCTCGAACGTCGTCGGCTATGACACCGGCTGGGGCTATGGCGCCGAGGCAGTCGCTGCAGCCCGCAACATCGGAATCCCCGAAGGCGTTGCATTGGCGATCGATATCGAGCCTCCCGGTGCGGCTTGCCCAGGCGCGGTCAACGTTGACGGTGCTTTTGTCGAAGGTTGGTACGACGCCCTGACCGGTGCGCGGTATGTGCCTGCCTTCTACGGCAACGGTGGCGCGGGAAGCGAGTTTGCGAGCGCGTACTGCGCGGCAGTCACCGCTCGTCCCGAGGTCGCCAACAATTCGCACCTGTGGACATTCGAGCCGTCGCTCTGGGGCGGTTACTCGAAGGGCAACGCTCCGGACTGGGGCCTGGCCTACAACACCCAATGCCCCGAGCACGGCACCGTGTGGCAATACATGCTCAGCGCCGGGTCGACGCCCGACGTGGACCACGACCTGATGGTCTCGGACTTTCCGCTCTGGTATCCGTGACCTGATCTCGGTCTGAGGCTCGAGGCCGGTTCCGGCTGCCTTCATCCGAACGCAGCACCAACTTCAGCGGGTTGCCCATGAGGCCGAACCGGTCGCGCACCTTTTTTTCCAGGTAGCGGCGGTATGAGAAATGGAGGAGGTTGGTGTCGTTGACGAACATCACCACGGTCGGCGTCTCGCCTGAGGCCTGGGTCGCGTAGCCGAGCTTCAGCCGGCGCCCCTTGAAGCCGGGCGGCGGGTGGTCGAGGAACGCCTCGCGGAGAACCCGATTCAGCTCGTTGGGCGGCATCTTGATCCGGCGCTGGCCGACCACTTCGAATGCGGTGGGCAGCAATGTCCCGATTCCTTCTTTCGTCTTCGCCGAAACCGTGGCGATTGGGGCGAAGGTGGCGAACTTGAACTTGCCGGCGAGCGTCTTGCGCCAGTACGCCGGCTTGCGAGCCGCAGGCTCGACCAGGTCGATCTTGTTGACGACGATGACCAAACCCTTGCCTGCCTCCAGCGCGTAACCCGCCACGTGCTGGTCCTGCGCCAGGACGCCGGCCGACGCGTCGACCACCAGCAGCACCACATCGGCGCGCTCCATGGCGTGGATGCCGCGCAGAAGGCTGTAGCGCTCGAGTCGGTCGCGGCTCGACGACTTGCGCCGGATGCCCGCGGTGTCGATGAGGACCACCGGCACGCCGTCAAACACGAGCTCGGTATCGATGGGATCGCGTGTCGTGCCTGGCGTCGGGCTGACCAGCGCGCGCTCGTCGCCCAGCAGCGCGTTGAGCAGCGACGACTTGCCGACGTTGGGGCGGCCCATGATGGCGAGGCGGTCCGCCTTCGTCTCCTCGGCAGGCTCCGTCTCGGCCGGGGGAAGGCCGTCGAGGATCCGGTCGAGCAGCTCACCCACGCCAAGTCCGTGCTGGGCAGATATCAACGACGGTTCGTCGAAGCCGAGCTCAGAGACCTCGTGCGCGAAATGGCGCTGGGTCGACGAGTCCGCCTTGTTGGCTACAGCGATCACCGTGCGGCGTGACTTGCGCAGCATCTGCGCGATGTCGCGGTCGATCGGCGTCAGGCCCTGGCGGACGTCGAGCAGGAGGATGATGACGTCGGCCTGGTCGATGGCGATCGTGGTCTGGGCCTCGATCGCAGCGCGAGACGAATCTTTCGCCCCGTCCAGGTCGAGGCCCGCCGTGTCGACCACGCTGAACTCGCGGCCCCGCCAGTCGGCGACGCCGTACAGGCGGTCGCGCGTCAGCCCGGACTGCTGGTCGACGATGGCCTTCTTCCAGCCAATCAGCCGGTTGAAGAGGGTCGACTTGCCAACGTTCGGGCGACCGACGATGGCGACGATGGGCCTGGCCACCCGTGTATTACACGGGTTTTGGCTGCCTCACCCACAAGACCCGTGACGCGACCGCGCACAGGGCCGCCCCAAATCCGAGTGAGGCGACAGGACTGATCACGGTCCAAAGGGCGCCGGCGACGATGCTCGACACAAGGTCGGCCGCGCCGTTGATGCCGTTGAGGAAACCAAAAGCTGTGCCCAGCCGGCGCGCCTCGACTAGCGAACTCGTCAGCGATCCCTCAACCGAGCTGACGACTGGATTCTGAGCGCCGACGAGAAGAGCCATCAGCCCAAGCGCCAGCCAGCCATGGCCGAACATCCCGACGACGCACGCAGCTGCAAAGGTGAGGTACGCGGCGGCGAGGACCGGCGCCTTGCCCACCTGGTCCGCCAGCCAACCGGCGGGAAACGACACCACAGCGCCGACCGCGTTATGGGCGAGGTAGAAGGCGACGGCCGCCGCCAACGCAGCCGTGGGGCTCAGCTCGGGCTGCATGATCTGGGCCGCCCGAAGCGTGAAGAATGCCGTGGCAAAGTTGCCCAGGCCGAAGATCGCCACCGGGCCCATCAGCCGCCAAAAGCTACCTGGCAGCGGAACTCTCAGTGGCACTGGTTCAGGTCTTCCGCGCCTAGGGTCCCTGGTGATGAGCGCGAACAAGATCACGCACATGACACCGGGCAGGAGGGCGACCCAGAAGATCGTGCGGAAATCGTGACCCGTCGACAGCAGCAGCAAGGCAATGGCCGGTCCGATCAGGGCGCCCGCGGTATCCAGCGCCTCATGGAAGCCAAAGGCCTTGCCGAGATCTTTCTTCTCAACCGACCCGGCGAGCATGGCCGACCGAATCGGCTGCCGAAGACCACGGCCCATCCAGGCCAGCGCCCGGGCGACGATGACCTGCGGCCAGGCCGTGACCGCAATGAGCAGACCGAGGCCCAAGACCGTGCCACCGTAGCCTCCGACCGCGAGCTGCCTGCGCCACGCGATGCGGTCGCTGTACCAACCGCTCCACAGCTTGACCACGGCTGACGATCCGTCGCCGAAACCCTCGACCAGGCCGACAGCGAACGCAGGCGCTCCAAGGCCGGTCGTGATGAACAGAGGCAGGACGGCGAAGACCATCTCGTAGTTGGCGTCGGCGGCGAGATCGGCCAGGCCGATGCCCAGGACGTTTCGATTCAGCCACCTCACAGGTGAGGCGACGTGCTCCGTCAGGAGACCTCCAGGGGCTCCGGCTTGAACGGGCCGCCGTCCTTTTCCGCGACGAAGGCGTTGGCGTCTACCGGTTTGCCGTCATGCACCGCGACGATGACGTAGACATAGCCGGCCCACGCCCGCTCGGTGTCGAATCGCGACGCCTGCGCAGGATGGTCGGGATGGCTGTGGTAGTAGCCGATGATGTCGAGGCCGGCGGCGTCTGCCTCGCGCTGGATTCGGATCTGATCTCGCGGGTCGATCTCATAGCGATCGCGAGCACGCTCGACGATGATGTTTCGCGCGCGCTTCACCTCGGTCACAGTGCGGTTGCCGGGCGGGCCGACCATGATGCCGCAGATCTCATGCGGATAGCCCTCGGCGCCATGCAACCGAATGGCCTCCATCGCGTCGCGGGATATTTTCACCTCCCCGCTTGCCGGGGAGGTCGGACCGCAAAGCGGTCCGGGTGGGGACGCGGAGTCACCGTTGCCGCCCGTATAGACCGGTCGAGAGATAGCGATCCCCCGAGTCCGGAAAAACCGTGACCACGACCCCCTCGCGAATCGTCTCGGCCAGCCGCCGGACTGCCCACAGCGCAGCCCCACTCGAATGCCCGACCAGCAACCCCTCGTTTCGCGCCACCGCGCGAGCGAGGTCGTAGGCGGGCTCCGTCGGGCAGCCCACCACCTCGTCGGCAAGGGTCTTATCCCAGATCCGGGGCACGATCGCAGAGGGCAGATGCTTCAAGCCTTCGAGGCCGTGGAACGAATCCTCAGGCTGCACCGCGATCGTCTTGATCGAAGCATCGTGCTCCTTGAGCCGGCGCGACGCGCCGACGAAAGTCCCGGTGGTGCCGAGCCCCGCGACGAAATGCGTGATCCGTCCGGACGTCTGCTCGAGGATCTCGACAGCGGTGCCTTCGTAGTGCGCGCGCGGATTTGCCGGGTTCGAGTACTGGTCGGGATAGAAGTAGCTCTCGGGGTCCAGGGCCACGATGTCCCGCACCATGCGAATCGCACCATCGGAGCCTTCGCCGGCGTCGCTGTAGACGATCTCGGCTCCGTACGCAGCCACCAGCGCCTTGCGCTCGGCGCTGACGTTGGCAGGCATCACGAGCTTGACGCGATAGCCCTTGGCCGCGCCGACGAGCGCATACGCGATGCCTGTGTTGCCCGAGGTCGAGTCGATGATTGTCCTGTCAGTTGTCAGCGCCCCGCTCTGCTCGCCGTCCTCGATCATCGAAAGCGCCGCCCGGTCCTTGACCGAGCCGCCTGGATTGAACCATTCGGCCTTGGCGTAGACCTCGACGCGTGGAAACTCGCGCTCGAACAGGCGCACGCGCAGAAGAGGCGTGTGGCCGATCAGCCGCGTGATCCCAACCGTCCCCGTGGTTCGCATGTGGTGAAAAGAATAGAGATGGTTCGCTGTACGGCCGAGCCGATCCTCAGCTGGCCAGGTGCACCAGGATGCTGGCGCCGACGAAAAAGATTCCGCCCACCGTGTAACCGATCACCGAGCGCCGATACACCGACCCGCCTTCGGGCGACAGGATGTTCACGATCGCCTTGGCGAGAAGCAACGCGCCGCCGAGCAGCGCGACCGGAGCCGAGTGGATCCGGACTCCCAGGAGAAGGATCGCGCCGGCCGCGGCGACCTCGAGCAGCTGCAGCAGGGTATAGGCGGCCAAGTCTCAGGGCGCGAGGGCCTGGGCGAAGTCGGCCACGATATCGGCAGGATCTTCGATGCCGACCGACACTCGAACGGTGCCAGCACCGACGCCAAGATCGGCCCGCTCTTCGGCGCTGAGCGAGCGGTGCGATGTGATCTCGGGGTAGCTCACGGTGGTTTCGACGCCGCCGAGGCTGGCCGCGAAGGTCGCCAGGACGAAGCGCTTGATCATGCGCTGCACGGCTTCTCGGCCGCCTTCCAGGTCAAAGGCCATCATGCCGCCGGCGCCGTTGGGCAAGAGACGGTGCGCCACTGGAAATGAAGGCGAGTCGTCGAGCAGCGGATGATGGACTTTCGTCACGCCGGGCATCGAGCGCATCGCGCGCGCAAGCGCGAGTGAGTTGTCGCTGTGCCGCCGCATTCTCACGTCGAGCGTCCGCAGCCCGCGCAGCCCCAGCCACGCGTCGAATGGCCCGAGCGGCGTGCCGGTGCGCGAGGAGCGGGCGCGCGCACGGCCCATCGTTGCTGCATCGCCGACGATGACGCCGGCCACCAGGTCGGAGTGTCCGCCCAGATATTTCGTCGCGCTGTGCATCACGACAGTTGCCCCGAGCTCGAGCGGGCGGCATAGGAGCGGCGTGGCAAACGTGTTGTCGACGAGGAAAGGCACACCGCGCTCGCTCGTCATCGCCGCAATCGCCTCCAGGTCGCAGACGCTGCACAGAGGGTTGGCGATCGTCTCGGCAATCACGAGCCCTGCGCCCTGGACTGCCCGACGGACTGCATCGAGGTCGGTCAGGTCGACGAATTGAGCCTCGTAGCCGAGCGGCTCGAGATCCTGCCGCAGCAGCGCCGCCGTGCCGCCGTACAGCTCGCGCGTCGTGACGATGGCGACGGGCTTCGGAGCGAGGGCCAGGATGGCGGCGTGCAGCGCGGCCATGCCCGATGCCGTCGCGACGCCGGCCTCCGCCCCCTCCAGCTCGGCGACCGCGCGTTCGAGCATGTCGCGGTTGCTGTTCGAGTTGCGTCCGTAGTAGTGACCCGGCCGCTCGCCCCGAACGACCGCGTCGTAATCCTCGAGGTCGGTGAAGACGTGGACCGCGGCGGTGCTGAGGTCAGGCGCGAGCGGACTTCGGGCCCCCAGGTCGCGGCCTGCGTGGACGGCGCGCGACGCGGGCTTCACCTCAAGTGACCCGAGACGGGGGTGCGCGAGTGGTCGAGCGGCATCGGCGACCGGAGCCAAGGAAGGGGTGGTGCAAGGAGGAGCGCAGGCAACCCTGCGTGACGACGCTGCACCGGGCCCCCTGACGCAGGCTTCAGCGCCGAAGGCGCCCGGTCGCCTAGGCCGCTCGAACGCCGAGCACCCCTGGCTCGGGTCACTTTAGGCGGGTGCGGCCCGCGTAAACCGCCGCTTCGCCGAGCTCGGCTTCAATCTGGAGCAGCCGGTTGTACTTGGCGACGCGCTCGGAGCGAGCGGGCGCGCCGGTCTTGATCATCCCCACGCCGGTCGCCACGACGAGGTCGGCGATCGTCGTGTCCTCGGTCTCGCCGGACCGATGCGAGATGACCGCGCTGTAGCCGGCCTTCCGCGCCAGGGCGATCGCGTCCAGCGTCTCAGTCAGCGTGCCGATCTGGTTGACCTTGATCAGGATCGAGTTGGCGACGCCGCGGGTGATGCCCTCCTGCAGGCGCGTCACGTTCGTGACGAAGAGATCGTCGCCAACGAGCTGGATCCTGTCCCCGATCGCGCCGGTCAGATGCTTCCAGCCATCCCAGTCGTCTTCCGCCATCCCGTCCTCGATCGAGACGATCGGATAGCGGGCGCTCCAGTCCTGGTAGAGCTTGACGAGCGCCGGCGCATCGAGCGATCGCCCTTCGCCCTTGAGCTCGTACTTGCCTTCCTTGTAGAACTCGCTCGCCGCGGGGTCGAGGGCGATCGCCACATCCTTGCCCGGCTGATAACCGGCCTTCTGGATCGCCTCCACGATCAACTTCAGCGCGTCTTCGTTGGAGCGCAGATCAGGCGCAAAACCGCCCTCATCCCCCACTCCGGTCGCCAGGCCCTGCTTCTTCAGCACGCCCTTGAGCGCGTGGTAGACCTCGGAGACCGCGCGCATCGCTTCGCTGAATCTGGGCGCGCCGACCGGGCACACCATGAACTCCTGCAGGTCGACCGACGTGTCGGCGTGCGCGCCGCCGTTGAGGATGTTGGCCATCGGCAGCGGGAGCAGCGCTGCGCTGTCGCCGCCCAGGTGTCGGTACAGCGGAACAGCTTTCGCCTGTGCCGCCGCATGCGCGACGGCGAGGGACGTGCCGAGGATCGCGTTGGCGCCCAGGCGCGACTTGTTGGGCGTGCCGTCGAGCTCGATGAGCGCCTCGTCGAGACCCTTCTGGTCGCCGACATCGAAATCCTTCAGCCGGCGGGCGATCTCCCCCTCCACATAGCCGACCGCCTTGGTGACGCCCTTGCCGCCGTAGCGTTTCGGGTCGCCGTCGCGCAGCTCGACCGCCTCGTGCACCCCTGTCGATGCGCCCGAGGGTACGATCGCCCGACCGCTTCCTTTATCTGTGTATGCGGTGACGGCGACCGTCGGATTGCCCCGCGAATCGAGCACTTCGAGGGCGGAGAGGCCCGTCAGCCTGGTCACGAAACCGAAGTCTAGTTCGGCGACGTAACCCAGGGTCCGAAGGCTCGGGTCGGGTGCACGCTGAACCCGTAATTCAGCAACGCGGTCGCGTCATCGGTCGAGTGCAGGGTGGCGTTGAGCACGACTGCGACCAGGTGGCGTCCGTTGCGAGTCGCCGTGGCGAGCATGCAGCCCCCGGCGTTGTCGGTCAGGCCGGTCTTCAGCCCGGTCGCGCCGGGATAGGTCCAGAGCAGCCTGTTGAGGTTGTGCGGGTAGAACGCCTTGTGCGTGGCCGTCGCTGGAATCGCGAAGTCCCTGGTCGCGGCGATCGCGGCGACCTGCGGGTAATACGCATCCAGGTACGCCGCCGTGTGCGCCAGGTCGTGCGCAGACATGCCGTGGCCGGGCGCGTCGAGCCCGCTCGGCGTCACGAAGTGGCTCGCTGTGAGCCCGATGCTCTTCGCCTTCTGGTTCATCTGCCGGATGAAGCGGTCGCGCGGCACGATGCCGGTCGCGAGCGCCTCGGCCGCGTCGTTGCCCGAGTCGAGGAAAAGTCCATAAAGCAGGTCGCGCACCGTCAGCTGCTCGCCCGTTGTCACGCCCATCAGGCTGGGCACGATCTGCGTCGCCTCCTTTGTCACGACGACCGTGTGGTCGAGCGAGCCTGCGTCGTCGATGGCCACCATGGCGGTGATCAATTTGGTCAGGCTGGCCGGCGCGCGGGAGGTCTCCGGGTCGCGCTGCCACAGCACCTGCCTCGCGTCGAGGTCGACCAGATACGCGGCCTGGCCGTGGATGGCGAGGTTGGGCTGTCCGTGCGTGGCCAGCCAGTAGTTCGAGAAGTCGAAGTGATCGAACGACTTGGCCGCGGGCGCCTTGGCGCTTTGCAAGCTGAACTCGAACGACGGAGTCCGCGTCCGCGCAACGTAGACCGTCGTGGCCACGGCGGCCGCGATGACTCCGAGCGAGACAAAAAAAGTCAGACGCTCGCGTCTGGACCTGCGGCGCGCACGCGTCCGCGAGCTCCCTGTTTCTGGGACGTAGGCTGCGACGGTGGGAACCCCCTGGGTTTAGTTGAACGGCATTCTAGCGGCAGGCGATTCGGCGCGTTAGGCGCCAGACGCGCTGTTGACCCGACGCAATTCCGAGTGTTAGGCGCCAAACGCTCCCATCGGGGCGCTCAGCTAGGCAGGCGCGTGCTCCGGCGCGTAGACGGGTGAGGGCGGCATCGCGGGGACCGGATTCGTAGTCGTTTCGTGAAGGCGCGACGCGAGCTGGTCGCTCGCGGCTTCCATCGTCTGCAGGGCGGTCGCCGAATCCTTGGCGTTCATGAACACGGGCTGTCCGTAGTCGTAGATCCGGTACGGCTTCCAGGTCGCCGAGACGAGTTGCGTACCGTAGAAGGTGTAGGTCCCGATCACGCCCTCGCGCGTCTCCTCCGACCACATCTGGTCGAAGACGAAGTTGCCGTGCGCGTATGTGATGAGCTTGCCGCGGTAGATCTCGACACCCTGGTACCAGTGCGGGTGATTGCCGACCACGATGTCTGCGCCCCAGTCGATGGCGTCGTGGCCGATCACGACCGGGTCGTCCGGGGTCGGCACTTGCGGATCCGCCAATGGCTGGCGCTCGTACTCCTTGCCCCAGTGGAACTGCACGACCACGATGTCGGCCAGCTGCCGAGCGCGGGCGATCCCAGCCTGAACCGCCTGCTTGTCTATCGCCCGGCCGACGCCGTTGAATCCGACGAAGCCGAACTTGATGCCGCGCACGTCGATCACCGCGACCGGACCGAGCCCCGACGTCAGCATCCCGTGCTGCTGCAAAAGCTGGTCGGTCAGCGTGATGCCCTGCGCGCCGTAGTTAGAGGTGTGGTTGTTGGCGAGGTTGACCACCTTTGCACCCATCAGCGTCAGCCCGTTGACGAAGCGCGCATCGCCGCAAAACGTGAAGCTCGGGCCCGGGTCCACCGGGCAGCCGGCGAACAGTGGCGACTCGAGGTTGATGTCGGTGATATCGGCGTTCTTCGTGTAATCCGCCGTGCGGCGGAAGGGCCAGAGGAAGTCGTGACGCGACGTCGCGTAGTAGTTCACCCCCCGCGCCGGGATCACGTCTCCGGTGACCAGCAGGGTGCGGATCCGGCTGGGATCGCTGGGCACGGTGTAGTTGGCGTGGAACAGGTTCTGCAGGGACAGGGCCGGCAGCTGGCCGGTGCGGTTGGAGAATGACGGCTGGTCCGCCAGGTCGGGCGCGGCCACCAGGACGCGCGCGCTCGAGGCTGCATTGCTGATGGCCAGCGGCGCGCCACCCTGGCTGCATCCGACCAGCAGCATCGCGGCCACGGCGAGGCCCCCTTCCCGTCTCATCTGACCGGCAATTGTGCCAGCAGATCCTCGATCGCGATCAATCGGGCCACGTACGACCGGACCGGCTCGCCAAGCTCGCCGCCGGCCCGGAAGACGCGCTGGTTTCCCTCCGCGCGGCGCGTCTCGAGCATCTCGGCGCGGTTGCGGTCTAGCGAACCGCGCGCCAGTGCGACCTCGACCATGCTCCCGATCCAGGAGGCATACAGCGCGACCTCCTGCTCTCGAGGATCCGGGCCGCCGGCCGGAAAGGCGGAGTGGATGTGGTCATCCCACAGCCGGCGCAGGCGAACGACGTCTTCGGACGCTCCCTTCACACCGCCGCTTTCAGCTGGGCGATCACCGCGTCCGCGACCTGGCTCGTGCCCACCGCTGTGGGGTCGTCCCGCTTTTCCTTGAGGTCGTAGGTCACGTTCTCGCCCAGCGCGATGACGTTGGCGATCGCCTTCTCCATCGCGTCCGCGGCGGCGACCTCCTCCAGGTAGCGCAGCATCAGGACCCCCGACAGCATCACGGCCATCGGGTTGACCTTGTTCTGGCCGGTGTACTTGGGCGCGCTGCCATGGGTCGCCTCGAACACGGCGCCATTGGTCCCGATGTTGGCGCCTGGCGCCAGGCCAAGCCCGCCGATCATGCCCGCGCCGAGGTCCGAGATGATGTCGCCGTACAGGTTCGGGCAGCACAGCACGTCGTATTCCTTGGGCCGCAGGACGAGCTGCATGCACATGTTGTCGACGATGCGGTCTTCGAACTCGATGTCGGGGTTTCTTTCGGCGACGCGCCGCGACACTGCCAGGAAGAGCCCATCGGTGTGTTTCATGATGTTTGCCTTGTGCACGGCCGTGACCTTGCGGCGGTTGTTCCTCCGCGCGTAGTCGAATGCGAACTCGACGATCCGCTCCGATCCGCTGATCGAGATCGGCTTGATCGACAGACCGCTGTCGGGGCGGATCTTCTTCTTCGCCAGGCTTGAGATCTCTTCGATGAGGTGCTGGGCGTCGTCGGTGCCTTGCTCGAACTCGATGCCCGCATAGATGTCCTCGGTGTTCTCGCGCACGATGATGAAGTCGAGGTCGTCGCGCAGGTTGCGAGCGCCCTTGTAAGCCTTGACCGGCCGGACCAGGGCGTAGAGGTCGAGGGCCTGGCGGAGCGCGACGTTGACGCTGCGGAAGCCGCTGCCGACGGGCGTCGTGATCGGTCCCTTCAGCGCGACCTTGTTCTTGCGGATCGACGCGAGCACAGGGTCAGGGAGCGGCGTACCGAACTTGGCGATCGCGGCCTCACCTGCCTGCTGGACGTCCCACTCGAACTCGACACCGGTGGCTTCGAGGACCCGGACTGTCGCGTCGCAGATCTCCGGGCCCACGCCGTCCCCAGGAATCAGCGTTACTGCGTGCCTACCCAATCCGTTTAGTCGGTAGTTTTGTTACCGGTTCTTGAAGTAGTCGGCGTTGATCTGGATGAAGTTGCGCCACTGCTCGGGCACCTCATCCTCGGGAAAGATCGCGTCCACGGGACACGGATCGACGCACGCGCCGCAGTCGATGCACTCGTCCGGGTCGATGAAATACATGTTCGCGGCATCGTCGGTGTGGATGCAATCGACCGGGCAAACCTCGACGCAAGAGGCGTCCTTCACGTCTATGCAGGGCTGGACGATGACGTATGCCATGTGCCTGAAGGGTACCATGCACCGTTAAATGCCCGAGTCTGAGCCGAAGCCGAAACTGATCGAACTCGTTGGACCTGGCGGGGGCCAGGGCTGGAAGGCCGTCCTGAAGAGCGGCAAGCCTGCTGTCGTGCACGAAATCCCGATTCCCCAGGCCGAAGCCGCGGCCGCCGTGCCGCGCCTTCAGCGCCTCTACGACCACCGCCACCCAGCCCTCTCGCCCGTTCTCGCGTGGGGCACCGACCAGCAGGGAGTCTGGGTCGCCGTGGAGCCGAACGAGGGCACCTCCCTGGGCTCGATCCTTTCGCGCGGCCCACTCACGCCCCCGGCCGCGGCTGCCCTCGGCACCGCGGTGCTGTCGGGCGTGGCGGCGCTGCATGAGGCGGGGATCGCGATGGGCGGCTTCGGAGCGACCGCGGTTCGCGTCACCTCGAACGGCGAGGTGAGGATTGCCGGCCACCCGGCCGCGGCGGTCCGCGGCGCCCCCTCGCAGAGCGACCTCCGGGCGGACGTCCGGTCCGGCGGCATGGCCGTTTGCGCCGCGTTCGGCGTCGACCCCGCCGGCGCGCCCGCTCCCCCAAACATCCCGCCCGGCCTCGTGGTGACGATGCGCTCGATGGCGAGCGGCGCCATGGGCCCGTCGGCGGACCGGGCGCAAGGCGCGCTCCGCGAGATGGCCGCCCCCCTCCTCGCCCCCGACCGCCAGAACGCCGCGCAGACCGAGCTCGCCACCCGGGCGGGCGGCCGGGAGGTCCCCCCGATCACCCCGTTCCTACCCCCTGGCGAGGTTGCGCCTGCCGGCCAGACCGTGGCGCCGGACCCTGCGCCTTACATCGCGCCGCCCCGGCGTGAGGACACCCCCGTGCGCTCCCCGGCGTCCTACGACGCGCCCGACCGGCCGCTCCAGACATATCCCCCCATGCCGGCCGTCACATTCCCGCCGGCGCCCGCCGCCCCCCCCGCCCCGGCTGTCCCTGTCGCACCCGCGGCGAGCACGCCGGGCGTCCCTACGTGGTCGGAGGCCCCAGCGGCTCCACAGTCGCCCTTCGAGGCCCCTGCGGCCGGCGAGACCAACCCGCCGGCTCCCGCGCCTGTTGAGCCCCCCAAGCCGGCTGAGCCCGAGCCTCCTCCTCCGGCGCGCAGCTGGGAGACCGCGGCACCCGCCGCTCCGTCGGCCGCGCCGGTGCCGGCCCCGGCCTCGGCGTTCGGCACCTCTCCACCCGCACCCTCCGCACCCGCGCCCCCGGCGCCCGTACCCTCGCCTTCGCCGGCCCAGGAGACCTGGTCACCGGTCGAGGCGCCGGTGTGGAAGCCTGGCGCAACCATCCCCGCCGAGCCGCTTGGGGTTGGCGCGGCCGTCGTCGAATCGGCCCGATCCACGAACCCGCCGGCGCCCGCACCGGTCTGGACCCCGGCCCCCACCCGAACGCCGACCCCCGCCCCGGTTCCAGCCCGACGGCCAGGCGTGCCTCGGCCTCCCGCGCGTGCCGCTGGAGCGCGCGATGAGCGGCCTCCCTGGCTGATCCCGGGAGCGGTCGCGGTCGCCATCGTCGTCCTGCTCGGCATCTTCGGCGTCATCGTGCTGGCCAACCGCGGTGGCACGACGACCGGCCAGGTGCACGCGACCGCGACCCCTTCGGCCCACGCCTCGGCCTCGGCGCGTACGTCGCCGAGTGCGACCGCGAGCACGAAGACCCCGCTCGCAGTCCCGAGCTTCGGACCGGCCCGCGCCGATCAGCTCACCAAGGTTCAGTTCTGCTCCACGGCGACGCCCTGCCCGATCCAGGTGGGCACCCCAGCCGAGACCTCGACCAGCTGTGACCTGAGCTCCTGCACCATCGAGGTCGCGCTCTACTTCACAACAGGGCAGAAGGTTCCCGTCAAGTACGACCTCAAGTTCTTCGATCGGTGCACCGGCACGACCACCGACCTGCCCGGACCGCCCGCGTACACACCGCCGGACTACGCCGTCGTGATTCCTCGCGACAAATGGACGGTCACAATTCCGAGCGGAGTGAAGTCGGGAGCGCTCGTCGCGGTGGCAAGCCAGCCGTCAGTCGCAGCCTCGGCGCCGCTGATGCTGGGTGGCGATAGCTGCTAGCTGCGTCGAACCGCATAGCGCAGGAACAGAAAATCACCATGCCGGCGGGCGCTGAGCAAGCGACTCCACGCCCCGTTCCCCGGTAAGAGCTCAACGCCGGCGACCATGCCGAGGCGCTCGTCGACGTCCCTGCCCGCGACCACAGGGGAGATCGTGACGAACGCCTCGTCGAGCAGCCGTCCCTCGACCAGCTGACCCATCAGGTGAGGACCGCCCTCCGTGAGAACCACGGCGTAGCCGCGGTCACGCAGCAGGCTCAGCGCCCGCGCCACGTCGACCGGCCCCCGCTCCCCCACCTCCAACACGTCGCACGAAACAGGAAGTGCGTCGCGCAGCCGAGCAGCCACCGTCGACGTGGTCACGATCGTCGCCCCGCCGGCGACCGCGGGGTGAGACAGGTCGACATCTCCCCTCGACGTCAAGACGAAAAGCCTGGGCTGTGGCTTACGCCCGAGCCCGGCACGAAGCCTGGCGAAGCTCGCGGCCAGGTCCGGGTAGATGTGCTCCGGCGTCCAGTGATGACCGGGCGTGGCGCGCAGCGTCCCCGCGCCGAGCAGGACCGCGTCCGCGCACGCGCGCAGCAGGCCCATCAGGAATCGGTCGGCCTGGTTGCGTCCGCTGATCACCGAGCCGGCCGAAGGATGCGACCCCAGCGATACGACGCCGTCGAGCGACGTGACGAAGTTCGAGTAGACGGCGCGCTCCGCAAAGCCCAATCGGCCGTAGATCCGCTCGAGGTCCTGCGGCATTTCGTAACGAGGCACGTCCGCCTCGAAGAGGACGTCGAACGGTTCGATCAGTGGTCCGACCGGGATCTGGCCGTTTCCAGGAATTCGGCCCGCAGCTGCGGATCGTTTTCATAGTTGCCGCGCCAGTTCGAGGTCCAGGTCCTGGAGTGACTTTCGCGCACACCGCGCATCTGCG
>VBDS01000114.1 GCA_005889085.1 Chloroflexota bacterium | reverse complement strand
ACCCCGGCGGACAACCCGCTTCGGCGAATGGAGAACGTCTTCCTCTCCCCGCACGTCGGCGGAGCCACCCTGGAGGCGGAGGCACGGGTGCTGGAGGTGGTGCGCGACAACCTGACCCGGGTGTTGGACGGCGAGGAGCCCGCGAATGTCGTCAACGGAGTCAGGCTGGGGGCTCGACTGAGACGGTGACTCTGCGCGAGCTCTGGGAGCGCGGCGAGCCGACCGTGGGCGGTTGGTGCGTCATCCCCAGCGCGTTCTCGGCCGAGCTGATGGGCCGAGCCGGCTATGACTGGGTCTGCATCGACACGCAGCACGGCTTGATCGGATACGACCAGATGCTGCCCATGCTGCAAGCCCTCTCCGCGACCGGGACGCCGAGCTTCGTACGAGTGCCCTGGAACCAGCCGGCCGACATCATGAAGGCGCTCGACGCCGGGGCTGATGGGGTCATCGTGCCGATGGTCAACTCCGAAGAGGAGGCGCGCAAGGCGGTCGGCGCGTGCCGTTATCCACCTCAGGGCTACCGGTCCTGGGGACCGACCCGGGCCGCGCTCCAGGTAAGCGGCTTCGGTCCGGAGGGCGCCAACCGAGCGGTCGTCTGCATGGTCATGATCGAGACCGTGGAGGGGATGGCGGCCCTCGACCAGATCCTGGCGGTGCCAGGTGTCGACGGGGTCTACGTCGGGCCCAACGACCTCGCGGTCACCCATGGCATGAAGCCCGACGCCACCGCGAGCGCCCCAGAGCATCGGCGCCTGATCGAGATGATCCTGCAAGCCTGCGTCCGCCGAGGCCTGATCGCCGGGATCCACTGCGCAGGGCCAGAGACGGCCATCCGCTGGCGCGAGGCCGGCTTTCGGATGCTCAACATCGACAACGACTCGGTCTTCCTGCGCGCCGGCGCGGCCCGAGTGCTCGAACTGCTGCGCGGCGTGAAGCGCGAGGTCGCAAAAACTGGCTACTGACGACCCCGCTCTCTTGGAGGCGCTGAAGAAGTTCGACTCGCCCACCCTGAGCAACGCCATCGAGACGTTCACGATCCGGCCCAGGGACGAGGGTTACATGTCGATGGAGGTGCGCTGCCTCTTTCCCGATCTCGGACCGATGGTGGGTTATGCGGCGACCGCAACCATTCGCGCGCGTGGCCAGGCGCCCGGCGAGCAAACCTCGCTCTATAGGCACGTGCGCGAAGTGGCGAGCCCGCGCGTGGTGGTGGTGCAGGACCTGGACGAGCCGCCGGGCCACGGGTCGCTCTGGGGCGAGGTGAACGCCACCATCTTCGGCGCCCTCGAGTGCGCCGGCTGCGTGACCGACGGCTGCGTCCGCGACCTGAAAGAGGCGCGCGCGATGGGCTTCCACTTCTTCGCCCGCGGCCCGGGCGTGTCGCACGCCTACGTCCGCGTCGAGTCAGCCGGCGAGCCGGTGACGGTGGGCGGGCTGCGCGTCAGCCCAGGCGACCTGATCCATGCCGACCAGCACGGCGTGCTGCTGGTCCCACGCGAGATCGCGGCAGAGCTGCCGGCGGCCGCCGAGCGGGTCGTTGCCGCCGAACAGAGCCTGCTGCGCTGGGTGCGCTCCCCGGACTTCGACCCTGACGAGCTGATCGAAAGACGGCGCGTCAAGCACTGATCCACGGCCAGCCCTACTTGGCGGTGCCCCTCCGTCGGCTTCGCAGCCACCTCCCCGTGAACGGGGAGAGGGAGATGCCTGACTTAGAAGAGGGCCTTCTCGGTCCCGGCGTCGAAGAGGTGCAGCCGCTGCATGTCGAGCCCAAGGCGCACGCGGTCGCCGATGTCGACCTTGAGCTGCGGATCGACCCGCACGATGAGGTCGTCCGACCCGACCTTGCCGTACAGGTACTGGTCTGAGCCCAGGACTTCGAGCACCTCGACCTTGAGGTCGATGGCGGCGTCCGCGTCGGACACATTGGGCAGAAAGTGCTCGGGCCGGATGCCGAGGACGCCGTGTTCCACGCCGGGTGCCTTGGGCAGGTTGAGCTCGAGGCCCGAGGCTTTCGCCTTGTGATCGGAGATCGTGACCGGCAGGAAGTTCATGCGCGGGCTGCCGATGAAACCGGCGACATACATGTTCACGGGTTGGTCGTAGATCTCCCGCGGCGGCGCCACCTGCTGCAAAACGCCGTCCTTCATAACGGCGATTCGGTCACCCATGGTCATTGCCTCGACCTGGTCGTGGGTGACATATATAAAGGTAGTGCCCAGCCGCTGGTGCATCTTCTGCAGCTCGATCCGAGTCTGCACGCGAAGCATGGCGTCCAGGTTGGAAAGTGGCTCGTCGAGCAAGAAGACCCGAGGCTGACGGACGATGGCGCGGCCGACGGCGACGCGCTGCCGTTGGCCACCCGAGAGCTGACGCGGCTTGCGGGCGAGCAGCTGGTCCAACCGGAGGATGCGGCCCGCCTCCTTGACCCTTGAGGTGATCTCGGACCTGGTGCTCCCCCGCATCTTGAGGCCAAAGCCCATGTTGTCGAACACGCTCATGTGCGGGTAAAGCGCGTACGACTGGAAGACCATGGCCACGTCCCGGTCGCGGGGCGGCATCTCGTTGACGACCTGGTCGTCGATCTTGATTTCGCCGGCGGTGATGTCTTCGAGGCCGGCCAGCATACGGAGGGCGGTCGACTTGCCGCATCCGGAGGGCCCGACCAGGACCATGAACTCGGTGTCCCGGATCTCCAGGCTGAGGTCATCGACGGCCGTGGTGTCGGTCGAGAACTTCTTGGTGACGTGTTCATAGGTGACGGACGCCACCGGCTGCTAGCCTTTGACCGCGCCGGCGGTCATCCCCGCAACGAAGTAATCGACAAAGAACGAATACAGCACAGCGACCGGGACGGACCCCAGAAGCGCGGCAGCCATAAGCTCGCCCCAGAAGAACTCGTCACCGTGGATGAGCTCCTGCGTGACCCCGACCGGGATGGTCTTGACCAGGCTGTCGTTCATGAAGATCAGTGCGTAGAGGAATTCGTTCCACGAAAGGGTGAAAGCGAACAGGGCGGCGGCCAGGATGCCCGGCAGGGCCAGCGGAATGGCGATCCGCACCATGGCCTGGATGCGGGTCGCGCCATCCACCAGGGCAGCCTCTTCGAGCTCGCGAGGTATGCCTTTGAAGAAGCCCATAAGCATCCAGGTGCAGAAGGGAATCAGGAACGTGGGGTACGTGAGGATCAGCGCCCATAGGTTGTTGAACAGGTGCAGCTCCCTGATGACGAAGGTCAGCGGCAGGAAGAGGAGAGTCGGCGGGACAAGGTAGGTGACGAAGATTCCCCAACCGATCGTGTCGGCGCCCCGATAACGCAGACGTGCGAGCGAGTAGCCCGCCAGGATGCTGCAGAAGAGCGAGATGAGGGTGGAGGCGATCGCCACGATCGCCGTGTTGAACGCCCAACGCGGAAAGTTGGTCTGTGTGAAGAGGTGCCTGTACCAATCCAGGGTGGGCTCGCGTACCCATAGGGGGCTGACCGAGAAATCGAACAGCTCGGAGGCCGACTTGAACGACGTGATCGCCATCCAGTAGAACGGGAACAGCGTCACCACCAACATGACGAGCAGTGGAAGGTAGATGCGGAGCGCGCGCCCGACAAACCTGTCGCCGATGACGCGGCCGGTTCCGGGCCTGCGAACCTTGACCCGTGCCACAGCCGCCATCTACTCGGGCCTCCGGAGCAGGAACAGGACGCCGGCGACCACGAGGGTGAGCAGCGGGAAGAGGACCAGGGAGATGGCTGCGCCAAGGCTGATGGCACCCCCAGGTATGCCCCACTGGTAGGCCCAGATGGAAAGCAGCTGGGTGCTGTTGTACGGAGCCCCATTGGTGAGCACGAACGGCCCCTGGAAGTCGGCGAAAGTCAGGATTGTCGAGAGGAGAAGGACGACGAGCAGCACAGGTCGGAGCATCGGCACCGTGATGTTGGTGAACTGCTGCCAGCGGGTCGCGCCGTCCACACGCGCCGCCTCGTAGAGGTCGACCGGGATGACCTGCATGCCGGCCAGAAACGCGATGGCATAAAACGGCGTGCCGCGCCACACGTTCACGATCATCAGCGCCGCCATCGCGTTGAAGGGCACGCCGAGCCAGTTGGGTCCGGGGTATGGCGCCAGGTGTGTGTTCACCAGGAGCCAGTTGATGACGCTGAAGGTGGGGTCGAACATCCACCTCCAGGCCTCATAGCTGAGCACGGTCGGGATGATGTAGGGAAGAAGCAGCGCCGCGCGCACGAAGCGCCGGAAGGGGAAGGCCTGGTTCAGAAGGAGCGCCATGATCAGGCCGAGGCTCAGCTTGAATACGGTCGTGATCCCGGTATACAGGAAGGTGTTGACGACGGCTGTGTAGAAGACGCCGTCGGTGTTGCGCCACTCAAAGCGGAAGTTGTCGAGGCCGATGAAGCTGCCCAGGTTGCCGAGCTCTGAGTCGGTAACCGACAGCCAGATCCCGAACAGGAACGGGTACAGCAAGAAGATGCCAAGGACGACAAGGGTGGGCGCAAGCAGGAGATATCCGAGCGGCGCCTCGCGGTCATAGATCCGCACACGCCGCCGGTGCCAGGCAGGTGCCGTTTTTGCCCGGACCGCGGTCCCCATCCCCTATGCGTCCAGGCTAGCTACTGTCAGGGCCTCTCGAAGATCGCCTTCAGCGACGTCTCGGCCGCTCCGACTGCGGCCTCGATATCACCAGTGCCGCCGTTGGCGAGCGCCTTGGCGAACATGTCGGCCACGATGTACTGCGTCTGCGATTGGGCCGTCTTCTTGCTCGGCGATGCCGGCCAGCCCGGCCACTTGCCCGGCGCCACGACATCCTCAAAGGCCTTCAGCTTGGGATCCGCCGCGAAGATGGGGTCGTTGTGGAACGCATCAAACGGACCCACGTTGTAGCCGCTCGCGACCGTGGTCCACTTCAGATAGCTGTCCTTCTCCATCAGGGCGAGAAGCATCGCCTTGGCCGTCTCAGCGTCCGGTGACCACTTCATCACAGCGTGGTTGAAGATCAGGTTCATCGCGAAGGTGCCCTTTGGACCACTTGGCATGGGCGCGTTGTTGGTCACGTCCGTGTAGTGGTGGAACTCGATCTTCTCCCGGATGTAGATGCTGGCCCCGTTCAAGGTCCCGCTGATGCGGTCGGCGTGATAGGCCTGGTTGTTGTCGGGATCCAGCCATTCCGGGTGCACCACCAACCCGGCCTTGACCGCTCCCTGCGCCCACCTGATGGCGTCCCGCGTCTCCTTGGAATTGATGGCGACCGTCTTGCCGTCGGCGTTTACCTCTTTGCCGCCGAAGCCCCAGAGGACCGGGTTCCACATGGTCAGCGAGTCGCCGTAGGCGTGGCCGTCGGTCTGTGAGATGGGCTTGCCGGTGGCTTTCAGCTTGCCGGCGGCGGTGGTCAGCTCGTCCCAGGTCTTGGGGAAGCTGGTCACGCCCGCCTGCTGGAAGTAGTCGGTGCGATAGGTCCAGGCGTTGGGCACGATCGTGTAGGGGATCGCCCGCCACACGCCATTGACCTTGCAGAAGGCTTCGTTGACGGGGTCGGGCTTGCCCAACTTCCCAATCAGGATGTTGACCTCGTTGCTCACGTCCAGACAGGAGTCCGTGTAGAGCTGCGGCCAGGCGTACTCCATCTGGATGATGTCGGGACCGGATCCGGCCTCCACCGCGGCGGCTGTCTTGGGCTGCAGCTGGTCGCCGGTGACCTTCTCAACCGCCACCGTGACGCCGTTGGCGGCGCCCCATTCCTGGGCCTGGCGGACAAACTCGTCGTCGGCCGGCTTGACGAAGCTGGTCCACTGCAGCAACCGGATCGATGCGCCCTTACGCGGCTTGGGGATCGTCGCTGTCGGGGTCGAACTAGACTGAGGGCCGCAGGAGATGATGATCTCGGGGAAGGCAATGGTTGCTGCGGCCACCCCCGCCGTTTTCAAGAACTCTCGCCGCGACCAGCCTGACTTGGCCCTGTTGCCTTGCGTCATCGCAGGAACCCCCCTCACTTGTTGAATGCGGGACCCCCGGAAAATCCCATCTTAGCGCTCGGCTTGATGGCGGGCCTGTTGTGTACCTGAACGAGCTGCGCAGTCGCGCCGAGCCGATCCGCGTCGGCGTGGTCGGGACCGGGCGCATGGGCCGGGGCGTGGTCGACCAGGTGGCCACGATGCCGGGGATGCGGGTGATGGCCGCAGCCGATGTGGACCTCGGGCGGGCCGAAGCCTGCCTGCGCGAGAACGGCGCCGAACCTCTGGTCACCGACCGGCTCGGCCCCGCTCAGGATGCCCTGCGTCGTGGGCTGCCAGTGGCCACCGCCGACGCGGGCCTCTTGACGCAGCTGGAGCTGGACGCACTGGTGGAGGCGACCGGGCTGCCGGAAGTTGGGGCGCGGGTGGCGGCGGACGCAATCGAGAATCGCCTGCACGTGGTGATGCTCAACGTGGAGGCGGACGTGGTCGTGGGGCCAATCCTTGCCGAGCGAGCGCGGCGTGCCGGTGTCGTCTACACGCTCGCCGCCGGCGACCAGCCAGGCGCCATCTTCGAGCTCGCGGAGTGGGCGCAGACGCTCGGCTTCAGGATCGTCTGCGCAGGTCGCGGCACCGTCCTTTTCGAGAACGACCATCACGCGACCCCCGACACGTACCGGGAGCAGGCAGAGCGCAACCAGAACAACCCCAAGATGTATTGCTCGTTTCGGGACGGGACGAAGTCGCAGACCGAGATGGCGGCGGTCTCCAACGTCTTGCGGATGCCACCCGAGGTCCGCGGCATGCACGAGCCGTACTGCCGCTGGCAGGACATTGGCCGCGTCTTCAGCCTGAAAAGTGACGGCGGGATGCTGCACTCGGAGGGCGTTGTCGACATGGTCAACGCCATCGACCCTTCTGGCCGCTATATCCATGAGGACAAAGTATTTCCGGGCATTTTCGTCGTGGTCACCTCCGACCATCCCGGTGTCCGCTCGTCCATGGGTTCGCTGTTCGAGCCCGGATTCGGCGGCACCGCCCAGCAGTGGGGTCCCAACTGGGGTCTTTTCCGTCCCTATCACCTGGCCTGCGTGGAGGTGCCCATGTCAGTGGCGCGGGCGGTGCTTCAGCGCCGGCCGACCGGAGACCTGCGCGGGGGTATGGTGGCCGAGCTCATCGCGGTTGCCAAGCGGGATTTGAAGCCCGGCGACGGGCTGGATGGGGCCGGCGGCTACGCCGTGTACGGGCTCTCCGAGCGCTATGAGGTGGCGCGGGATCAGCGGTTGCTGCCGTTTGGATTCGCGTACCGCGGGCGCCTGAAGCGGGCGGTGGCGCGAGATCAGGCCCTGAGTTGGGATGACGTCGAAGTCGATCGTTCCGGGTTCCTCTACGAGCTGCGGGAGGAGCAGGACCGCCTCTTCGGTTAGCGGACCTTGAAGCCCGTGGGCCGGATCGTGACGACAACTCTGTGTTCGCGGTCACTCACCTCGCCGGCCGTTCCGCGGTATCTCAGCTGAAGAACCTGATAGAAGGCACCTGTTGGATCGTCTTCGATTGCTTCGACGATTCCACGAATTTGCAGGTACCGATATGGATCGTCCGGATCAGAGATGTCCAGGGCAACGCGAGGCTCACTCTGAAAGAGGCTGTAGTTGCGGCGGCGCTTCGTGTGGGTGAGCTTGATCACGCCCCTGGCTTCGTCCCACAAGAACCACATGGGGTTGACCAGGGGTGCTCCGTCGGGCCGGACGGTGGCGAGATGCGCGAAGAGCGGGCGCAAGAGCAGGTCGGCATGACTCTCTGGAACATTCATCGTCGCTGCCCGATCTAAGTTAAGTTCTTGGGCCTCCCCATGGACAGGTACACGCACGGACACCATGAGTCGGTGCTGCGGAGCCACGCCTGGAGGACTGCCGAGAACTCTGCGGGCTACCTTCTTGACTCTCTCCAGCCAGGACAAGAGCTGCTGGATGTTGGCTGCGGGCCCGGCACCATCACCATGGACCTGGCCGAGCGCGTTGCACCTGGGAGGGTCGTAGGCATTGACTCGCGGGGCGAGGTGATCGCCCGAGCCGATGAGCTGCGTCGGAGCCGCGGCGGGGCCAACGTCACGTTCTCGGTTGGCGATGTGTACGGGCTCTCGTTTGACGACGCGCGATTTGACGTGGTCCACGCACACCAGGTGCTGCAGCACCTGACCAGGCCTGTCGACGCGCTGAAAGAGATGTACCGTCTGATGCGTCCCGGCGGCATTCTCGGTGTCAGGGACAGCGACTACGCCGCGTTTGCTTGGGCCCCACCCGATCCTCGACTCGAGCGGTGGATGCAGCTGTACCACCAGATCACCCGGCGGAACGGAGCTGAGGCCGACGCCGGCCGCCACCTACTCAGATGGGTTCAGCAGGCCGGCTTCACCGATGCTGTGGCGAGCAGCTCGACCTGGACCTTTGCCGACCCGGACAGCAGGGCCTGGTGGGGCGGATCGTGGGCCGATCGAGTGCGCTTCTCATCCTTCGCCGACCAGGCGCTGGAATACGAGCTTTCCGACCGCGACGAGCTTGACTCGCTGGCCGAGGCATGGAGGCAATGGGCTGAGAAGCCCGACGGCTTCTTCGCTGTTCTCCACGGCGAGGTGCTCGCTCGCCGGCCCGCGGCGGACTCATAAAATTCTGTGATCGCAAAACGAATTGCGGTCATTGCCGGAGATGGAATCGGGAAGGAGGTCATTCCCGAGGGGATTCGCGTTCTGTCGGCGATTGATCCACACCTGGCCTTCACTCAGTTGGATTGGGGCTCCGATCGTTACGAGCGAACGGGCGCGATGATGCCGCCGGACGCGCTCGCAACACTGGCCAGATTCGACGCGATCTACCTCGGCGCGATTGGCTGGCCCACCGTTCCAGACCACGTGTCGCTGTGGGGCTGTCTGCTCCCCATCCGCAAGACATTCGAGCAATACGTCAACCTGCGGCCGATCCGCCTACCACCCGGCATCACCTCCCCGCTGGCCGGCCGCGGCCCGCGCGATATCGACATGATCTTCGTCCGCGAGAACACCGAGGGCGAGTACTCAGGCACTGGAGGGCGTGTGCACGTCGGACACCCGCAGGAGGTGGCCGTCGAAGTGCCCGTTTTCACCCGGCTCGCGATCGAGCGCGTCGCCCGTTACGCGTTCGGTCTGGCCGAGCAACGTCGCCGGCGACTCGTCAGCGTCACCAAGTCCAACGCGTCCCGCTACGCATATGTCTTGTGGGACGAGGTTGTCGAAGAGGTGGCCCGAGACTTCGATGGTGTTGAGCTGCAGCGGATACACGTCGACGCAATGGCCGCCCGCATGGTCCTTCGCCCCGACTCCATCGACGTGGTGGTGGCTTCCAACCTGTTCGGCGACATCCTTACCGACCTGGGCGGCGCGCTGCAGGGGTCACTTGGACTGTGCGCCAGCGCCAATCTCAATCCGGAACGCCGGTACCCCTCCATGTTTGAGCCGGTGCATGGCTCGGCGCCTGACATCGCGGGCAAGGGAACGGCAAACCCGCTGGGGGCCATCTGGTGTGCGGCGCTCATGGTCCGGCACCTCGGCGATGAGCAGGGAGCTCAACGGATCGAGCGAGCGATCGACCGCATCTGCGAAGAGGGATCGGTTCTCACCGCCGATCTCGGCGGAGCTGCTTCAACCCGCGAAGTCGGCGATCGAATGGTCGAGCTCGTCAGGCAAACCACTGTCCCCCGTTGATGTCGATGCTCTGGCCGGTGACGTATGAGGCAAGCGGCGACACCAGGTAGAGGACCGCACCCGCACACTCTTCGGATGTGCCAAGGCGACCAAGAGGGATGCCTTTCCTGAAGGTCTCGAGCAGCTCCGGCGTGCTGAACTTGTCGTGGAAAGGGGTCTCGATGACACCGGGCGCAATCGCATTTACGCGAATGTTTCGCGACGCAAGCTCTTTCGCCAATCCTCGCGTCAGGGTCATCACGCCCCCCTTGGCCGCCGCGTAGGCAAAGGCGCCTGGGCCGCCACCGTGACGCGCGGCGATCGATGAGACGTTCACGATCCGCGCGCCGTTGCCGAGGTGTGGAAGCGCGGCCTTGGTGGCGAAAAAGACTGAGGACAGGTTGAGGGCGATAACCTCCTGCCACAGCTCCTCGTCCATCTCATCGACCGCGCTGCGGCCGATCAACGAACCGGCGTTGTTGACGAGGATGTCGATCGGCGCACCGAGCGCCTCGACCGCCGCCTCGACCGCCTTGCCCGCGGCCGTGGGGTCGCGAAAGTCCGCTTGCACCAAGAACGCGCGGCGACCCTGCGCCTCGACCGCTCGGGCAGTTTCCTCGGCTTCGTTCCGGCTGCTGCCGTAGTGGATCGCGACGTCGGCGCCGGCGCCCGCAAGAGCTTTGGCGACCGCCCGCCCAATCCCCGTGCTGGCGCCCGTGACGATCGCGCGCTGGCCTGTCAGATCGATTTCCACTATCGATTCGCAGTCTTGCGGGCGGCCGCAACCACTCGCTCCACAGACGGAAGGTACCAGCCGTCGAACGGTGATGCGGGATAGGGCACGTCATACGCCGTCGCGCGCGCAATCCTCACAGCCCTAGCTCGGCACGGCGCGGGCGACGATTGGGGTTGGGCATCCAGCCCGGCATCGCGTTGAGAAACTCATCGTTGGCCTGCTGCTCAGGAAAGATCTTGTGCGGGTTGAGGATCCCGTCTGGGTCGAGCACCGCTTTCAGCTGCCGCATCAGCTCGATCGCGATCGGTCCGTGCTCCAGCTCGGCGAAGTCTCGCTTGAGGGCGCCGAGGCCATGCTCGGCTGAGACTGAGCCGCCGAGCGAGAGCGCGTCCATCAAGATCTGGGCCGCCGCATGGCTGACCAGGTGCCGCTGCTCGTCGGTGAAGAGGATGGTGGGGTGGAGATTGCCATCGCCGGCGTGGCCGACGGTGACGATGCGGAGGCCAGTCTGGCGCGCCAGCTCCTGCACGCGGTGGATCATCACGGGGATCTCCGCAATCGGGACGGCGACGTCTTCGGCGAAGAAATTTTTAGGCATGGCCATGAGGACCTTGCCAAAGGATCGGCGCGCGTCCCAGAGCTTGTCACGCTCGAGCGATGACTGCGCAATCCGGTTGTCGGCACCGTCTAGCACCTCCACCATTCGCATCAGGTCGAGTCGCACGAACTCTTCGTCGTTGCCATCCTGCTCGACGATCAGGACTGCCTGGAGGTTCGGCTCGAAACCCGGCGGGAGCTTGTCGCGCACCAGCTCGAGCGAGCCACGGTCGAGGATCTCTATCGCGGCAGGAAAGTGCCCTGCGGCCAGGGATCGCGCGACGGCTGCGCCCGCTTCCTCGACTGTCGCGAAGCCGACCATCGCCGTGGCTCGGTATCGCGGCAGCGGCACGAGCTTGACGACTACCTCGGTGATGATGCCAAGGGTTCCCTCCGAACCAACAAAGAGCTGGAGCAGCCGATAACCCGAGGCGCGCTTACGCAGCTTGCCGCCGAGCCGCATGACGCGACCGTCGGCCAGAACCACCGTCGCGCCGATCACGTAGTCGGCCGTGACGCCGTACTTGACGCACCGCATACCACCCGAATTGCAGGCCACGTTCCCACCGATCGTCGACATCTCCAGGCTGGCCGGGTCGGGCGGGTACATGAGGCCGTGCTCGTTGGCCGCCCGGTCGAGGCTTGCCGTGATCACCCCCGCGCCGGCGGTGGCTACCGTGTTGGGACCGTCGATCTCGAGCCTGGT
>VBDS01000113.1 GCA_005889085.1 Chloroflexota bacterium | reverse complement strand
CGACGATGAGCGGATACCGACCGGGCGGAAACGGCCGCTCTGTCAGCTCAACCACCTGGTGGTCGCCCGAACCTTCCGCGCCTCGCCCTGGAGAAGCCGAAACATCACACGTGGGTGCCCGACCAGGTACGGCTCGAGCTCGGCGCCCGGCAGCACCAGGCATCGCAGGCCATCCTGCGCCACGATGTCCGACACCGGAGGCACCCCGAGGAGGCATGAGATCTCGCCGAAGTAGTCGCCCGGCCTGAGTGCGGACCTGTCGATACCGTCGACACGGATGCTCGCCGTGCCTTCCAGGATCACATAGAAGTTGGAGCCGGTCAGCCCCTGACGGAGGACCCTCTCGCCATCCGGGAAGCTCTCTTCGCCAAACGTCTCGACGAGGCTCTCGAGCTCGGGTGTCGACAGGTCCGCGAACAGCGAGAACCCGGCCAGAATGTTGACCACATCGTCACGCACGTCCACCTATCTATGTACCTCCGGCTTACCCGCCGCGGCGGTTCTGGGTGCCACGAGGATCCAGCTCTGCCTCGACATTCTTCTCCTAAGCCGCACAGCTTAGCCGTGGCCCAATCCGAAGGCCGTACGTAGAGCGCGGACGATCCCGGGTAGGGGCGTTTTCATGCGCGATGGCGCCGCGAGAACTCGACCGATGGCATCTCTGACGAGGGGACGATCAACGGTCGCGAGCGACGAGAAGTCGAAGCGAGCGGTTCTTGTAGGCGAGGCCGAGACCGACGTCAGGAACTTCACACAGCCAAACCTGGCCTGGAGGAGCTACTAGTTGCCCGCCGGCCTGGACCCTGCTACGTTTTTTCCGCGAGGGAGGTAGGGGTTTCCGCGTCGGAAACATCACTACCGGGGGTGGGTACATGGGCGTCTTGCGAAGAGGCGTGTTGGCTGCCGTGGGCCTCGGATCAATCATCGCCGCCACTGTAGGCGTGGCGGTCGGCACATCTGTCCCTGTGCTGGCGACCAGCACACCGGGATACAACACCGTCAATGTCGGCGCGTACGGCGGAGAGCCTTCGATCGTCTCCGACAGTCTTGGGCAGCTCTACGACTCCACGCCCAGCGGCGGGACTCTCACCTACACGTCGACCAATCACGGCAGGTCCTGGGCGCCGGTGAGAACCGCCGCTCCGCAAAGCGGCGACGACTGCCTGGCGACCGACCAGTCGAATTCGGTGTACCTGTGCAATCTCAACGTCATCGCGGGCACCTCCACTCTCCAGGCAGATGTCTTCAAGTCGACTGATCATGGCCAGACCTGGACGAGAGGCACCACCCCGTCTGTTCCCGCATGTGGCAGCACGAGCTGCTCGCCTTTCGGGGTCGACCGGCCGTGGGTGGCGGCGTCGATTCCGGCCGGTGGGACGACCAACACGGCCGAAGTCGTCCTGATGTACCACGACTTCTTCGGGCCCAGCCAGATCTGGGTCAACATCTCGACCGACGGCGGCAACACGTTCGGCGGTCCCAAGGAGGTGCTCGCGAGCCCGGCTGTGACACCGGGTGCGATCGCCGGCACGCTGGTCGCCCAGGGCTACACGTTCTGCAACACGGTGCCGTCCGGCGTTCGTATAGTGCCGCCGGGCGTTCCGCACGCGGGACGCATTTACGTGGCCTGGATCGCGGCCGACCTTGCGCAAAACGCCGCCGGCTGCAACATCACCATGCTGCAGTCCTTCCACACGCTCTGGGTGTCGTACTCGGACGACGGCGGCAGCACGTGGACACCACAGCAGGCGTTCGACGCGGGCATCGGCCACGATGCGTCGACGCCCTTCGCGAGCTTCACAACCGACGACCAGGGAAACCCTTATTTCGGCTTCGCCGCCAATCTCAACTCGAATCCCGCGACGTGCTCAGCCGAATCGACGGCGGGGACCGTACAGTCGGACGCTTCCTGCGAGTCCGACATGTACGTCGTGTGGTCGAGCGATGGTGGCTCGCACTGGGACGGAGGGGGTGGCCTGATACCGGGCAGCGCAGCCAGGGCATACCGGGTCAATTCTCCCAGCGAGACGGGCACCCACTGGTTCCCGGCAATCGCAGCCGGGGATCCAGGACAGGTGGACGTCGCGTATCTGCGCACAACCGAAATTCTTCCCACGGATCCGTTCGGTAAGGCCGATCCCGGCGGCTGCGCCGGGCCAGGTCCTGCCAACGGCAATCCGACCACGTACCCGCCGCCGTGCAGATGGAACCTCTACGCATCTCAATCGCTCAACCTGACCCTCAGTCCAGGCACGGCAAAGTGGGCGACCACCCAGATCACCACGACGCCGATGCACATCGGTGACATCTGCAACCTTGGAATCTTTTGCGTGGATCCAAACTCGAACCGCAACCTCGCCGACTTCATCACCGAAGCGGTCGACCCAACCGGCTGCGCGCACATCGCTTATGCCGACGACAACACGATCAACTTGCTGCGCGCTGCGAATCAGACATCGGGGCCGTGCATCATCGGCAACCGCCATTAAGGAAAGAGAGAAATGGGTAATCGATTGGGCCGGCCGGCGGCTTTGCTTGGTGCATTGGGGGTGGGGGCACTTTTACCGTTGTCGGCGCTGCAGCCGGCCCTCGGAGCTGCTTCGAGCGTTCCGACATTTGGCAATCCGACGATCAGCGGCGTGCAAGGAACTGGTTTCGAGCAAGGCGCCACAGTCGATCCGGGTGGACGCATCTACACCAGCGCTCCTGGCTCTCTGTCGTCGACTATCAGCTATATAAACCGATCTTTTGACGGCGGCCAGACATTCAAGTGGGTGGCCGGGGCAGCACAGCCTTTCGGTAAACCGCTCTCGTGCGTTGGCGGCGGGGACTCGGAGCTCGCCACAGACACCGCCGGCAACCTTTATTTCTCGGACCTCACGCTCGCCAACATGAGCACGGCCCGCTCCGGAGATCAGGGCCGGAGCTTCGCATTCAGCTGCACTGGCGTGCCGGCCACGCCGGTCGATCGGCCATGGCTGGCCACGGAAGGCGATGCGACCAACGGCGGGTCGGTCACCATGGCCTACGACCTGGTGCCGAACGTTGTCGGCCTACCAGACCCGACATGCGCCACCAGCAACCGGCTCGTGTTGGATCGGTCTCCGGTTGCCGACTCGGCGCTGGCAGGCGTGCAGTACGGACCTGTGCAGATCATCAACCAGCCCTGCAACGAAGGCATCATGGGCAACGTCGAAATCTCCAGCGCGGGCGGCGTCAAGCGCGCTTACGTCGTACATGACAACCAGAACCTGGATTCGATCCTGGTAGGGCGCTGCGACCTGGTCGCTTTCACTGTGTCGGCTACCGGATACGCGAACTGCCAGGACGTCGTGGTGACCCACTTTCCAGGGTTCATAACCGGCGCCAACTTCCCGACCATGGCAATCGATCGCGCGGGCAACATCTTCATCGTCTGGGAGCAGGCTCGGTATGACGCGACCACCGGCAACGTCACTGGGGACACCTTGCTCTTCTACTCGGTGTCGGCCGACCTGGGCAACACCTGGGCGGCGCCGCGGCAGCTGCCGACCCCCGGCCTGCACAACAACGTCTTCGCGTGGCCCGCGGCGGGCGATGCCGGGCGCGTCGACATCGCCTGGTATGGCACCCCTGCCAAAGCTCCCAAGCCCACTACCACCAACCCGAGCCACGGGCCGGATTCCGTCAGCGGGGACTGGACTTTGTTTCTCGATCAGTCGCTCAACTTCACCAGCGCGACTCCGACCTGGACCGGTCCGATTGTGGCCAGTGAGCATTTCGTGCACCGGGGCTCGATGTTCACCCTGATCGGCGGCCAGAACGGCGACCGGACGCTTGGTGACTTCCTTCAGATGCGCGCAGGCCCTTTCGGTGAAGCCAACATCGCCTATGCCGACTCCAACAGCATCGACGAGTTCGACTCTCAGGCCGCATTCGTGCGGCAGAACGGCGGACCAAGCCTCTTCGCTTCCGTGGGCACGGTCGGCTTACACGCCAAGCGCCTCAACTCCGTGCAGGTCAGTGCACATCCCGCGACGTTCGACAGTGCGGGGGTGAGCAGCACCAACCAACCCAACCTCGAGATGCTCGGCTCGCAGATGAGTCTGGTCAACAAGGGCACCGTGCTGCAAATCAAGATGACCGTCGCCGACCTGCGAAGCCTGGCGCCAAGGGCCGATGCGGGGGGCACGACGCTGCTCTGGCAGACGCAGTGGAAGGTGCCATCTTCGACCGATCCCAACGGCGGCAAGTACTTCCACGCCTACATGCAGTCGATCAACGGTGCAGCCCCAACCTTTGCGACCGGCCAGAATGCGGTTCAGCAGGAAGGCGGGGGGTTGCTCGCGACTTATCCGGGCTCGACCCCGGTGACCGGCTCGTACACCGCGACTGCGCCCGGCGTGATCACGATCAACGTTCCCATTGCGGATGTGTCCGAAGCCGGCCCGCTCAACAACACCCTCTACAGCGTGACCAGCGCCAGCATGTCGCTCACGGGGACGGCAGACGGACCCAATGTGTTCGGAATCGGCGGGGTGCCGTTCAACTTGATCGACACCACCCCGGCCTACGACTTTCAAGGTAACTAGCCTGCGGGCGGGTGAGGCGACCCTCGGGGCGGGCCGGCGGTCGGAAACGGTCACGGCCGCTGACCCATGTTGCACGGCCGCAAGGGCCGCCGATCCCGCCCGAAGCGTGAGGCGGGGGAGGGCACAAACGATTAGCCGGCGACGGTCAGGATGACGTTGCCGACCTTCTGTTCAGTATCCACATACCGATGGGCTTCGACCACATCCTCGAGCGCGTAGGTGCGGTCGATCACTACTCGATATCTACCGGCCTCGATCAGCTCCTTGAGGAAGACGACCTCCCTTTTCGTCACTGCGCCAGCCGGGAAGATCACCTTCTTGTCCTGGAAGCGCGTTGTGAACACGCGCAGGAAGTTGTCGAATCCGTCCGTGGGCAGAAACCGCCCGCCCGGCTTTAACGAGTCGCGGCTCCTCACGAATGAGTGCTTGCCCACTGCGTCGAAGATGACGTCGTAACTCTGGCCGTTCTTGGTGAAGTCTTCCTTGGTGTAGTCGATGACGTGGTCAGCGCCGAGCGACTTCACGAGCTCCAGGTTCTTCGTGCTTGTAACCGCGGTCACGTGAGCGCCGAAATACTTTGCCAGCTGGACGCCCGCGGTGCCGATGGCACCCGACGCGCCGTAGACGAGGACTGAATCGCCGTTCTTCACATTTCCTGCGCGCAGCGGGCTGAGTGCGTAGAGGCCGCCGTCGGTGATCCCCGCGGCCTCCACGTGGCTGAGGCTCTTTGGCTTTCGCGTGATGCGTGAGCTCTCCGGCCTCGAGATGAAGTCGGCGTAGGCGCCAAATCTGATGCCCGTGCTGCCGAAAACTTCGTCGCCGGCCGCGAACTCCTTGACTGCCGGCCCCACCGCCTCGACCACGCCGGAGAAATCGCCGCCCAGGATCGGCTGCCGCGGCCGGCGAAGACCGAAGATGGCGCGACTCACCAGCTCGAAGCCACGGCCGCTATTGCGGTTGGCTTGGCGCGTTGCGCAGTCGGCGCGCGTCACTGCGACTGCGTAGATTCGGACCAGGACCTCGTCGTCCCTGGGGAGCGGCTTTTCTACCTCTTCGATGTGCAGGACGTCGGGGCCTCCGTACCGCTCGTAGACGACTGCGCGCATCGACTCTGAACTCTAGTGTGCATCGCGCCTATGCGCGTGCAGCACCTCCAGGATTTCGCCTCGGTGTATCCAACGGGGCGTATCGAGCGCTCGAATTCCGCCTCGGTGTATCCAACGACGCGTGTCGAGCCTCGCTGCCTGAGATCGCGCGCAGCCTGGGCTCGACCCGGCCAAGTTGCCGGCCGCCGAGCAACCGCGTTACTTGTCGATTACCCGCTGCCGGTCGGTTCCGCCTCCGAAGGCCGTCCTCAAGCCTTTGCCGTATCCAGTGCAGGCGTACGACCGTTTAGAGGTCATGCGCACGGTCGCGGCTCTGTTTGCGGTCACTCTGCTCGGCGCGTGCAACTCGAGCTCGGCGTCCGCCTCGTACGTCCCCTGGGTGCCGCTGCCGCGCGGCAACGAGTACGTGATGCTCCCATCGCCCAGTGCCCCAGTTGCCATCCCGCCGGGAACCGCACCATGTCGAGCCTCGCAGCTCGAGGGCCAGCTCGTGGGCAGCTTCGGTGCGACGAACAACCTCAACACCCCGGTCGTCCTGCGCAACAAGAGTTCGACACAGTGCTACCTGAACGGCGTTCCCGATCTCACAATCGTCGATGCGCAACGGGTCGTTCTGGTAAAGGTTGCAGGTGCCGACGGGATAGGAACCCAGTTCGACCAGTACGTCGCGGCGGTCGACGTGATGATGGCTGTCGGAACGCCCGGGCTGACGGAATCGGTCGGCTCCCCGGTCGCACAGAACCTGGCGCCTGGCCTGGCTTTCCTCTACATCAGATGGACCGGCTGCTCGCAGGAGCCGGCATCTCAGCTCTTGATAGACCTGCCCGATGGCGGCGGAATGCTCGTCATTGCCTTTCCGGTCGTGCCGCCAGATCTCAGCACGTGCAGCCACGAGTCACCCCTGGTCCGCGACCCTTTCAAGCCGACTGGGGTGGCATGGCCGCCAGCTCCCGACTACATGCAGATGCAGTACAGAATCGACTCACCGAAAACCGCCAAGCAGGGTTCGACGCTCGAGTTCTTCGTCACGATCCGCAACCTGAGCAGCAAGGACTTCACGCTCTATCCGTGCCCCGATTACAGCGAAGCTCTGGTTACCGGCGGCCCGGTGACGTACTACCAGCTCAACTGCGCGGCAGCGGGAGCGATCAAGTCTGGCCGCTCAGAGAGGTTCCAGATGAAGTTCTACATCCCGTCCACGACAGCGACGGGTCCGTGGCAACTTCTGTTTGGACTGGTCGACGGCCGGATCACGCCCCCGGGCGCCACTGTGCCCATCACGATCACCTAGCGGCGGGCGACTTGTCGTCGCTGAGGACGTCGCGCAGCTTGCGTGCGAAGGCTTCGGGTTGGCCGGGGTATCCGAACTCGCCGCCCATGAAGCCGCCGTGATGGCTGGGGAACACCGTCGCCTGCTGACCAAGCAGCTCGGCGGTGGCCATCGACGTGCGTCCGGTGAAGGTGCCTATGGACTCCTCGCCGACGGCGATCACGATGCGGGTCGGCGCCGCAGCCAGCGCGTCGAAGTCGGGGCGGTAGCTGCTGATCGCCCACGACCGGTCGGAAAGCAGCGGGTCCTCACGAGAGCCGTCATCCTCGGTCGTCATCCCAACCTGGGCGGGATCCGGCAGAGGCCGGGCGAAGTAGTCGTCGGTGAACTCTCCTCGCCACGACGTCATCGCGATGAAGGCCGCCATGCCGGCACCCGGCCCCCTGGCCTCGTATGCGTCCCGGACGGCGGCGCGGGCGCGCTCGGCAGCCTTCGCGTCCGGAAGCACCGGGATGAGGGGCGGCTCGTGTGCGACGAGGGAGGACACGTCGTTGGGGTGTGCCGCCACGAGCGCGAGCGAGGTAACGGCGCCACCACTGCTCGCGAACATGTCGACCCGGCCGACGCCGAGAGCCTCGATCACGGCATGCACATCCTCTGCCTGGACGGTGGGCGCGTTGTCGACGCGGCCGTCTTTGCGGATGCTCCGGCCGAGGCCGCGCGGGTCATAGGTGATGACGGTGCGGTCGGGGAAATGCGACGCCAACGTTCTGAAGCCGCTGGCGTCCATGGGTTGGGCGATCATGAATAGAGGTAGGCGTCCGTCGGCGGTGGGCAGCGGGCCGTGGACGTCGTAGACGATGTCGGCTTCGGTGGTCTCAAGCTTGTGCGTCGTCATGGCAGTATCAGTTGGTTCATTTCTTGGTGGTCTTGCGCGACCTTGTCTTCTTCGGCGAAGCCTTTGGATGCAGGCGCTCGGGAAGCACCTTCTTGCCTGTCGAGCGGTTCCACTCCTCGTATTGGTCGTCGGTGATCTTGCCCTCGACGAGCAGCTGTGCGAACTTTCGGCGCTGCGCCTTGCTCTTGAAGGGCATCAAGCAGAGGCTAGCAAACACCAAGCACGGAGTCCGACCAGCTCGCCCAAATGAGTCAAGTTCGGTGGGCCGTCCGGGTCGGTTTGGGATCAGGCGACCGCGAGTTCAAATCTCGCCGGCCCGACTCGTGATCCCGTCCAAGGTGCCGTTGACGCGTTCTCTCCATGAATGAGGATTTCAACTGCGAGCAGGACCGCGCTCGGGACGATGCTCGTGCTTTCGCTGAACGGGTGCAATGCCACCACCTTGACGCCTGGCAATCATCCCGCGCCGCTACTCGTACAGGTCGAGAACATCTCGGTCGCCCGACCGCAGTCCGGGCTGCAGAATGCTGCGATCGTCTACGAGTACGTCACCGAAGGCGGCATCAGTCGTTTCAGCGCCTTGTACACCTCCGCACCGAGCGGAAGGGTAGGGCCCATCCGCAGCGCTCGCCTCGTCACTATCGCCCTGGCCCGGATTTACGGCGCAGTTGTGGTTTACTCCGGCGGCAGCGAGTACATCAATGGTCAGATCCGGTCGGCCGGGATTCCCCACGTCGACGAGAACAGCGCCAACGGTGACCTCTTCCGCGACAACACTCGAGCAGCTCCCCACAACCTCTACAGCGATGGGTCGCATCTCTCGGACATCGCATCGCACGCGAGCGCCCCGGGCGTGTCCTGGTCGCTCTGGCAGCGAACTCCTGCGACATCCGTCACCGGCGGCAAACCAATGACCCGGGTCATCGTGCCGGTTTCCGACACCGAGACACCGACCTTCGCCTACGACACGGCTGCCGGCGGCTGGGGGCGAATCGAGCAAGACACGGGCGACTTCATCGACGCGAGCACGCGGGCTCCGGTGATCATCTCCACATTGATCGTCCAGCAGGTCAACATCAAACCGACCTCCGAGGTCGTAGATGTCAACGGCCAGGTCGGAGTCGACCACGATGTCACGGGCAGCGGCAAGGCCCAGGTGTTCACCGCCGGGCGTGAGTTCGACGCTACGTGGACGCAGGGCGCGAGTGGTCCACCCGCCTTCAGCACTTCTGGGGGCGTCCAGCCGGCGATTGCGCCTGGATTGGTTTGGATCTGCCTCGTCGCCTCAGGCGGTTCCGCGACGTGAAATCAGAGACCTGGAGACCGACGCCCGCTAACCACGTGCAGCGAACAGCGGCGAGCTTATGTATCGCTCGGCGGAGTCCGCCAGCGTTCGGGGCGCGCTAGCAGCCTTGTTTGGGCGTCTTTGGATCCAAAAACGTCCATTGCCGACAGAATTCGGCGTTTCTGCGTCAAAGACGCACGGGTTCACCGGCCGTCGTATTCGTCGTGGCGGCGCCACCACAAGCCGGTCTCGTTGCGACCGCGCGGCGCGCGGTCGAGCCACTGGTACATGCCCCAGAGCGCGTCTATCCCGCGCTCGTAGGCCGAGTACGTGTGATACACGACGCCGTCCTCGATGACGAACGCGCTCATGCCGGGTCCTTCTCGCCTGTATGTCGGCCAGTCCGTTCCAACGCTCGCAGTGATCTCAGCGATAAAGGGATTCTCCTGGCCCTCTGGCATCCGAAGGTCA
>VBDS01000112.1 GCA_005889085.1 Chloroflexota bacterium | reverse complement strand
CACGACGACTGTGCCACGGGCTGGGCGCGAGCTGCGCGCAGCGGAAGGCTGATGGCCAGGCCTGCGGCACCTGGGATACGCGTGCGTCGGTGGGATGCCGGCAAGTGGAGCGATTCTCCCGATGCGGTCGTCACAGAGGAGCCGCTCCAGCTGATGCTCAACGGTGAGGACCTTTCTGTCGTCATGCGCACGCCCGGCCACGATGTGGAGCTGACCCTCGGCCTGCTGTACGCGGAGGGCATCGTTCGCAAGTTGGGGGACATCCAGCTGCTGCGTATCAGCGCCGAATCGGGTGAGTCCGAAACCGCGTTTCAAGTCGACGCCTCGATCGTCGAATCCAATCAGGTCGACGTCCACCTCGCGGGCGTGCCGCGCCGCAAGCCCGAGCGCTCGATGCTCTCCAGCTCCGCCTGCGGCGTTTGCGGCGCGGTACTGATCGAAGACCTGCGCCGCGACCTCTCGGTGCTGCCGCCCGGGCCGCCTGTCGACCCGAAGCTGCTGCCCGGGCTGGTTGAGCAGCTGCGGTCGGGCCAGGGCGTGTTCGAGCGCACCGGCGGGCTGCACGCCGCGGGACTCTTCACCGCCGGGGGCAATCCAATCTGCGTGCGTGAGGACATCGGCCGGCACAACGCCGTCGACAAGGTGGTGGGGCGGATGCTCATCGAGGGCCGGCTGCCCGCCCGCGACACGATTCTGGTGGTGAGCGGTCGCGCCGGCTATGAGATCGTCCAGAAATCGATCACAGCGGGCATCGTGGTGCTTGCGGCCGTGGGGGCACCTTCGAGCCTGGCGGTCGCACTGGCGCGCGAGTTCAACCAGACGCTCGTCGGATTTCTTCGCGGCGAGCGTTTCAACGTCTACGCCGCGCCTGACCGCCTCACGTAGAAGACGCGTACATCAGGTTCTTCCCGGACTCGAACCGAAACTTCGGAGCGGCCGCCCAGATTTAGGGTTCTTCGATAATCGAGCGGTGCTATCGGTCCTCCGCTCACACGCGGCCGCGCGTGTCGTCGCGATCGCCGCCTACGTGCTGGTGGTCGAGTGGACGCGGGCACTTGCCATCCAGGCGCCTGGGGCCGCCGCGGTGATCGCACTCGTCCTGGGAGGCGCGGCGCTCGGAGTCGCCGCGGTGGGGTGGCCGGCCGGGCGCCTGGGCCTGGGCACCTCGAGGTTGGGGCTCCGCCTGCTCGGTGGAGTCGCCCTCGGCGTCGTGCTCATCCTGCCCGCGGCCGCCCGGTCTGGAGCGGCGCCCATGTTGCCCGTGGGCCTGGCTGTTGCGGCGGTGGCGGTTTCGATCGGAGAGGAGATCGCGTTTCGAGGCGCGCTCTACGCGGCGCTCGAAGACCTCGGGGGCGCGCCGGCGGCAGTAGTCGGCAGCACGCTGCTGTGGACGCTCGCACACGCGCTCTCGCACCCGCCAGCGTTTCTCGGCGCCGTCGCCGCGGCCGGCCTTCTCCTCGCGTTATGGCGCTGGGCGTGCAGGGACCTCGTCGGCCCGATCGTCGGCCACGTCATCGCGGACCTCGCCCTGTGAGGCGTCTGGGAATCCTGGTCGGGGCTGCCGTCACCTATCTGTTCGCGGCCTGGATGGTCGCCCCCGGTTTCTATGACGGCTTCGGGCCGCCGCAGGCGTACAACTGGACATGTCCTCCGCCGCAGGCCGGCGCCAACGTCAAGCCGAGCTCTGGCCACCTCGACATCAAGGTGATCAACGGAGTGAGCGATGCGAACTCCGCCTTCACCGACGATGGGCAGGTCGTCATCGGCTTTCTGCCGGGGACTTTCGATTCGGCTGGCAAGACGACGATCTCCGTCGACATCGTGCCGCTGGACTCGTGTCCCAAGCCCCCGGGAATCAGCTTCGTGACGAACGTCTACCAGATCACGGCGTCGGCGCCGCCGGCGAAAGGCAAGACGGCCAGCCTGACCTTGCGTTACTCGAACCTCGAGCCGGATCCATCGGACGTGTACCGGGCATCTGATCCAGCCGGACCCTGGAAGTCGATCGGGCGAAATGAGCAGGCGGCGCCGTTCACTGTCGACACGAGAGTGGATTCGTTCGGCTACTTCGCTGCCGGCTACCCCACCGCGTCGCCCCCGCCGGGGTCGGTCACCTTGGGGGGAGGGCAGACGCTGCCGATCATCGTCGCCGTGCTGATCGTGGTTGTGGTGCTGGCCGGGCTGCCGCTTGCGATCGTGCGACGGCGTCAGGGTTCGACGCCTGCTGACGAGGAGGAAAAGGGCTGAGGGGCGCGGCCCCCTAGTACTTGATCGCTTCGAATACCGTGCCGCACTTGCGGCAACGATATTGAAGCGTCATCGCCTGCGTGCCGAACAGCGAGATGACCTCAGCATCGGCTGCCTTGCAGTGAGGACAGCGCGGTTCAGCCCCTTCCCCACGCAGCGGAGAGGTCGCCTCGGGCCGCGAAGCGGGCCTAGGCGGGTGGGGCTGCTTGCTTCGCGGCGCCTGGCGGGGCGTACTTCTTCTCCTCTAGTCCACGCAGCATGGCGAAGGTGTGCTGGTCGATCGCGCCGCCCCGGCTGCGGCGCCGAATCGGGTCCCAGGCCTTCCACTCGATGGCGGTCTTGGGGGCCTTTGTCTCGAGCTGCTCCTCGAGTCGCGCGCGCAGCTCTGCCGGGCCCATGCTGAGCTTGCCATCACTATGCAGGGCGGCGGTCTCACCGTCCGGCGGTCCGAACCACTCGATCGCCTCCTGCCACGCGCGCTCCAGCGGGGCGGTGTCGATCCCAGAGCGCAGCCAGCTGCGGCCGTGAAGGAAGTGGTAGCGCTCCTCCATCAGCATCTTGCGCAGACGGTGCTGCAGGACTTCAACCGAGCCGCCGACACAGGCTTCGATCATCGCCGTGAATGCGGTGTCCAGGACCGCGTTGGCGGCCACGAACTCGCTCCATTCGGTCCAGGGCTCGTCGAAGTAGGCCAGGTTGCTGAGGTTGGCGGGGTCGGACTCGCGCAGCGGACTGCGTGGGTCGGCACCGAGAGGCTCCAGGCATCCATAGAGGACACGGCTGTGACCAAGGTCGTCGAGTCCCATCGCCGCGGCGGCGATATCGGCCTCGAGCGAGGGGGCGCGCGTGGCCCACTCCGCGTAGCGCAGGCCAAGCATCTGCTTGTTGTCCGCGATCGACAGCACGAGGTCGGAGAGGCTCATGCTTCTCCTGGTTGCCAGAGATGGATCACATCATCCTTGCGCACGATGGCCATCTCGCACCACCGCTCCTCGTCGTAGGTCGCGCGGGCGTAGGCCATCGCGAGGTCGGCGTCTGGCGCGACGACGCTGCCGACCTGGTGTAGGGGCTCGACTCGTGTCTTGCGCGCGAACACCTCGTACTCGATCGCGTCACCACTGACCCTCTGGTATTTCGTCAAACAGCCAGACCCCAGGCTTCGAGCGTGTCGCGCCCAGCCTCGGTCATGCGGGCGGTGGTCCACGGCGGATCCCACACCACAGTGATCCGCACCTCGCTGACTCCCGGTTCGCGCAGCAGGCGCTCGCGCACGTCGTCGAGGATGAAGTCGGACGCGGGGCAGCCCATCGCGGTGAACGTGAGGTCGACCTCGACCACTCCATCGGCTTCGTGAATGGCGTAGATCACGCCGAGGTCGACCAGGTTTACCGGCATCTCGGGATCCTGGACTTCAGACAGCGCTGCCCAAAGGCGCTGCGTCATGACTCTTTGCGGTGATGTGTCTTCCGGAAGTTGTGGAACTCTTCCTGGAACATGGCGACCATCTCCGCGTTGCGCGGGCCGCGGGCCCGCCAGCGGGCGAGAACACCGTCCCAGGTGATCGGCTGCTTGAAGTCCCAGCGCTTGGCCTCGGCATCGAACTCGCATGGGAAGGGGTAGTCGAGCTCCCATACGTCCTTACCGTCGCGCGTCTCCTTGTGCGCGGGGACCTTGACGCCGATCTGCTCGCAATATGGCACGACCGTGGAGAGCCACCACTGGCGGAGCTGGTCGTTGGTCAGCCCCTTGAGCCGGTACTCGAGCTGCAGGGAGTGCATCTTCTTGGCGTCCGGCAGACCGAACCACTCGACGCTCAGCGGGAACATCCAGTCCACCGCGCGCTGCAGCTCGTCCTTCGCGGCACCACCCGAGGCGCTGAGGCGCTTCATCCAGGTGCGGCCATTGCGAAGGTGAAAGTTCTCCTCGAGCATCACCTTGTTCAGGCCGCGCTTCCATGGGCCGTACGAGCACTTGTCGTGGATGTCGCCCAGAAGGCAGAAGCCGGCCTGGTCGTAGAAGCCGTTGGCGACGACGAGCTCGGTCCAGGTGTCGAGCGGGACGTCGAAGGCGTAGGGGTAGCGGAAGGTCTTCGGGTCGCGGCTGAAGATCAGCTTCTCCTGGTCCTCGCCCAGGTCTTCGAGGATGTGGTAGGCGATATGGGCGTGCGCTAGCTCGTCCTGGATGATCGCGATGCCGGTCATGAAGGCGTTGATGCTCGGCGCGCGTTTGGCCGCGAGGTAGTAGGCGGGGGCGGAGATGAGCTCGGTGTCGCCGGAGACGATGAGGGTGTGCTTGAGCTCCCGGAGGTACTCGGGGGTCATCTCCTTGGGGGACTCGATCAGCTCCCCTGACTGGATCGCCTGCTCGAATTCAGCCTGAGTTGCCATCAGCTTCAATTCTGGTACATACGGGCCGGGCGGTAGAATCGTGGCTTCCCCAGGCAGCCGTCCTCGCCGCGCCGTGGTGGCTATAGCTCAGTAGGCAGAGCACCAGATTGTGGATCTGGGTGTCGCGGGTTCAAGTCCCGCTAGCCACCCCAAAACCGTTCGGCCCGTGGCGCGATACGACCAACTGTGCCCAACTGGGCCACCAATTCGTCGGGATTCGACCATTTGTGCCCGAATGGCGGAATCTGGCAGGAACGGCTTGGGAAGCTCATGCGGCCGGGAACGACGGAGGTCGATTTGCCGCGGGAGCCGGTACTCGCGGTTTTGAATCAGCGGAATTAGCCGCGGGAGCCGGCACTGGCGCTGCTCGGGCAACCACTCGCACGCTGCGGCACTCCGCGAGATCGGCCCTCGCGCGGAAGGAGACCTAGAGCCGGGTAGGCCTCCCGCTCGTCATCTGAGCCTATCGGCCAGAAATTCTTCCCAGGTGCGGCGTCCGCGCGCGGATGCGGGTTTGCCGTCCTGCTCGCGGACCAGGAGGGCGCCGTTAGACGCGAATCTCGGAGCAGAGGCAACTCATCGCAGCCGCCAGCTCTCCACATCGATCGTGATGAAGTCAGGAGCTGGGAGGACCCAACCGTACTGCGCGATCGAAGTCTTGACTCGCCGTTTCGACGTGTACCGGATGCCGTTGGACACTCCGTGTTCAAAGACGATGTTGGCTACTCTCGCACCGGGGTCGGCGGCCACAGGTGTGTAGTCGTTGCGCCTGAGCAGCCCGGTCTTGGTGTCAAACGAGAATCGCTGGATCCGGCTGTGGACGGGAAGATTCGTTCCGTAGTCGGCTTCGAGGACTCCATCATTTAGCTCGGTCCATCCGATGTCGGTTCGCATCAGCTGGTAGGGAAGTGTGTAGTAGCCCCAAAATGCGTACCCGACGAAGTACAGGAGATTCAATCCGTCCCATTTGGTGCTGATGCTGGCGTTCTGGAGGTGCTGCCGGGCGTCATCGCGCTGCTCCAGCACCTTCCCATCCGGGGCGACGATCATCACGCTGAAACCATCGAGAACGCCGGTGTCGCCGGCATCGTCTACGGGCTTGATGACCGTGTGGGGCCGTTGAACATCGACGGTGATCGTCGCGTGAGGGGGAATGCCGGCACCCTTGAGTTGAAACAAAAGCCCGCCCACCGTCACGGTGCTGTCTACGCCGGTCGCAGCTTTCCAGACCGCCTCTCCGCCATAGGCCTGGAGCGCCCGAGCGGCGGTCGCTGAGAGCTCGCCGGGCCGCGAAGGTTTCGCGTTGACCGGCGAGCGCTGATCCAGCGCCGCAGGCGTAAGTGTGTTCTCGTAAACGGTCCACAGGCCATAGCTCACGAGCAGTGCGAGGAGAAGCGTGAGGATTGCCCCGAGGGTTCTGGCCAGCATCGACCTCCGCATTCCCTGGGGAACGTAGCCGATCAGCCGATTCCCCATCCGGTGACCTACCTCCTCTCGGACACGATGCTCAACGTGCTCTAGGGCGACGAGCTAAGCGATGAGGACTTTGAGCGCGAAGTTCTGGAGTCGCTCAATCAAGCGACGACCAAGATCTCTTTGCGGGTCCCAAAAGACCTACTGAGTCGAACTTTCGTCGTCGGGATACAGAAGATCGTCTCTGACCTCGACGAGGGCCTCCGCCGAATCGACGAGTACTCCTACCCCCTCGAGGATGCGCGGCGCCCAGGCCGCTTATGGCGTTCGCAGCGGCGTGAACAACATTCTGATCATCAAGCGGGAAATCACCCCAGGCCGCATCGCCGTCGTCCTGGTCGACGAAGTGCTGGGCTTCTAGCCCACTCACCGCGCCGTTCTATTTCTCCGCGCCGGTAGTTCCGATATGGGCGATCGTGATGGGCCTCTGGCTCGTGTTCGCGCGTCGTTCATCTGCGCCGGAGTAGCAGCTCCCTTCTGCGTTTTCGTGAGCATGAACGCGAGGCAGCCTAGTCCGGTCCTCGCGGCAATCCGAAGGTG
>VBDS01000111.1 GCA_005889085.1 Chloroflexota bacterium | reverse complement strand
TGGGCGCTCCTGCCGCTCGTTGCCACGCAGCGGCTGCACCTCGGCGCTGAAGGTTATGGGCTACTCCTCGGCTCGCTAGGCGGCGGCGCCATCGGCGGTGCGCTGCTGCTGCCCCGCTTCCGCGCCCGCGTTTCGGCCAACTCGTTGATCGCCGCGGCCAGCGCCGTCTACGCAGTCGCTCTCCCGCTGCTGGTCGTCGTACCGAACACGGTCCTCGCGGTGATCGTGCTGCTGTCCGCGGGTGCTGCCTGGATCGCCTTTCTCTCCGACGTCAACGCCGAGCTCCAACTCTTCCTGCCGGCGTGGGTGCGCGGCCGCGGCATGTCCGTCTACCAGATGGTCCTGTTTGGCGCGCAGGCCATCGGCTCGCTGCTCTGGGGCGTCGTCGCCGAGCCTCTTGGTGTGACGATCACCTTCTTCGTCGCGGCCGTCGTACTGCTTGGCGGGCTCGCGACGATTCGCCTGTGGCCGCTGACCGAGACGGCCGCGATGGACCGCCGAGCCCAGGCGTTCTGGCCCGAGCCGGCACTCGTCTTCGACGCCAGGCCGGACGCCGGACCAGTCCTGGTCGAGACCGTTTACACAATTGCGCCCGAGAAAGAGCACGCATTCCTCGATGCCATGAATCAGCTCCGCCTCTCCCGCCTGCGCACCGGCGCCACCCAGTGGGGCCTCTTTCGGGATGGCGAGGTCGCGCACCGTTTCGTGGAAGAGTTCGTGGTGCCCTCGTGGGACGAGCACCTGCGGCAACACCGCTACCGCATCACCGGCACCGACCGTGACTACGAGGAGCAGGTCAACTCCCTTTCCGACCCGCCGCCCGAGACGTCACATCTCATCGCGGTGGACGAGTCCGAATAAAAGGGAGTGACGAACCTGATACCAGCCAGCCCTCGAGGCGACCCGTTACCCAGGCGGAATGAACTGACGCACCGTCTCGCCGAACGTGCGGGTGTCGATCGGCTTGGCGATGTATCCCGCGCACCCGGCCGCCAAAGCATCCTCGCGATCGCCCTTCATCGCGTGCGCGGTCAGGGCCACGATCGGTATCCCTGCGGTTTTCGGGTTGGCCTTGAGCTGCCGCGTGAACGACAGGCCGTCCTGCCCGGGTAGCTGAAGGTCCATCAAGATCAGATCTGGAGTGCGAGCGCTCAACCGCTTCAATGCCTCGGGCGCCGCACCAGCAACGTCGACTCGATAGCCTGCCATCTCGAGCACCGCACGCGCCAGCAGCTGATTGGCCTCGTTGTCTTCGACGATGAGGATCAGCGCTCCGCTCATGCAGCCGGCTCACTCATGTATTGAGAAGCTGACGCTAGCAGACGAGACACTGTTTCCAATCGTGATCACACCCTCGGCACTTCTATCAACATGCGACCGCACATGTCATTGAGAGAAGGCATCAGGTGCATGCGTTGCGATGCGTCGCAACCATTTTTGCGATGAGGTCGCTGAAAGAAATTTCACTTTGCGCTTGACGTGAGTGCCCTCATTCGAGTATTACAACAACCCGTATGGTCATGTTGCTCGTGCCAGCCACCACAGTGGCTATGGACCCGACGCGAGAGAACGATCCATATCGGACCATCGCTGACGTCTCGGGGTTCTCGTCATTCATGCTCCGCGGCGATGCCTGTAGAGTCGATTGGAGGTAGCGCGTACGGAGAGCCCGTCGATGACGTTCGACCACGACATTCACAACACGGAGACCGAAGGGTCCTATCACTAGAGAAGGAGGTAAATAACATGCCTGCAAAGAAGAAGGCGGCCAAGAAGGCCACCAAGAAGACGGCGAAGAAGTCAGCGAAGAAGAAGTAACTCTCTTTCTTCGATCGTAGTAATCGAGTCGCGCCGGGGTTCTGTGGAGCCCCGGCGCTCGTGTTTCAATGGCACAACGTTGGGCAGCCGATCCGTCGCGGAACACAACAGGAAGATGTGGGATCGTCTCGCCCGGGCGGGAATCCCCTACACCAGGCCGCAAGGGCGGCCACCTAAGTCCCCCGCCGCGCTCAGGCGCTTTCTCGATCCAGATGGACGTCTGGACGGCGTGCGCCTGAAGGGCGCCCGCGTATTGGCCCTGGCGGCAGGCGGAGGCTGGGACGCCGCCGTTTTCGCGCTGCTCGGCGCAGACACGTATCTGGCCGACATCTCGGCGATTCAGCTGCGGACGGCTCGCGACCTGGCCAGGAAAAAGGGCATGTCGATCCGGACCGCCCGAGTCGACATGTCGGATCTCTCCCGTTTTGGCGCTGAATCATTCGACGTCGTCTGGCAGTGTCACTCGCTCGTCTTCGTCCGCGACGTAGACAAGGTGTTCCGTGAGGTCGGTCGGATCCTGAAACCCGGCGGCACGTACGTAACGTCGACGATGCATCCCACCACGCTTCGCCTGTACGGCCGGTACACGGGTGCCGGCTGGCAGCCGCGGACGTCCTATTTCGACGACCAGGCGATGCCCTACACCGATGATGGGGACGTAACGTGGCAGTTTGGCCGGATCAGCGTGGTCGCGCCGACGATCGAGTTCGGGCATAGGGTCGAGACGCTGGTCAATGGCATCGCGTCGGCGGGCATGGTCATCGACGGCCTGTGGGAGACCTCACCCGGCGATTTCGACCTCAAGGCGACACCTGGAAGCGACGAGCACCTCGAGTCGCTGTTCCCGGCATTCATCCAGATCCGGGCAAGAAAACTCTTCAAGCCACGATGACGCTCTAAGCTCGATCGGATGGAAACCTATCGGGCGACGTCCGGAACGATCGTGTGCACCCTGACCACGGACGAGCTCCGGGACACGCGTTCGGCCTGGCAGAAGCTGTTCAGGACAGCGCTCATGACGCGTGAGGAGATTCCGGGCGGGATCCGGCTCGTGGTCAACGATGGCAGCGCCGAGGCCCTGCGCCGGCTGATCGAGATCGAGCGCGACTGCTGCCGCTGGATCACCTTCGAGCTGGATGGTCCGATTGTCTCGATGACGGCGGATGGCGACGGCGCTTCAGCGATCCGCTCGATGTGGGTGGTCGACCAGGCCTAGCTCTCTTTACCAGCCGTCTCGTGGTACCGCGCGCAGCTGCCTCTTGGTCGCATTGGCCGACGGCAGCCCCCGCAGCACCACCACTCGGATGTGGCGACATGAATCCTCGGCGCGAAGCGCCTGGATGAAGGCAACGCTCCCCGCCTCACCGGCCGCGAGGTGCATGAAGATCACGTTCGGCAGCAGCTCCTTGGCGCGGGCGAGACCCGAGGCGGCATCCTGGGCCAGGACGACGCTATAACCATCGTCCTCGAGCCGCTGTCGGTTGGCCAGCTGCGAGCCGGGATCCTCATCGATGAGCAGCGCGGAGGCGATGCGGTTGACGTCCATGGCGGACCTCTGATCCTTCTGGGCTAGAGGAGCGGCAGGTTCGCGGGAGGAAACGCCAGCCTGTCGGCTCAAGTCTAGTCTCCGGGGGCCCAGGTCACGCTCGTCTCGAACCGCGATATCCAGGGCGTCCGCGGGGACGGCGGCGCTGGCCGCTCACGGCGCCCCGTGGCACGGAAGTGGCCACAGGCAGAGTCTGCTCGAGGTACGACCAATCGCCCGCGCGGGCAAAGGCCGACGCGTCCACGGGACGCAGCTCGGGCGCTCCCTGGCGCCGCAGCTTGGCCCACTTCTCGTGGTCCTCAGCCGTGATGAAAGTGAGCGCGCGACCGGTATTTCCGTTGCGGGCGGTCCTGCCGACGCGGTGTGTCAGGGCCTCCGCAGTGTCGGGCAATTCGTAGTTGATGACCAGGCCGACGTGGCTGAGGTCCAGCCCCCGCGCGGCGATGTTGGTCGCCACCAGCACGTCCGCGCGCTGGTTGCGAAAAGACTCCATGACATGATCCCGGGCGCCCTGGGCCATGTTGCCCTGGAGCTCGACGGATCGGTGCCCGAGCTTCTGCAGGTCGCGGTTCAGCTTGCGCACGCCGTGCTTGGTGCGCCCGAACACGATCGCGCCGCGGTGCTGGTGAAGGATGTCGCTGAGGACGCGGAGCTTGAGTCCAGTGTTGGTCTGGATCAGGCCATGCTCCAGCAGCGACGGGCCTTCAGTCACGAGCTTGACCCGGAGCGGGTCGCGCAGGTGCTTGTGGATCATGGTCGAGACCCACTGGGGCATCGTCGCGGAGGCCAGAACGATCTGCGGCTGGTACGTCATGCCGAGGATCCTTTCCACGTCAGGCGCAAAGCCGGCATCGAGCATCTGGTCGGCCTCGTCGAGGACGAGATACTCGACGCGGCTCAGCGAAAACAGCTTCTTGGTAAACAGGTCCAGGATCCGGCCCGGCGTTCCGATCACGATGTCGACGCCGCGCTTCAAAGCCTGCTGCTGCTGGTGGTAGCCGACCCCTCCATAGAGGAGGGCGCTGCGTAGTCCTGAATCGAGCGACTTGAATACGGCGTCCACCTGAATCGCCAGCTCACGGGTTGGCGCCACTATGAGGGCCCGAGGTCCGGGACGACCCGGTTGGAACCGCTCGAGGATCGGGAGCAGGAAGGCGATCGTCTTGCCGCTCCCCGTCGGGGATTGAACAACCACGTCGCGGCCATCGAGCAGGGCGGGGATCGATTCCAGCTGGACCCGGTTAGGGGTATTGATCTCTTGCCGGTCGAGCGCGGCCAAAACGCGCGCGCTTACGCCGGCTTCGGCGAATGTTTGCAACGAAGCTCCAGGGTGCCTCTCTTTTTCTTCTTATTTGCCGCGATCTACAGGACTCTGTGCTGTGACAGGAAGAGAGGACCCGAGCGGGCGACGCACCAGTGCGTCTTGGACAGTGTACCGGATCGTACTAACTGTCAAACCGACCCGGGCGCAGGTATCATGCGGCCAACGCCGCTCCCTCCGGCGTTCCTGGCGACCGGTGCACCCTCGAACGCGCCTCTCGCGAGTACTAGCTTGTTCGAGGCAAGGAGCGACGATGTCGGCGATTTCCCCCTCCAGACCCACGCCCACGGCCCCGATCGGTGCGGCCTACTCGGAGCTCAAGCGGCGGATCGAAGCGGCCGGGCTCATGCGGAAGCACCCCGGCTACTACACCTTGATGCTCGTGACCAACGCACTCTTCTTCGGTGTCTGCTTCTGGCTGCTTGCACTCGTCCACAGCTGGTGGGCGACGATTCTGCTGGCGGCGGTCCTCGGTTTCGCCTCCGGTCAGCTCGGCTTCCAGCTGCACGACTCAGGCCACCGGCAGATGTTCTCCAATCGGCGTCTCAACACCCTCATCGCCTTCCTGACCGGCAACGGGCTGCTCGGTATGAGCCAGGGCTGGTGGGTCGACAAGCACAACCGCCATCACGGCAACCCCAACCACCAGGACCTCGACCCCGACATCGGCATCGGAGTCATCGCCTACTCGGAGGAGCAGGCCCTGGCCAAAACCGGGCCCGCCCGCTTCATCGTGCGTCACCAGGCGTGGCTCTTCTTTCCGCTGCTCTTCGGCCTCGGTTGGGCGATGCACTACAACAGCATCAAGTTCCTCGTCCAGGTGCCGAGCAAGCTTCGCTGGATGGAGATCGGCGCCCTCGTCGTGCACGCCGTCGCATACGTCGGGCTGCTCGTCGCGCTCGTCGGTCCCTGGCGTGCGCTCCTCGTTATCGTCGTCCAGAAATGCGTTGGCGGGTTTTATCTTGCCTCGGTGTTCGCGCCCAATCACAAGGGCATGCCGCAGATCGAACCGGGCCAGGAGATTGACTTCCTCCGCTCCCAGGTGCTCACCGCCCGCAACGTGAAGTCCCACCCTCTCACGGACCTCGTGTACGGCTCACTCAACTACCAGATCGAGCACCACCTGTTCCCGACCATGCCCCGCTGCAACATCCGCCGCGCCCACGCGATCATCCGGGCGTATTGCGCAGAGGTGTCGGTGCCGTACTACGAGACGTCGATCTACCGCTCGTACCAGGAGATCCTCAGCTACCTACACGAGGTGGGGGCGCCGCTGCGGACCGCTACCGCCTGATAGCGCCGAGAAGCCGGCGGACTGTTTCGTCATAGTCTCTCAGGGTCGGATGGCCCAGCCGCACCACGATGTGGCGCGCGCCTTCCGCCGCGTAAGCGGCCACCCATTCGGCAGCAGATTCCAGGGTTCCGGCGTGGATGGCCATGCCTCGGGCCATCACCTCTGCCGGCACGCCGTAGTAGGCACGTATGTACGCATCAATGAGCTTGGCCGCTTCGCCACGGTCGTCGGCGACGGCGATCGTGAGATACGCGCCGATCGCGACGCTGTCGGGATCTCGACCCGCCTTCTCGGCCGCCTCGCGGACAGATCGAAGTCCAGATGCGAAGTCATCAGGGGTCGGGCTGAGAGGCAGCCAGCCGTCGAACACCGTGCCTGCCAGGCGCAGCATCCGAGGGCCACCGCCACCCAACCAGATCGGTGGGCCACCCGGCCGCAATGGCCGCGGATCGAGCTCCATCCCCGCCTCCTCATTGCGCCATAGGCGCCGGCACCGTTCGATAGCGCTCAGCATCGCGTTGACCCGCCGGTCGCTAGGCACGCCAACCGCCGCAAGCTCGGCGTGAGTTCCCGGCAGGTCGGCGCCGGGACCCACACCAACGATCAAGCGGCCTCGGCTGATGCGATCAAGAGTGGCCAACTGGTGCGCGAGCGTCAGGGGATGCCGCAGCAGCGGCAGCAGCACCGCTGTGCCGAGCTGGACTCGTGTCGTGGCGCCGGCCACGCCGGCCAGCATCGTGAGCGGTTCGCCGCGCGGGCGCGCGAGCAGGGAGTC
>VBDS01000110.1 GCA_005889085.1 Chloroflexota bacterium | reverse complement strand
CCAGGAGCACCAGCGCGACCAGGATCAGCGCGACACCGGCTGCCTGCTCGGAGCGCTCGCGGACCTCCTCACCGAGCCTGGCGCCCAGCCTGAGCCCGAGCTGGGCCGCGGCGAAGGCCTGGACCGCGATCCAGATCACTGTCAAGGCGATCGACAAGCCCAGCAGGCCGGCGCTCAGGCCCACCGTCAGCTCGTCCACGCTGATGCTCAGGCCGAGGTCGATGATCGCCAGGCCGCGGGCGTGGGCGAGCAGGCGAACGCGGCGCTCTTCATCGTGTTCGCGTTGACCTGGCCTCAGGAGCAGGAAGCCGGCGATCAAAAGGAACAGGATCCCGCCGTAGCCCGCCCATTCGCCGATCAGGCTGCCGGCGACACGGCCCACCAGGAGGCCGGCGATCGGCATCCCAGCCTCGAAGACCGTGAAGACGAGCGCGACCCGCAGCTGATCGCGACGTTCGAGGCCGGCCATGCCGAGGGCGGCCGCCAGGGCGAAGGAGTCCAGGGCGAGGGGGAGGAGGAGCCCGGCCGTGATCAGGAGCTGCCGCACCGGCCCGGAGCTTAACAGCTGTCGATTGCGAGCCGAACGCCCGTTCGGTATACTCTTGATCGAACATGCGTACCCTGGCGACTCAGGTCAAGTTGCGGCGGCTGATCCGGACCTTTGGCGAGTCCTGGACCCGGCTCGCCTCCGAGCCCCTCGAGCGCGGCGTCGCGGGCTCGGTCGTGGACCGGCTCCTGGAACTGTCCGGCGAGCTGCGGGTGTCCTGGCACCGGGAGAACGTGGCGAGGCCCCTGGAAGCGGCGCTGGAAGGCTTCGTGGCCGAATCAATGCGGATGATCGAGCTCGCGATCGCCGGCCTCCAGCAAGCCGGAGCCGACCTGGACCTGCTCCGAGGTGACTTCGAAGCCGCGGCGCTGCCGCTCGAGGTCTTCCTGCGCGGCCTGGACGCCGAGCCGGCGCTGCAGCGCTCCGCCTGAACTGAGTCGATGCCCGAGATTCGGGACACTGATTGGGCGTACGCGGCCGGATTTGTCGACGGCGAAGGCTGCATCGCCATCGCTCGGGCTTTCTCGCCGGTCCGAAACCGCTTCTACTACACCATCCAGGTTGTAGTGGCTAACACTGACCGCAGCGTCCTTGACTGGATGAAAGCGGCTTGGGGCGGGCACGTCGTCGCTGTAATCCAGACACAAGGTGACGGTCGGAACAGCTGGACGTGGAGATGTGGCCCAGGCGTGGCCAGGATATTCCTCGTCGGAGTCCGGCCTTGGCTCAGGATCAAGCACGCACAGTGCGATAACGCGCTCGTCATGCTCGAACTTCTTCTGCGGAGCAAGCGCACCCTTGGCCCGCATCCGATTCCGCAGGCCTGGCTTGACGAGCAAGAGAAGCTGTACTGGATTCAACGCGAACTGAACCACCGCGGGAGTTCTGCCTTCGTGGCTAAAGCCAGTCACTCGCCGCGGCGCATCCACCGTGAACGTCTTATGGACCGTTAAAGCGTCATTATCGTGAGCATCGCCAGGCGGGCCGAGGCCTTTCCGCCCTCCTTGCCCACCGTAAGCTGCCTCGCAGTCAGGTGTTAAGCCACCGCTTAGCATTCGGCCGTACGGGGGCGTGATCCTCGATTGGATGCACTTGTTCGTCGCGCAGCGCGACCGGCTACGCACCTGGCTCGAGACGCTGAAACGCTGAAACGCTCGGGAGGGGCACAACGCACCGCTACGTCCCTAACACCCGCCTCAGCAGCTCCAGCTCGATCCTACCCTCCGCGACCACCCGCCCGTCCACCAGGATGACCGGCACCCGCCAGTCGTAGAGGTCATGCAGGCGGTCGTCTGAGTCGACGTCCTCCAGCTCCGGCTCGTGGCCAAGCGTGCGGAGGAAGCCGAGCGCCTGGTCGCAGAGGTGGCAGCCTTTACGCGTGACCATGACCAGCGAGGTCATGACCGAGCGTGCCGGTCAGCCCGGCAGGCGCAGGCTCTGCCCCACCTCGATCGTCGGCCCACGGAGGCCGTTGGCTTGTTCGATGTCCTGGACACGGGCCCGCACATCATCCGCCGGATAGTGCTCGGACGCGATGCCCCAAAGCGTGTCGCCCGGCTGCACGACGACGGTCGTGAAGGCCGGAGCCGTGCCGCCATGGGCCGCCACCGCCAGGCCGAGGCTGATCGCGACCACGGCGCCCGCCACGACAACGGCCCGCCGCGCGCGCAGGCCGCCGGCACGGGGCGCCCGCCAAGGTTTGATCCCGTGACCGGCGGCGTACATACGTTCGAGAGAATAGCGAACGCGCGTTCGGAAGTCAAGTCAACCGAACAAAGGTTTGCGCTTGGAGACCCGGAGTGCTAGCATGGCCTCAACGTCCCCCACCACGCTCTGGAGATGAATGCGAAATTGACCAACGAACTCACCGAACGGCAGACCCGAATCCTCAACTACATCCGCGACGTGAGCAAGAGTCGCAACTACCCGCCCAGCGTGCGGGAGATCGGAGAGGCGGTCGGCCTCAGCTCGAGCTCGACGGTCCACAACCACCTGAACCAGCTCGAGCGGCGCGGCCTGATCAAGCGCGATCCGAGCAAGTCCCGCACCGTCCAGCTCGTCCAGGACGCCGAGCTCGACCAGAAGCGGCGAAGCGCCGTGTCGATCCCGGTCGTGGGCAACGTCGCGGCGGGGAGCCCGATCCTGGCCGAGCAGAACATCGAGGACCACGTCCTTCTCTCCTCCGAGCTGGCCAAGGAAGGCTACTTCCTGCTCCGGGTGCGCGGCGACAGCATGGTCAACGCCGGCATCCTCGACAACGACCTGGTGCTCGTCCGGCCCCAGCACGAGGCAACCAACGGCTCCATCGTCGTGGCGCTGGTTGACGGCGATGCCACCGTCAAACGCTTCGAGCGGAGCAACGGCCACGTCAAGCTGATCCCCGAAAACCCGGCCTACGAGCCGATCGTGACCACCAACGTCAGCCTGGTCGGCATCGTCCGAGGTGTGATCAGGCTCTTCCGTTAGCCGTATACGTCTGAAAGCGGCGGGCTGCTTGCCGGGGCGCCCAGCCCCAGGCCCTGGTGCCCCCCTCGACGTACTCGGTGCGCTCCACCCCGCCGATCTTGCGCAGCTCGGCGAGGACGCCCTCGCGTCCATAAGGCACGAGGATGTCCAGCGCCACCGCGTCGCCGCGGCTGGCGCGGTCGATCGCTTCCAGCAGCTGGGGCAGACCGCTGCGGTTGGTGGCCGATACGGCTGCCGCGCCGGGGTAGCGGCCTGACACGGCGCTGATCGCCCTGCGCCGGCCGGCCGGCCCGAGCAGGTCGACCTTGTTCAGGGCGACGACCCGCGGCTTGTCCGCGGCCCCCAGGTCGGCCAGGACTTGCTCGACCGTCTCCGCCTGCTCGTCGACCGCCGGCGAGCTCACGTCGAGCACCTGGATGATGAGGTCGGCCTCGGTGACCTCTTCGAGCGTGGCCCGGAAGGCCGCGACCAGGTCAGTGGGCAGCTTCTGGATGAAACCCACCGTGTCGGTGAGCAGCAGCTCCCTGCCCGCGGGCAGCTCGAGCTTGCGCGTGGTCGGGTCGAGGGTCGCGAACAACTTCTGCTCGGCCCGCACGCCGGCCCCGGTGAGCACGTTCAGCAGGGTCGACTTGCCCGCGTTGGTGTAGCCGACGATCGCCGCCGTCTCCAGCTCGGCCCGGCGCCGTCCCGTCCGCTGCTGGTGGCGCTGGGTGCGGACCTGCTCGATCTCCCGATCGAGGTCGCGCATCCGCTTCCGGATGCGGCGGCGCTCGACCTCGATCTGCTGCTCGCCGAAACCGCCGCGAGCCCCCACTCCCCCTCTCCGGCCGCCCACCTGGCGGTCGTACGCGTAGGCGCCGATCAGACGCGGCAGCAGGTGATGGAGTCGAGCCGCCTCCACCTGCAACCGTCCTTCGTGAGTGCGCGCGTGCTGGGCGAAGATCTGGAGGATGATCTCGGTCCGGTCGAGGACCCGAGCCTTGACCTGCAGCTCGAGGTTGCGCTGCTGACGCGGGCTGAGGTCCTCGTTGCAGATCACAAGGTCGAACTCCCCTTCGAGCTTCATGTCGCGCAGCTCGTCGACCTTGCCCATGCCGATGAAGTGCGCCGGGTCGACCTCGGACCGCCTCTGCACGTCGGAGCCGACGACCTCAACGCCTGCGGTGCGCGTGAGGTCGGCCAGCTCGGCCATCTGCTCGCGCACAGCTTCCTGAGTGGTGCCTGGCAGGAGGATGCCAACGAGAAACGCCCGCTCACGCGGGCTCCTGGTCGTGATCATTTGACAGGGGCCCCCACGAAATCGCGGCGAGCGGCTCCCCGAGCCGACCAGCGCCTCGGGTCGCCGGTCCTCGGATTTCGTTGGGATTTCAGAGCTTGAGCTTCCTCATGCGCGACATCGCCTCCTCGAGGCGGGCATCCGAGGCCGTTACGGACAGGCGGAAGTAGCCCTCGCCGTGCGCGCCGAATCCAACGCCTGGCGTGATGTTCACTCCGACCTGGTCGAGAACGTGGCTGGCAAACCCGATGGAGTCATACCCCTTCGGCACCGGAGCCCACACATAGAAAGTCGCGCGAGGCGGCTTGATCGACCAGCCGAGGCTGTTCAGCGTTTCGGCGACGAGGCGGTGTCTTCGTGCGTAGACGGTGCAGGCCGCGCGGGTCTCGTCATCTCCCCCGCTCATCGCCTCGATCGCTGCCCACTGGACGGCCTGGAAGATGCCCGAGTCGATATTCGTCTTGAGCTGGCCGATCAGGTTGACCAGGTCGGCGCGACCGCAGACCCAGCCGATCCTCCAACCGGTCATGTTGTACGTCTTCGACAGTGAGTGGAACTCGAGGCCGATCTCTTTGGCGCCAGGGATCTCGAAGAGCGTGATCGGCCGGTAGCCGTCGAATGCAATCTCAGAGTACGGGGCGTCATGGCACAGGACGATGTCGTGGCTCCGGCAGAATTCGACGGCACGTTCGAGAAACTCTCGGTCCGCTGTGGCGGCGGTCGGGTTGTTCGGATAGTTGAGCCACATCAGCCGCGCCCGGTCCGCAACGTCGGCGGGAATCGCTTCGAGGTCGGGAAGCCAGTGATTTTCCGCCGTGAGCGGCATCACGTATGGGTCGGCGCCGGCCATGATCGCGCCGGTCATGTAGACGGTGTAACCCGGGTCCGGTGCGAGCACGACGTCGCCCGGGTCGACCAGGGCGAGCGGCGCGTGGCTGATCCCGTCTTTCGAGCCGAGCGTGGGCAGGATCTCGGACGAGGGGTCGAGCTCGACGCCTGAGCGTTCGCTGTACCACCGCGCGATGGATTCCCTCAGCTCGCTCAGACCGAAGTACGACGGATAGCGGTGGTTGGCAGGATCCGCCGCGGTCTCCTGGAGCACGCTCACGATCCGCCCCGGTGTCGGCAGGTCGGGATCGCCGATGCCCAATGAGATGACATCGATGCCCGCTCGCTTCTTCTCCTGCACCTTGCGATCGATCTCGGCGAAGAGATACGGCGGGATGCGCCCCAGACGTTTTGCGCCGGCCACGGTCTTGCTCACGATTCGTCCCTGATGTACTTGAGGATACCCGGCAAAGGATCGGGCTCGATCTCGAACCATCTGACGCGTTCGTCGCGACGCCACCAGCGCAGCTGCCGCCTCGCGTACCGGCGATTTGACCTGGCCATCGCCATCGGCAGCTCTTCCAGGGTCAGGTCGCCGCGAATGTGCGCCAGCGCTTCCGCGTAGCCGATCCCGGTCAGGACCGACGCCGTGGGCGGTACGCCCGCATCAAGTGCATCCTGCGTCTCCGCGACGAGGCCTCGTTCGACCTGTCGCCTGCTGCGTTCATCGAGCCGGCTGTCGATGACCTCCAGGCTCGTGGTCAGTCCGACACGAATCGCTTGCCACGGTGGCGGTGTGCGGGTGCGCAGGCGGCGCAGAGGCGGTCCGGCTGCCTCGAGGATCTCGAGCGCGCGAATGACTCGCACCGGGTTCTTCATGTCGACACCTGGATCAGGGTCGATCGCGAGCAGAGTTCGCTGCAGGTCGGCGATGTCCAAACGCTCCAGCTCAGCCCTCATCGCCGCATTGGGAGGGATGCCGGTCAGGTTGAAGCCATCGGCGAGCGCGTCTACGTACAACATGGTGCCGCCCTCGACAATCGGCAGCCGGCCGCGGCTGATTATGTGGTCGATCGCGGCGCGTGCTCCCTCGACGTACTGCGCGGCGTTGAAGTCGGTCGCGGGATCGACGAAGTCGATCATGTGATAGGGGACGCGCCTTCGCTGTTCCGGGCTCGGCTTGTTGGTCGCGATGTCGAGCCGCCCATAGACCTGTCGCGAGTCGGCGACGACGATCTCTCCACCGAGTTGAAGAGCAAGCTCGAATGCGACCCGCGACTTGCCGATGCCCGTCGGCCCGACGATGACGGGGATCCGGGTCAGTAGTTTCTGCGGAAGTGCCGCGTCAGCTCCTGCCACTCGACCAGGAGGCGCGTGGGCCGGCCGTGTGGGCAGGTGATCGATTCCGACGCGGCCTCCAGGTCAGCGAGCAGATGCCGCTGCTCCGCCACCTCGAGCACGTCGCCGAACTTCACCGCCGAGTGGCACGCCAGCGCCGCGGCCGCCTTTTCGATCGCTCCATCGCCGCGATTCTCGGCCAGAGCGGCCAGCGTCTCCTGGATCGCCGCGGTCGCACGACCGGACGGCAGCTCAGCCGGCACGGCGGTGATGCG
>VBDS01000109.1 GCA_005889085.1 Chloroflexota bacterium | reverse complement strand
CGACCGGCCGAACCAGCTCGGGCGGCAGAGGCCGGAGGTGTCGGTGACCGCGGGTCAGCTGACCGATGTGAGGGTGCCGGGCGGGACGATCACTGAGAACGGCTTGCGGATGAACGTCAGCGTCGGCATCCAGTACATCGAATCCTGGATGCGTGGGACGGGAGCGGCAGCCATCAACAACCTGATGGAGGATGTGGCGACGGCCGAAATCTCGCGATCGCAGGTGTGGCAGTGGGTCAAACACTCATCGCGAATGAGCGAGGGTCCGACCGTGAGTGCCGATCTGGTTCGGGAGCTGGCGGACGATGAGATGACAAAGCTCCGCGAGCACTATGGGGAGGAGGTCTGGGCGAAGAGCCGTTTTGTTGAGGCTCGCAAGGTGTTCGAGGAAGTGGCCTTGTCGAGGGAATTCCGACCCTTCCTGACCCAGGTTGCCCTGAAGCACATCAACTGATAGCGCGGTCTTAACAGGCTGGGTTGTCAGCCGGCTTTTTGAGCTCTAGCCTCCCTTCAGGCGTGCCGGTGGGGGCGGGACCGGGACGGGGTAGGGGGCGGGCCCGCTTGAGAAGGCCCTTTTGTTGGGGGCCCGGTTCTATTTGGCCGGCGTAGCCGGCGCGGGGGGTGCTGGCGGCTTGCCTGGCAGCCGGCGCCACTGACGCGGCCCGACTCCGTTGTTCGGGTTACCCAGCACGAACGCGACCGCCGATGGCTTGACCATGCAGCTGTCCTTGCGCACCACGCTGCGCTCGCCGCCTTCCTGGTGCTCGATGATCACGGTCCGCTCCAAAACCGCACGCACCCGAACCTGCTTGCCGTCGACGATGGCATTGAAGCCGCCGCTGACTTCGTGGTTGGGGGGTGGGACGATCGTGGCCAGCGAGACGAGTTCGACGGTTTTGCTCATGTGGCGGCTTCCCTCGGGCTAGGCGGCGCATCCCACGCCGCGGAAATCAGCAAGGCCGATGCAAATCGGCAGCAGCGAATGTTACCAGAGGGGCTCCGCTCGACCGCCGAGCCTTAATCGCTGCTTAAGCGGCTGAGCTCTGCTGGTCCTGCAATCGGAGCTGGCGTGCCGCTTCCCGGCCGCGCCGTGCCGCTTCCTTGCTCGCCAGGTGCCGCACCCGAAGCTGGCGCGGGTCCACGAACAGGCGCCGGCGGTTGACCAGCACCTTCGGCTCGCCCGGCGCCGGCTCGATCACGGCCGTGCGCTCGAGCACCGCCGTCACCCAGACACGGCGTCCATCTTCGACCTCCGCCTCGAAGTCAGGAAGGATCTCGTCGTCTTCGTCCATCGAGACGCTGTCAAGCCGCACCAGGGAGGTGCGGGTCTTCTCAGCGGTCTTGTTCTTGCTTGGCATGCTCATAACCCACTTACCCGATAACGGCCGAGGCCAAACCGAGTACTCCATCGAACCCGGCTGCCAAACAACTCACGCTATGAATACCGGTTTGGTAACACCCGGTATTCCGGCTAACTCCGTACGCCCGTTCCCTCATGAGTTACCCGACCTGCCCCAGGCAGGGTTTCGGCGGGCGCCCAGTCTAGCTCAGCCCCGAAGGCGCTCCCAAACTGAGCTGCGTAGTCGGCGGCGGCTGTGGGAGTGTCGATCCGCCTCCCGGTGACAGACTCGACCGAGGTAGGCCGCTTCTCGACGTGCCCGCACGGAACGATGCCGTCGAAGTAGTCGATGTCGGTCGTCAGGTTCAGGGCGAAGCCGTGGCTGACCACGGAATGGTTGAGCTTGATCCCGATAGCCGCCAGCTTGTCGCCGCCGTACCAGACCCCCGTAAAGCCTGGTTCTCCAGGCTCTGACTCGATGCCAAGCAACCGGAGGTATCCGATCAGTGAAGTGCCCAGGCGCTCGACATACTGGGGAATGGTCAGGTCGAAGTGGGCGAGATCGAGGACCGGGTAGCCCACCAGCTGGCCCGGGCCGTGGTACGTGGCCTCGCCGCCGCGGTCTGACCACACGACCTCGACCCCTCGCCTCTGCCGCTCCGCCTCGTCCCACAACAGGTGCTCCTGGGACGCCGCCCTGCCCATGGTGAACACGTGCGGGTGCTCGAGCAGCAGCAGGGTGTCCTGTCCGGCTCCCTCGCGCAGCTCCCGCACCAGCTCGGCCTGGAGCTCCCAGGCGCGCCGGTAGGGGACGCTACCCAGCCAGCAGGCTCTTACGCGCCGCAGGGATCTGTTCATCGGCGTGGTAGGAGGACCTTACGAGTGGACCGGCCTCAACGTGGCCGAAGCCCATGGCGAGCGCCTGTTCTTTCAAGCGCACGAATTCCTCGGGTCGGTAGTAGCGCGCGACCTCGGCGTGCTTCTTCGACGGGCGAAGGTACTGCCCGACAGTCAGCACATCGATGTTGTGTGCCCGCATGTTGCGGAACACCTCGAGCAGCTCGTCCTCAGTCTCGCCGAGCCCGACCATCAGCCCGGATTTGGTGACCATCTCAGGCGCAAGCGCTTTGACATGACGGAGCAAGGCGAGGCTGTTCGCGTACACGGCCTTCGGCCTGATGCGTGCGTAAAGGCGGGGCACCGTCTCGGTGTTGTGGTTGAAGATGTCGGGTCGCGCCTCGACCACGGTGCGCACCGCGTTGAAGTCACCCTGGAAGTCCGGCGTGAGGACTTCGATCGTCGTGCCAGGACTGCGCCGTCGGATGGCACGGATTGTTCGGGCGAAAATCCCCGCGCCGCCGTCCTTGAGGTCGTCCCGGTCGACCGACGTGATGACCGCGTGTTTGAGACCGAGCTCGGCCACTGATTCCGCGACGCGCAGCGGCTCACCGAGGTCGAGCTCTGACGGGCGTCCCGAGGTCACTGCGCAGAAGCGGCAGGCTCGTGTACATATGTCGCCGAGGATCATGAACGTCGCCGTACGCCGGTTCCAGCAGTCGAAGATGTTGGGGCAGCGAGCCTCCTCGCACACTGTGTGCAGGCGTCGGCCCTGGACGATCTGCTTGAGCTCTTTGAAGTTGCCGCCTTCGGTCACGCGGACGCGTATCCATTCGGGGATCGGTTCGAGTCGCAGCTGCTCGCTCACACTCACAGCCGAATGCTACCGGGGGTCCATTCTTCGAGCCGCTTCTTGATCGCGCTGAGAAACTGACCCGCCGTCATGCCGTCAATGATCCTGTGGTCGAAGCTCAAGCAGATGTTCATGATGTGGCGCATCGCGATTGCGTCATCGACCACCACCGCGCGCTTGACGATTGACTCCGTGGTCAGGATTGCAGCCTGGGGCTGGTTGATGATCGGCTGGCTCGCGATCGAGCCGGTCGCACCTGTGTTGTTGAGTGTGAAGGTGCCGCCCTGCACGTCATCCGGCTTCAGCTGCTTGCTGCGCGCCCTCTCGACCAGGTCGTTGAGCACGCGCACAAGGTCCGTGAAGCCGAGGCCGTCAGCGTCTTTGACCACCGGGACGATCAATCCGTCGGGGATGGCGACCGCAATCCCCAGGTTGATGTACCGCTTCAGGATCACACCCTCCTCGCTCCACGAAGAGTTGAGCCAGGGGAACTGTTTGAGCGCCTCGCAGACGATCTGGGCGACGAATGGGAGGTAAGTGAGCGCGGTACCGTGTCGCGCCCTGAAGCTGTCCTTCTCCGAGTCGCGGTAGCGGACGAGGTTGGTGACATCGACCTCCTGCAGGGTCCATGCATGGGGCGAGGTGGCGAGGCTTCGCACCATGTGCTCGGCGATCGACTTGCGCATCACGCTGAGCTTCACGAGCTCCTCGCGCTTGCCGTCGACTCGGGTCGGCGCCTCCGCCGGCGCCCGCGGAGGCGCCTGTGGAGCCGCAGCGGTCTTGCCCTGATCCACCGCCGCCTGGACGTCGTCACGCGTTACCCGACCGCCGAGGCCGGAGCCCCGCAGCGAGGTGGGGTCAATGCCCGTCTCAGCCGCCAGCTTGCGCACGGCCGGGGAGAGCCGCAGGCGCTCGCTACCGTCGCCGGCTGCAACCGGGGCGGCCGCCACCGGAGCCGGGGCCCGGCCGCCGGCCGGCTCGGGAGGGACCTCGGTGTGGGCCGCGCCCGCCGCCTTCTCTTTGGGCGCGGGGGCGCCCGCTGCCGGCGCGGCCCCGGTCTCGATCTGGGCGATCACCGCTCCCACGCGCACCGTCTCGCCCTCACTGACGGCGATCTTCACCAGCTTGCCCTCGAAAGGCGAGGGGATCTCGGCATTGACCTTATCGGTCACGATCTCGACGATCGGCTCATCTCGCTTGACGAAGTCGCCTTCCTGTTTGAGCCACTTGTCGACCGTGCCCTCGGTCACGGACTCGCCGAGCTGCGGCATCTTGATTGGCGAGACGGCCATTTCGAATTCGAGTGTAGCTAAGGTGCCCTAACGTCGCGTTCCATGGAGCAACCTCCCGCGGCTAGGGGGACGGACGCCCCCTCCCAGTTCCCGAGGCACGGCCAGAGAGATCTCGGCCCCGACGATCCGTCCCGCCGCAGAGCCTACGACTGGCCAGGGCTCATGTCTCTAGGACATTCGTTCCAGGTTGGAGGCGACGCCCAGAATCGAACTGGGGATGGAGGTTTTGCAGACCTCTGCCTTGCCACTTGGCTACGTCGCCGCCACGTTTCCGAACCCGATTCTACCCGCGAGGTCGGGGCCGCCCTACTCTTGGCGGGACGTGGCAGAGCGGGCCTTTCTCGACGTAATGGCGCATCTTCCGGCGGGTGTGGTGGTCATCAGCACGCGGGCGGGCGAAGAGTTCCGCGGCCTGACTGCGAGCAGCCTCGTCTCGATCTCTCTCGAGCCGCCGATGGTCCTCGTCGGCCTCGAGCGCGAATCACTGACGCGGGCCGCGATCCTCGACCACAAAGCATTCAACGTGAGCCTGCTCACGCGCTCTCAGGAGTTCATCGCCGACCGCTTCGCCGGCAGGGCTCCGTCGATCGATTCGAAATGGACGACGCTGCCGCACCACCTCGGCGCCAATGGCATCCCACTCGTGGAGGGCTGCGCGGCGTGGCTCGAATGCCGCGTGGTCCAGGTACACGCGGCGGGAGATCACGACGTCTTCGTCGGCGAGGTCCAGGCCGCGGCCACGGGCCGGGGCGACCCGCTCATCCTCTGGGACCGCTCCTTCTGGTCACTCCACTAATAAGGAAGATCGTCCTCGTCCATCCCAAAGTGATGGCCGACCTCGTGAAGGATCGTGCGCCGCACCTCTTCCACCAGCTCCTGCATCGACCGAGTCGCTTCCTCGTGCGATCGCTTGTAGAGCGTGATCCGCTCAGGCATCCCTTCGCCCGCACCAAGCGCGCCCGCGCCCTCATACAGACCCATCAATCCCTCGGGGGAGCGCTCTTCCAGAAGGAACACCGTGTTCTCGAGATACGGCTGGAACTGCTCCGGGATCGAGTCGATGGCCTCCTGCGCCGCCGCCTCGAATTGCTTCATGCTCACCCGCATGCATGAATTGAAGCGCGTGGTCGTCGTCGGCGCGGGGACGATGGGTTCGCAGATCGCGCTCCAGACCGCGCTCGGTGGCCGCCATGACGTGACATTGGTCGACACCGTCGCGGGCCAGCTCGAGCGGGCTCGCGCCCAGAACCGAAAGCTGCTCGATCGCTCGGTCGAGAAGGGCCGGCTCACGAAGGACGCCGCGGACGCGGCTCTGAAGCGGATTGTGGATTCGAAGGACCTCGCCGCGCCGGCTGCCACCGCCGACCTCGTGATCGAAGCGGTGATCGAAAACTTCGACGCCAAAAAGAGTGTTTTCGAAGACCTCGGCAAGCACGCCAACGAGCACGCGATCCTCGCCAGCAACTCGAGCACGATCGCAATCAGCCGCCTGGCCGACGCAAGCGGCCGCCCGCAGCTGTGCTGCAACATGCACTTCTTCCATCCCGTCACGGTCATGCAGCTGTGCGAGGTTGTGCGCGGGCCCAAGACCTCAGACGAGACTGTCGAGGCAGCGATGGAGTTCATACGCAGCATCGACCGCACGCCGGTGCTGCTCAAAAAGGAGATCTGGGGCTTCATCGTCAACCGCATCCTCTTCGCGGCCTCGGAGGAGGCGATGCGCCTGCTCGAAGGCGGCTACGCCAGCGCAGAGGACATCGACATCGCGGTTCAAAAGGGACTCAACTGGCCGATGGGTCCGTTCCACCTGCTCGACTTCAGCGGCCTCGACATCTTCTACGGAGCGATGCAGGACCGGCACAGCACAGGCGATGGTCCCGAGCCGCCTGAGGTCCTGCGCAAGCTCGTCGAGGAGGGCCGGCTGGGGCGCAAGACGGGTAAGGGCTTTTTCGACTACGGGTAACACGGGCAAAATGAACAACGCCCCCGTAGCCCAATGGCAGAGGCAGCCGGCTTAAACCCGGTCCAGCGCGGGTTCGACCCCCGCCGGGGGTATTCCGTCGTCGGGGGCCTACAATCGACGACGATGGACCCTCGATTCGAAGAAGAGCCCGACGAAGAGCCCGACGAGCCGCAACCGTCTCCACCGGATGGCGCGCGGGGCACCGCCGCGGGACTCGTGCCGGCGGTCGGGCTGCCGAGTCGGGAGTGGGAATACTCGACCAAGGTCCTGAGCGTGGCCCAGGTTGCTGACGGCGTCACGGTGGTCAAGCTCCTCCACGAGGCGGCGGCCGACGGGTGGGAGCTTGCAAGCGTGATGGACGGGGGGGAAAAGCGCGTGATCCTGATGCGCAGACCGAAGCGCTCAGCCCGTGAGTCTAGACGGGTGGGTTTCGCGCCTCCTATCCGCAACTGACGACGACGCAGCCGCCGCGTAGACGGCGCCGCATCCTCGTCGTCGAGGACGACGTACCGGTGCGCATGTTGGTCGCCGAGGTATGCCGTCTCCAGGGACACGACGTGGTCGAGGCCGGCACCGGGGCGCAGGCCATCGAGCTCGGTCGCAGCGCGCAGCCCGACCTCGTTCTCGTCGACTGGGTGCTGCCGGACATCAGCGGCACCGAGGTGATTCGCGAGCTGCGCCGGCAGGGTGTCGTGAGCCCGATGGTGATGCTCACCGGCCGCTCGACCAAGATGGACGAGGTCGTCGGCCTCGAGGTCGGTGCAGACGACTACATCACCAAGCCTTTCGATTCGCGCATCCTCGCCGCACGTATCAACGCGCATCTCAGGCGCTCTGCGCTCGCCGAAACCGGGGGCGGCCGCGAAGGGATATTGAGCATCGGTGCGCTCCAGATCGACAACGCCGCCCGCCGCGTCAAGGTCGGCGAGGAAGAGATCACGCTGACGATGACCGAGTTCAACCTGCTCGCCGTGCTCGCCGCCAACCCCGAACGAGTGCTGACGCGCGCGCAGCTGCGGGACAAGGTGTGGGGCTACCCGCACGACCTCGACGATCACTCTGTGGATCCGCACGTGCAGCGGCTCCGCCGCAAGCTGTCCGAGCGCCCGGACACCGGGGTGAGCCTGGAGGCTGTGCCGGGGCTCGGTTACCGGCTGTCGGTCAAGGGCGCTTGACGGAACAGGTCGCACTTTTTGGGCCGGCGGGCCCCGAGCTCCGCATCGTCGAGGACCTCGTGCGAAAGATCGTTGCACGAGACCCTCCCGAGGTTGGCCGGCCGATGACCGAGCTTCTCGAGGCCGGGGGCAAGCGGATCCGGCCGGCGCTCGTCCTCCTGGCCGCGATGTGCGGCAAATACGATCCTGGCCACGCGGTGTCAGCCGCAATGGCCGTCGAGGTCACGCACGCGGCAACGCTCGTCCACGACGACGTGATCGATCGCTCGCCGACCCGACGCGGCCGGCCGACCGTCGCGGCGGTTCTCGGGGACGAACCGGCGATAGTCGTTGGCGACTACTACTTCGCCAAGGCATACGAGATGGCCGCGTGGACGAACACTCCTGAGGTCGTCGCAGTCCTCGCGAAGGCGGTGATGGAGATCTGCGCGGGTGAGGTCAGGCAGCAGTCGATCCGCTACCGGTACAGCACAGGCGTGGACGAATACATGCGCCGCATCGAGGCCAAGACGGCGGCACTGCTCGCGGCGTGCTGTGACATCGGCGCCTTGCTCGGCAAGCTCGACCAAGAACCACGAGCAGCGCTGCGTTCATATGGCCGCGAGCTGGGCCTCGCATTTCAGATCGCTGACGATGTGCTCGACTACACAGGCACAGAAGACGAGGTGGGTAAGCCAACTGGCCACGACATACGAGAAGGATTCGCGACTCTTCCATTGATGCTCGCGTCGATCGAAATCGACGACGACCGCCGGCTCAGCGAGGACGAAGCGCGGAACATAGTGGAGGCTGTGCGCAGGAGCGATGGCCCTAACCAAGCGCTGGAACAAGCGGGCAATCACGCGAATAAAGCGCGCGAGCAGCTGAACAAATTGCCCCCCACCGAAGTGGTCGACGCGCTCAGAGCGCTCGCCGACTACGTGGTCAGCCGAAAGCTCTAACCTGTCCCCCGTGTCCCGCGTGGGGACGGACAAGGGCATGGTGGCATGAGCAGAGTGAGGCTTGTCGGGGTTGGACCAGGTCATCCTGGGCTGGCCACGGTGCAGGCCGTCGAGGCGATCAAACAGTCCGATGTGATCCGCAACTGCGACGGCTGCGGCGCCGGCCTGCTGCACCTCGCGCCGGCAAGCGCCGATATCGCCCCCTTCGAGTCGACAGAAGAGGTGATCAAGCTAGCCCGCAGTGGAAAGAAAGTCGCCGTGCTCTTCCCAGGCAACCCATACGCGTTCTCGAGCGGCAGCGCAGTCGCAGAAAGGTTGGAACGCGCGGGCATCGACTTCGAAGCGGTGCCCGGGCTCATCGTCGAGCTCGCCGCGCCGGTGATCAGCGGCATCCCGCTGACCATCGAGGGACTCTCCGCGTCGCTCGGCTTCGGCCTCGTCACGGGTGGCGAGACCGTCGTCCTGCGGCTCGCGTCGGGGTGGTGGGACTCCGGCATCAGCGCGCTGCTCCAGAACGGCCGCAAACCCGAGACGCCGGCGGCGCTGATCATCAATCCCGGGCAGCCCGGCCAGCACCGCGTCAGCGCCCCCCTTGGCGAGCTCGCCCGCAAGGCCGCCACCTACGGCCTTCGCGGCGACGCACTGCTGGTGCTTGGACCGGGCGTGACAATGTCAGAGCGCCTCGACACAATGTCGAAGCGCCCGCTCCACGGCCGTCGCATTCTCATCACCCGCGCCCGCCATCAGATCGATGGCTTCCGCCGCGAGCTGGTCGACCTAGGCGCGTCGGTGATCGAGATCCCGACCATCGAGATTCGCCGGCTTGCCACCGACGACCGCGTGCGCAACGCGATCAAGAACCTGACCACGACCGCGCTCGTGATCTTCGCGTCCGAGAACGCCGTCGACATCTTCTTTCAGATGCTGCTGACCACTGGTTCGGACGCGCGGGCGCTGCACAACTCAAAGCTGTGCGCGATCGGCCAGGAGACCGCCGACGCCCTGGCCGCCCGCGGACTGCGGCCGGAGCTGGTGACATCCGAATACACCGCCGAAGGCCTGGCCAACGCACTTGAAGGATGGGAGCTCGAGGGCCTGCGCGTCCTGGTGCCGCGCGCGGAGATCGCACGGGACGCTCTACCATCGCTGCTTGCGAATCGAGGTGCTGAAGTCGAGATCCTGCCTGTCTATCGTGCGGTGAGCCCGGCCGACGCGGCACCGGCCCTCATGCGCCTTTTCGATGGAGATGGGGCGGACGTGATCACGTTCACCAGCTCGTCCACCGTCTCGAATTTCGTCGGCGCGTTTCCGGAAGACCGGCTGCCGGCGATCCTCGGCGACGCGGAGATCGCTTGCATGGGTCCGGTCACCGCGGACACCGCGCGCAAGCTCGGCCTGCAAGTGGCGATCGTGGCCCGCGAGTACACGACCCACGGCCTCGTCCAGGCGATCGCCGAAGCAGCGGCCAGGAAGTGAGCCAGCCGAGGCCGTCGCGGAGGGCGGCTCCGGTCGAACCGGACGAGCTCGAGACACCGGGGGGAAGGCAGTCCTGGCTTGCGCTTCTCGTGCTCGGGGTGCTGATCGCGGCCGTGGCAGGATCGGGGCTGCTGGTCAAGCACGCGCTCGAGCCGGCCGCGCCGGCGGCGCTCGCGAACTGCGCGACGTCAACCCAGATCGCGCCGCACGAATACGTCGGGCCGCAGCCGATGTGCATCACCGCCGCGCAGAAGCTCGAGGCGACGATCAACACGAGCCAGGGCGCGGTCGTGGTCCAGCTCCATCCGGAGGTCGCGCCGGTGACGGTCAACAACTTCGTCGTGCTGGCGATCCACGGCTACTACAACGGCCTCACCTTCTGGAAGACGGAGGACTGGGTCGTCCAGGGTGGCGATCCGCGCGGCGACGGCCGGGGCGGCCCGGGCTACAACCTGCCCGACGAACCCGCGACCACGAGCTGGGAACTTGGGGCCGTGGGCATGGCGCGGGTGCCGGGCGGAGCTGTCAACGGAAGCCAGTTCTTCATCCAGAAGGGGGCCTGGCCAGGTTCAGGGCCGACCGCCGTGTACAACCGCTTCGG
>VBDS01000235.1 GCA_005889085.1 Chloroflexota bacterium | reverse complement strand
TGAGAAAAACGAACATGGCCGGCGGAATCCTTGACAGGCGGCCCGGAACCTTAGGCGTGTGCTCCGGCTCGAGTGTTTGCTCGGGGGCGGCCGGCTGCAACGCGTTCCACGCCCACAGCCCAAACAGGGCGCTTAGCGGGGCATAGAGAAATGGGACCAGCCGCACGCCGAGCATCTGATAGGTCGCCCCCGCCACAACAGTGGACGCGGCGAAGCCCGCGCTCATCCGCAACCTGATTCGCGCGTAGTGAGTTCGCCGCGCGACGCGCAGTCGGCGGAGGGCGATGGGATCGATGAGCATCAAAGGCGAACGCGCGAGAGAAAGGGCCACAATCGCGACGGCAAGCCCGACGGCTCCGGTTGCCAGAGCCAGCAGAGCCGCGGCTGATGCCGAAGCGGCACTCGCCACCACCACCATCCGTTCGGGCCGCCACCTCCGATCGGCGAGATAGGCCAAGGCCAGGCCGGCGACGAGAGATGCCAGCGACGAGGTGGCGAGCACCGCGCCGATCAGAGGTGCGGTCAACCCGCGATCGAAAAGTAGGAGCGGAATAAACGGGAGCAACGTCCCGTCCGCAACGCCCGTCAGGATGTAGGCACCTCGCAGTCCGCTGGTCTCAGGTCGCGTTTGGACAGTCATGTAAGAGCGGATAGCGTGGCAAATTTGATGCTCGGCCGACCACCCTTAGACGCTTTTCTAGACGCCGGGCTGGTAGGCGGAGGCAACCCTTTTCGGGACGACCATCCGCCACGCGTCGATCACGAGCTCCTCCATCTCCCTCTTGTCGAGCGCGGCCAGGCGGGCAAGCACCCAGTTGTAGCGAAGGTCCGACGCGATCGGCTGCATGAACTTGTAGGGCGAACCGCCGATCAGCCAGTCGCGCTCTTCTTTGGGAAAGGCGAAGCCCATCACCGCGCCGTCGCGCGAGAAGGAGAGATAGACGATCCGGCCGACTCGAAACTTGACGCGTCCCCCAACCAGCGCCTCGTAACTGAGCGGCAGGCTTGCCGCCAGGGCCCGCACCTCATCGATCGTCACCACGTCACTGGCTCGCGGTGAGCGTCGGCTTGCCGCCCTGGACGACCTCCAGGTCGAGCCACATTCCGCTTGCCTCGCTCCCGCGGACGAGCGAGGCGATCCGGTACGCGCCCGCTGCCGTCGGATTGAAGGCGAAGCTTGCGGACTGGCCGGGATCCAGGCCCCGCTGCGGATCCGGCGTGCTCCAGCCGGGCTGGACGGGCTCGGTGGCTGTTGCGCTCGAAACCACGGCGCAGGAGTTCGGCACGGTCGAGTGATTCGCGCATTGCACGGTGACCTGCCAACCGACAGGGACCTTCAACATCAGCGTTCCGTTGCCGTAGCCGTCGTAGTTGAACTGGTAATCAGTAGCCGGGTAGCCGGCGATCAGCGTGACGACCGCGGTCTGTGTCGTGGAATCGACCTTCAGATACTGTCGAGGATCGGGCGGAGTTCCCGCGCCGGTACCGGTTACCGGATCGCATGCACCAGTCACCAAGAGGGCGAACGTCGCAGCCAGCAACAATGAACGAGTGGACATGAAGCCCGAACGCAAACCACCTCCTCGAGCCGTACTCTGGTGGGAGTCGCTCGAGATATGGAAGCAGCTGGCGCTGTCGTTTCCGGTGCTTGCGGTGCTCACCTTCGCGATCAACATTGGCCCTTTTTACCAGCCGCTGGGAAGATCGATCTTCTACGGCTTTTTCGAGGGGGGAGTGCTGGCCGGCTTGCTCGCGGTTGCGACCAGGACCGAGCATGACCGGCGGAAGTAAGAGCTAGACCTGGGAGGCTTCCTGCAAGGACACGCTCTCATTTTCCATGTGCACGTATTGCCCACCCCGCATCGCCGATGCGAGCGCCGCGACGACGCTCGCGACGATCGAGAAGCTCAGCACCAGCACGAGGCCGTGGTGGAACGGCTCGGCGATAAGTGACGGAAAGAAGGCGTGTCCGGCAAGGCGCGCCGCGTCGGCCGGGGACAGCGTTTGCAGCGGGTTGTAGCCGAGGAACGACGCCTGGCCGACCTCCCACCGATCAGCTATCTCAACGCGAAAGCGCCTTCGGCCATGTTCAGCGGGCTCACCACCAACGGCGTGCCGCACCGGGCCATAGGATGCCTCAATAACGGCCCCCAACCGTTCTAAAACCGCGGGTCTGCGGTCCGCAAGCGTCAATCAACGTCCGCTGGAGCTAAGCCAGTTTTGCGGAGGGCGGAGATTCGACGCGACTGAGGGAGTCGGCGGGCTGGTCCGGACTTAGCGACGTGAGCCCGATCCCGAACGGCGTATACCCGAGTTCGCCCGCCAGTTCGGTTTTGATGCGATTCAGGATTGGCCAGGCATCGGTCTTGTCCATGTCGGCGAACGAGCAAACAAGTTCGTCTTCTGAATTCCTGAATATCAGGTCTTCCCGCCTCAAGCGAGACCGCAGCCGATCGGCAACCAGACGAATGAGTTCGGTGGCATTGGCTGACTCAGGGGAGGCCAAGCGCAATACCGCAACGCAGTGGCGGCCAAGCAGAGTCCGCCGCGCACGCAGCACATCCCGCTCCAGGGCGGCAAGCCCAAAGTGCCGATTGAATAGACCGGTGGTTACGTCGATTGCCGTTCGCGAAGCCAGGGTCGTGACTAGGTCATCGAACTTGTCGAACACATGAGCCACATCCTCGCTAGCGTGGTTCGAACCATTCTTGCGGTCTCTTAGTTCAAGTATTAGCTGCTTGATCGGTTTCACGGCTTCGCGCAATTCGTCGACGATGCCAGGCAGTAAACCCAGCGAGGTGATCTCGCCCGCGCGATTCCTTGCCGCCGCCGAAAGCAGGTCGTGTTTATCGGCGGCGGAGTTAAGGCTTGAGCTCGTCAGACGGGCCAGCGAGCCAAGCAGGTTTTGCTGAAGCTGGTCGACCGCTGGGCCATCACGTGCGGAGGCGGCAAGCAACCCGTGCAGTGAACCTCCACAGTAGACGGGCGCCATGATGAGAACGGGCCAACCGAGGTGGTCGGCGAGGTCGCGCAGCGGGCCGGCGAGGTGGTCTGGACGAACGAGCGCCGGCCTACCGGTGCGGATCGCGGCACGGGCCGCCTGATTTCTGGCTATTGGATACTCGAATCCGCTCGCTATCTCCTTTTCCGGCGGCTCGTCTGCAACCACTGTGATCTTGATCCGCTCGCCGATGACTTCATGGAAGGCGGCGTGGGCCGACCGATTGTTGCCCGATCTAGAAAGCGCTCGTGCTGCTGCCCACACCGCGGTCGTCAAGATCTCATCGCGATCCGGCGTTCTGGCAAGCGATTCCGCCGTCTCGAGCAACAATGTCAATCCGTCGAGGCGCCGTTGGTTCGCAGCGTTGCGGCGTGCGCTCAGTTCTCTTTCTGCCGCGAGATCGGCAAGACCGGTCAAGGAAATCACGATCGCGAGCTGGACAAGGCCAGCCGCCCAGGGCAAGCTGGCCCACCAGAAGCATCCGGCCAAGGCGATGACTTCGCCAAGACAGATCAGCCTTGCGACTCTGCCTGATAACAGCCAACCGGAAGCTCCGCTAAGAACGGCCAGAATGGCGAATCCGGCGTCCCGCTGGCTGCGGTAGAGGAGGACCGCCACGCCGATCGCCACAAGGGCGCCGACCACTGGCGCCACCTTGTGGGCCCGGAGGGCCTTGGGCCCGATGTCCGTTGACCGATCCAGAGCCGCCACCCTCCGGGTGAAACGGCGCGGCCACACCCAGATTGGCATCAAATTGGTCCGAGCCACCTGTTGACCGACAGGAGATCTTTGGGCGGCGCCTTTGTTCGGCAGTCCGACCCATCGCCTGGCGTACTGATGCTCCCGCTCACCCGCAGCTCCGTCTGATGTCCGAGCATATGCCGACCTTGGTGGATCTGAGCTCGTTTAGCGCAAAAACATGGGCTTGGTTTGGAGCAGGCTGGCCTCAGGGACCCGGGACGTTGCCCTGTGCCTCGCGCGTCGCTACGGATTTGGTTCTCGGATCCGGCGGCTGGCGTCTTACTGCATTGTCGAGGCCAGGAGAAGGCCGGGCAAGATGAGACTGTTTTTGAGACCCCCTTGAGACTGACACCGACCGGCCGCGATCCCAAACTTTCGGACATGCCGCAGTCTCCCGCCCCCTCCAAGCGTCGACTCTTCACCGCAGTGATCCTGGGAGCGGCGGTTGTGGTGGCACTGCTCGTGGGCGGCACGGTCTGGGTCGGTGGGCAGCTGGCGGACCAGCTGGGCGCTCCGGGCATACCGAGAGCCACCGGCTCGGGGCCGTGCGGCTCAGCGGATGCGGTGAACGTCGAGCTCGTTTACGCCGCCCAGTCAGTGCGTGCATGTACTCGCCGGCAGCCCGACTGCAAAAACCCAAATCCATCCAGCTTCACGTTCGACAACCAGCTGCGCAGCTCTTCGCGCCGCTACATCCTGTTCATCCAGTTCGACGCTGTGTTCCCGGCCGATATGCCCCAGCAGACTGTCCAGCTCGATCCGGCGGCACTGCTCCGTCCAAAGGGTCCAGGCCAGTCGGCACCGCTCGATCATGCGGGCCCGCCGCACGCCATCATTCAGGTCACTCCGCGCGACCCGACCGAGGGCGGATACACGGCGGATTCCGGAACCATCGTGTTGTCTTCAACCCACGGAATATTCACGGGAGGCATCGATGCGACGTTCAGCATCGGTTCACGCCCCGATCGGCCCCAGCCGAGCACGCAGCCATCGCCGGTGAAGATCGCCGGCTCGTTCACGTGCAGCGCCCAATGACAGCAGCACCGCGACGCGCGATTTCCGTCGTGGGCCCGGCTGTCAAATTCGACAATCGGCGCCACGCCGCCCTGGCGGCGCTCTACCTGGGCCTCTCGTTCACGTGGCTTCCCTACCCTGTGATCGTCCTCACGAGCGAGGTCCGCGAGTTCTTTCCGCCCGGCCAGGTCAATACCTACATCGGCTATGCGACGGCCATCGGCGCGTTCTTTGCCATCACCGTCCCGCCGCTGGTCGGTTCATGGTCGGACCGTGTGACGACACGCTTCGGGCGACGCCGCCCGTTCATGGTGACGGGCGTACTTCTCGGGATCGTCGGACTGTTCGTGATGATGACCGCGCACTCGTACGCACAGCTCGTCGCCGGCCATGTCATCGCCCAGATCTTTCTCAACGGAGCCGCCGCGGCCTACTACGCGATCATCCCCGACATCGTCCCGGACGCCGAGTTCGGCAAGGCCAGCGGCTTCCTGGCAGGCATGCAGCAGGGAGGCGGGCTGCTCGGGTTCGTCATCACTTTCGTGTTTGGAACGATCCACCAAACGCGGCTGAGCTTTGTCGTCATGGCCGGCGTCCTACTCCTATCGCTGGTACCGGTGCTTTGGGCCTCGGGGTCCGAGGGCAGGCGTCCGATTGCGGTGGCGCCCCGCGGCGCTGCCCGCGGGTCGGTGAGCGATTTCCTACGGCCGTTGTGGACAGGCGACTTCGGCTGGGTGATCTTCACGCGCATGATGGTCACGGCGGGCGTGGCGGCGGTCTTCTACTTCCTCTCCTCCTTCTTCAAGGATGTCGTCCACGTGGCGAACACCGACCAGTTCACGTCGATCTGGCTGGTCGTCGCATTTGCCGCCATGATCGGGCCAGGAGTTTGGGGCGGCCACGCCTCTGACCGCTACGGACGGAAGCGATTCGTTTACGCGGCCGGTGCGGCGCAGATTCTCGTGGCCGCGTACTTCATCGTGTTCTATCCGAACCAGCAGGGCATTGTCATCGCGCTCGGCGCCCTGTATGGAATCGGGTATGGGCTCTTCCTCGCCGTCGATTGGGCCCTCGCCTGCGACACGATCCCGGACCGGGCGAAGGCGGCGAAGGACATGGGCCTCTTCCACGTCGCCCAGACGCTGCCCAACAGCATCATCCCTGCGATCGAAGGCAGCCTGATCGACACGTTCAACAAGCACGTCGCCCCGAATTCGGGCTATCGCGTCGCCTTCGGGAGCGTGATCCTGTTCTTCACGCTCGGGACGATCTTCGTGTCGCGGATCCGGTCCGTCCGCTAGACGGGCTGCCGCAGGGCGAAGAGCATCGGGTAGAGACCCGACGAGTCCAGGACCGCCGACGTATCGAAGCCCCAAGCCTTCTTCGCCAGCACGAAGGGATGGAGCTGCTCGCCCCCGATCGATCCATGCCCACCCACCTGGTCTTCGAAGTTGACCTGGGTCTTCCCGTCGAAGGCGCCGAACACGACCACGTCTCCCGATCGCTCGAAGCTGTTGAGCCGCCGGAGCTCGGCAGCCAGAGGTCCAGGAGAGTCGAAGCGCTCGAGGAGGGCCGCGGTGTCCGGAGTCAGCGGTGCTTTCAGCGAGAACCTCCCCTCCCGGGTCGCGAGGACGCCACCGCTGCTGCTCTTCAGCATGACGACGCCGACTCGATCCAGCGCTGCGATCTTTGCCACCAGGCCGGGAAACTTCAACTCCAACTGCTCGTCGTCCAGACGGCCGGGCACGTCCGCGAAGTAGATGTGGGCCAGCCCTCCGGAATAGGTGATCTCGACCCGGCCGGCAAAATGTCCGCCCCCTTCCTGGAAAGTGCGGCCGCGGTGCTCACGGATGGTGCAGCCCGCGAGCCATTCCGCGACGAACGAGCCCAAGCTCCTACCGTCGGTCGCCATGAAGGGAGCCGTTTCAACCTGCCCGTGGTCAGACAGCACCACGAGGTCGTAACCGATCCCTCCCGCGTTGGCATTCCGGCGTTCAGCGGCCAGCCTGATCGTGCTGTCGATGTGGCGAAGGATTCTCAGCGTGTTGGGGTCTGTGGGCCCGAAAGCGTGCGCGGCCTCGTCATATGTGTAGAAGCACGCATAGATCGCGGGAAGCGCTTCGTCCATCGCCTGGATCAGCGCGAAGCGCGTCAGGTGGTGGACCAGCACCTCGTGGTAGATGTCAGCGACGACATAGACATTGGCGGTCCGGCGGCGGCTGAACCGAGCTTGCAGGTACTCCGATGCAATTCGGAAAAGTGCCAGCCCGCCGTGGCGAATCCAGAAGTAGAGCGTCACAGGGTTCAGAAGGAAGGCGGCGATCGCGCGCCCGCCCGCATCCCTCTTGTCTGGACGGTGGCGCTCCTCGTAGGCCGGCCCGAAGCGGTCGGTGGCTCCGGCACGGTACAGCGCCGCGATGCAGGCGCCACCAACGGTCAGCGGGATGCGGCCCGCGAAGTATCGATCGGCCACCTTGCCGAATGTGGACCCCGATCCAAATGTCACGAGGAGGCCGGCCTCCTTGTCCCACCACCGGTACGACGGGATCTCCGTGTTGTCGCCGAACAGGATTCCTGCCTGAGCAAACGGGGTCGTGGATGGAACGCCGCACCGGTAGGAAAGCGATTCGTACCCCTCAGCCGTCATGAGGTGCGACACGAAAGGCATGTGGCCCTGCTCGACGGCAGCGGTCAAGCGCGCGTGGCTGAGGCCATCGACGTGAATCACGACCAGCCCGCGACGCGGCGATCCTCGCTGTTCGATTTGCCCTGCAGGATAGCGCCGGGCATCCGTTCCCGGAGAGTCGCGTCTACGCCACCAAGCGTGGAGGCGTGGGGCCTGGCGACTCCTTCGCGCCGACAACCTGAAGTAGGAATCCGATGGCTAATTGCAGCACCGACCGTGAACCGCTTACCGGGTTGCGTAACGTGCTCGAGCGGTCGCACTCGGATGTGCTCCGCGACATGGTGGCCGCGATCACCCAGGACGCTCGGCTCATGCGATTTGCAGCGCATATTTCTGGTAGCGAGCGCGGTAACCGCGAATCCGGCCGATTGCCGCCAGCACAGGGAACAGTGTGTTCTGGACTGCGATCGGCGGACTCGAAGGCCGGATGAAATCGCCCACCTCCTGGAGCAGCACAGCCCCCTGGAGCAACTTGATGTCACCTGTCGACGAGAGTTTGCCTTCGCGGCTCAGCCCGAACTGGGTCTCGAAGAAGATCTCAGCAGATGTCAGGGCCGGACGGTGCTCGTAGTAGATGCGCAAGATGCCCCCACCTGCGTTCCACTGGCTGTGAGAGACCCCGACAGGGCAGACCAGTGTCTCTCCAGGCTGGGCGAGTCCCCTCACGTCCCCAATCTGGTATCCGTACACTCCTTCCAACACAACAAAGCTCTCCTCTTGGCTTGGATGGATGTGCGCTCTGACGACATATGGGCCCGGTTCCACGATCAGCTCCGCTCGAAAGAGCTTCCCGTTTGATGAATCGGCTGTGGAGAGAAACGTGAGCCGTTCGCCGGTCTGCGGGCTTTGGATCTCTGTGCCGATCTTGACCAATCGAGTCTCTATCTGTGGACAAACGACCTGATCAGCGCCTTGCCGACCACGAGCGGGTGATTGAATGCCGTGGCGATCTGTCCGCCCCGGGAATTGGGATCTCGCGCGACGCCGAGTTGTCTCAGCGGGGTCCCTATGTCGAAGTAGGTCCTCTCGCAGACCATGCGTTCCTCTTCGAATTGAAAGACGATGATCAGAGGAAAGTCGATTTTGCGGCCGGTCGCGGGAAGACCCCGCCAGTTCCCATCGTGCGTTCCGGTAAATCGGCCCTCGACGACGACTGCACGGTCTGCGTGATGAATGGCCTCGGGATGGAAGCGGAAGTTGGGAAATCCCTTCTTGTTCTCATTAAGGAGCGTGGTCACCCCGGAGTGGCCGTCCCAGACCTCTCCTGTCGCGACGATCTCGTAGCGAGGGTGGCTGAAGGCCGAGATGCAGCGATCGAAGTCGTGGGCGTTTTCGGCTTCCATGTGCTCGAGGACCGTCGCCTCACGCAACTGTCGCAAGCTGGACGTCATGCCTGAGTATGGTGTGCTTTCGACTGTCCCATCTGCAACAAGTTTCGGTCAGAGTCGCGTGGTAACAGGGGCCGATTAGGATTTCGCCGAGCAGATGACTCGCTGCTTTATTCGGGGATACGTCCCTCTCCCAATCGGACGACTCTGGTCGGCCAGCCTGTCTGCTTCGTGTGTCATCCCTGCCGGCCCGGCGGCCCCTACGCTAGCCGATACTGAGCGAAGACCGCCGGCCGAACATCGCCGGCTTCGAGTTGAGGGGGTAGCGGCATGATCAGCCCTTACACCGCGGTCGGACTCATACCTACCGTCAGAGGCATCCGCCGGCGGGAGGACATCAAGATCAACCTCGAGCACCTGGCGCACCTGTTCAAGGCCGCCTCATGGCTGTCGAGCCTCGACCTTCCGGTCCGCCTGATCGCTATCCCGGAAGGTGGCCTGCAAGCGTTCACCGACGAGGTGCTGGACCTCGACCACGTCGAGTTCGCGCGCAGCTGCGCGATCGACATCCCGGGCGAGGAGACCGAAGCGCTGGGCAAGCTGGCCCGTCAGTACGACGCCTTCGTAATCGCGCAAGCCAAAGCCCGTCACCCGGAGGTGAAGGACCGCTTCTTCAACATCGGCTTCATCATCGACCCGGCCGGCGAGGTGATCCTCCAGCACTACAAGGTCTCGCCGTTGTTCCCGGTCGAGCACTCTGTATGCCCGCATGACATCTATGACTGGTGGATCGAGAAGTACGGACGCAACCTGGATGCGTTCTGGCCTGTGGCGGATACGGAGATCGGCCGGCTCGGGATCATGATGGCGAACGAGGGGTCCTATCCCGAAAACGCGCGTGCGTTGGCGTTGAACGGCGCCGAAGTCGTCTACCGCGCCTCCTATCCACACCCTGCCACCGGCAATGAAATGTTCGAGATCCAGAGTCGGGCGCGGGCACTCGACAACAACATGTACCTGGTCGCCCCCAACATGGGGACCTATTACCTCTTCCCGGAAGAGACGACACCCATCGACACTTTTGGCGGCCGCTCGTTCGTGATCGATTACAAGGGCCGGATCGTGGGCAGGCAGGAGTACGGCGCGGGTTCCACTTACGTGTCGGGCGTGATCGACATTGAAGCGCTGCGGGACCACCGCGCTCGCGCCCAATGGGACAACTGGCTAAAGGACCTTCGCACAGAGCTCTACCAGCTCCTCTACGAGCAGCCGATATATCCCAAAAACCTGTACCTGGACCGGCAGCCGATGAAGCACGCCGAGTACAAGAAAGAGGTCATCGACGCTCAGATCAAGCTGCTTCAGGATCGCGGAGTCTGGGCCAAGCCGAGCCGCTGAAATCGCAGCTCGTTTGGCCGTCGGTCGGTCTTTCTGCACAGGACGATGGCCACACCAGACAAGGCTCGTCGAAGGAGCCACACTGGCGAGCCTCATGATGAGAATCTTGGACAGCGCCCGGTGACTGGCAGCGAGTCATGAGGTTTGGGGGTTCGGCCGTCAGTTCGTACTCCCCCGTGCCTTTCTCGAGCAGGCAAGGAGCCTGTCGAGCTCTGGCGCTCAGGCGAACACGATGGCCTGGTCGAAGTCTGAATAGCCCGCCTCAAACGCGCTCTTGCTGATCCAATACTGACCGCGGATGGGATCGTTGATCAACACCTCGCCGGGGCTGACTCCAACGACGACGTACACGTGCGAGGCGTAGACCGGGCCGATCCATGGAATCGACCGCCCGTCGAAGCTGATGTAGTCGTGGCGCGGGTGCCAGAGCCAATC
>VBDS01000234.1 GCA_005889085.1 Chloroflexota bacterium | reverse complement strand
TATTACGCCGACGATGATGAAGAGACGGCCTCCTCCAGGACGGGGTCTTGCTGCAGCAGGTGCGACGGCCAAAACTAAGTCACCTCCGGTGGAATCCTCAAGAGTGGCGACATTGTAACCATGCGAACCGCGATCTTCCCCTCAATTCGCTGTAAAGAAGAGAGAGCCCCTCGCGGGGCTCTCTTGAAGGTGCTAATACGTGGGTTCTACGCTCCGAGGGCTGCTACGACGTTAGAGAAGACGTTCTTGATCTGGTTACCCATCGTAAGAAGGATCACGATGACCACGATTGAGACCAGCACTAGGATCAGAGCGTACTCAACCATGCCCTGGCCTTCCTGACGAGTCGTAAGGCTGCGAAGTTTCATGTAAAGGCTCAACATTTCTGCGATTTCACCTCCTTTTTCCTGAACTACAGGTTTCTGACCTGTGTGACGCTGCCCGGTCGCACTTCTTGCGGACTACCGGGCCTCTCGCGGACGAGGATGGTACTCAGCGGTCCCAGACAGGTCAATTCATTAGCCAAAACGACCGGATGGCCCGCTTCGGTCGCTAACCTTTCGCCGGGAATGGCGATGACGGGCGTCGCGGAGCCGGTGCAAAGACGCTCGCCGGCCTACTGGCGGGACCTCCTGCTTGGCCGGCTGGTCCCCTCCCTCTTCTTCAGCCTCTTCCTCGCGCGGCAGCTGATCCTCCTCTGGGGCGGGCTCCAGGGCTTCCATCGACCCTCCGACCTGCTCTTCATCGTCCAGCAGGTCCTGGCGCTCGCCTACTTCACGCTGCTGGTCGTCCTGTACGCGGTGCGCCTGCCCCAACGCGGCACCGACCACCGCCTGGCGGTGATCTTCGTCGCCTTCAGCGGCACCTTCTCCGCGATCGGCGCGAGCTTCCTGCCGGGCGGGACCCACCGAGAAGGCCTGGTCCTGATCGGGGACGTGCTGGCCACCGCCGGCCTGGCGTATGCGGTCTGGGGCCTGGCTTACCTCCGCCGTTCGTTCTCGATCATCCCCGAGGCCCGACACCTCGTGACCGGTGGGCCCTACGGCCTCAGCCGGCACCCCGTCTACCTCGGCGAGATCGCAACCGCGATCGGCATCAACATCGCTACCGGAGGCTGGCTGAGCGCCCTGGCGATCGCCTACTTCATCACGTGCGAGCTGCTGCGCATCCGCTGGGAGGAACGCGTGCTCTCGGCGGCGTTCCCCGACGAGTACCCCGCGTATGCCCGGCGCGTATCACGCTACCTGCCCAACCCGTTCCGCACGCGGGCCTGAGTTGAACCTGGCCGAGCGCTTCTCCGCGAGGACCCTGCTGATCGGCGGCGTGATGATCGTCATCGTCGGGCTGTTCGTCGGGGCCGAGCAGGACCCCGACTTCTGGTGGCACCTTCGCATCGGGCGCTGGATGGTCGAGAACGGCCACCTGCCGACCACAGACATCTTCACCTTCACCGCCTCGAGCCACGTCTGGACCGACCACGAGTACCTGACCGAGATCCTGATGTGGCTCATCTACGCCAACCTGGGCCTAGCCGCCCTTGTGGCCGTTTTTGGGCTCCTCACCTGGGCCGGCTTCTGGCTGATGTACCTGCAGGTTCGCCGCCTGCCATTCGTGTTCGTCGGGCTGGGACTGGCGATTGGCGCCCTCGCGGGCTCGCCGATCTGGGGTCCGCGGGCGCAGATGATCACCTTCGCGCTCAGCTGTCTCGAGCTGTACTGGCTGCAGGGCTACCTGAGCGGGCGGAGCCGCGCCTTGAACTTCTTCCCGTTTGTGATGGTCCTGTGGGCGAACCTCCACGGCGGCTGGGTCATCGGGTTTGTCTGGCTCGGGGTGGCGCTTGTCGCGGAGCTGCTGATGTGGGCATGGGACCAGGACAACCCGGCTTACCGAATGCACGTCCGGCGGCTCGCGATAATCACCGCCGCGTCCGGCCTCGCGGTGGCTGCAACCCCCCACTTCCTGAGCCTCTACCCCTACCCCTTCCAGACCGAGGGCAGCGTTGCGCAGCAGCGCCTCATCGTCGAGTGGTTCTCGCCCGACTTTCACCAGGTGTTCCTGCGCCCGTTCGAGGCCATGGTGTTCTTGCTCCTTGCCGGTTTCGCCCTGCGGCGGCCGACGCTCTATGAGTTCGTGCTCGTGGCCGCGGCGATGTTCCTTGCCCTGCAGTCAGTGCGCAACGTGGCCCTGTTCGTCGCCGCGGCGACCCCGGTTCTGATCACCACTTACAGCGCGTGGTGGAAGGATTTCTCGGCTGCTCGCAAGTGGAAGTCGACCTTGACGCCGCGGCCGGCGTTCGCCGTCATCACCGCGGCAGTGCTGGTGCTGATCCTGGGCGTCACCGCGCTGCGCGTCGGCAACGCGATCTCGCCGGCGAAGCAGCAGAGCCTCGACGCCGCGAGCTACCCGCTCGGCGCGGCCGATTGGCTCGCAGCGCATCCAGAGGTCGGGACCCACATGTACAACCAGTACGGTTGGGGCGGCTACCTCGCGTATCGCTTTTACCCGCAGAAGAACCGACAGGTGTTCATCTTCGGCGAGGCGGCGCTGATGGGCGACAACCTCCTGAACGAGTACGAGGACGTGCAAACTCTGCGCTCAGACTGGAAGCAGATCCTGGACAGGTACGGCGTCGACTACGTCGTCTACAACAAAGGCGAGGCCCTGTCGAACGTGCTGGCGACGCAGCCAGACTGGACTCTCGTCTATCAGGACTCGGTCGCGGTCATCTTCGTCAAAACACCTTCCAGATCTTGAAGTTCGGTGAGTCGTAGGTAGGCGGGCCGAGGGCTGATGGCGGGGGGGTCTGGAGGTCCGCGGTCCAGATCACGTAGCGGATGTCGTTGGCCTGGATGAACTGCTCGATGTCGGCCTGGCCGGTTAGCAGGCTGAGCGCGACCTGGGTCTTGTTCGCGTAGTCGAAGGTCTCGTCGTAGTGGCCGACGTAAACCGTATCGGGGCTGTACGCCGGGACGTACAGGCCCACGCCTGGCATGGCCAGAACGCGGCCGGCAGGCTGCGAGCCGAGCCAGGTCAGCCCGTTGTACTCGGCCGTGCTGACCGAGTACTGCGGCTGTCCGGCGACCGCGAGGGGCGCCAGGACGAGGAACGCGCTGCCGATGGCCGCGAACGCCACATAAGAAAAAGGAATCAGGCGGCGGGCGCGAAGGCTGCGCAGGCGGGGCAGGATCGCTTCGTACATGCCTCGGGCCGCAAGCACGACGAGCGGCAGGTAGAGGGCGTCGAGGAAGCGGCGCCGGAGGTCACCCGCAGGATTCGGGAGATAGAGAATCGCGGCGAGCAGGACGATCCACGCGACCAGGAACAGGTCCTCGCGCGTGCGTCGGCGCAGGGCGCCGGGCAGACCGGTCAGGGCCAGCAAGAGCTGCGGCGCGATGGCGAAGAACAGGCTGAAGCTCTCGGGAGGAAGCGCGTTCTTGGAGTGGAACGTCCAGCGCTCGACCTCCGGATTGCCGACAAACGCGAGATACGAATAAAGGATGTAGGGCGCCGGGATCGCAAACGCCAGTGCAGCGGCCACCCAGCCGCGGGGCCGCGCGGGCCGGAGAAGCAAGGCGACTCCAGTCGCGCCGGCCATGAGGATCGGCATCTGGGGATGGATCGAGGCTTGACCCAGCCACGCGAGGCCGGCGAGCAAGCCCAGCCATATACTTCCCCGGTCGATCGCTTTCAGGGTCAGCGCGACTCCCAAAGCGGCAAAGACGCCCGACCACGCGAAATGAGGCAGCGCCAGCACGGAGTAGAAGGCCGTGAGTTCCGGCATGCGCCAGTCGAGCGTGTCGGTCTGGTTGCCGAAGATGACCGGGTGGCCGAGGGCCTGGATGACGTATCCCATGCCGAGGCCGACCGCGCAGAAGAAGAATGCAAACCGGCGCGCCGTGCGGTCCTGGATGAAGTGGCAGATGAAGAGCCACGCGGCCGCCATGAGGGCGAACGCAGCTGCGATTCGCGCCAGGTGGAAGACGACGATCAGCGGAAGGCTGGTCACGGCGGCGATGTGCCCGAGCACGATCCAGAACATGAACAGGTATGCCGAGGGGCTCGCCTCGGTCGTGTAGCGGTTCTGCCACGACCACGCCCCCTCCCAACCCTGGCGCATCTTGGCCAGGTAGGTGTTTGCGTCGTCGCCCAGGTAGAAGAAGCCCATGAACACCTGGCCATGGGGCTGCACCGCGTAGGCGTAGACGTAAGGGACGGCGGTGACAATCGCGAGGGCGAGGCCAGTGAGCAGAGGTAGCCGCCACGAGGCAATTGCTGACCGCTTGTCCACGCCCCTCTCCCCGACCCTCTCCCCTGCGGGGAGAGGGTGGCTCAGCACGGCTTTCATTTGGTCATCCGCAGCCGCAAGACCGTCCATAGGGCCCTACGGATCTCTCCTTGCGAGACCTTGGAGGCGCCGGCGATGCGGTCTTCGAACCGGATCGGCACCTCGACCACCGGATAGCCGAGCTTCACCGTGCGGTGCACCATCTCGATCTGAAAGGAGTAGCCCTGCGAAACGACCCCGTCCAGCTTGATGCTCGACAGAAGGTCGCGCGTGTAGCAGCGAAAGCCCGAGGTGCAGTCTTGAATGCGGAGTCCGAGGAGGGTCCGGCAGTATGCGTTCGCACCTCGCGAGAGGAGGAGGCGATGCGCCGGCCAGCCGACGATCTCGCCGCCGCGCATGTAGCGCGAGCCGATGGCCAGCCCACCAGAGCCGCGCGCGGCGTCGACGATCGAATCCAGGTCCTGAGCTCGGTGCGAGCCATCGGCGTCCATCTCCACAAACAGGGCAGTTCCTTCGGCAAGCCCGATCCGGAACGCATCTTCATACGCGCTCCCGATGCCGAGCTTGCGCTCCCTGTGCAGGACACGCACTCCGTCATCGCCCGCGGCCAGCTCATCAGCAACCTCGCCGGTTCCGTCGGGTGATGCATCATCGACGATCAGCACATCGTGGCCCAGGTGCCGAACACCGGTAACCACCCGCTCCAGGTTCTCCTGCTCATTGAACGTGGGCAGCACCACGAGGACCTCGGTGGGTCGCGAAGTTCGCCTGGTCAGGTCGGGCTCGCGTCTCATCCGCGCAGCCTCACCCGAATCACATGCCGCAGCATGTCGAGCGAGCTGCTCACGGCGCTCACCTTGGTCGGAGCCGAGTTGCGCCACACGACCGGAACCTCGACGATCTTCACGCCTTGCTTGCGGGCTCGAAAGAGCACCTCAGGGTCGTAGCCGAACCCGTCGGTGGTCAAGCCGGCGAAGACCCGCTGCGCGACGTCGGCTCGAAAGAGCTTGAAACCGCACTGCGTATCCCAGATTCCGGGCAGCAGCACGACCTGCACGATGAGGTTGAACACCTTGCCCATGAGGACGCGATAGATCGGCTGCGAAATCTCCACCCGCGACCCTCGCACAGCGCGGGACGCGATGGCTACGCCCGCGCCGCCCCGGAGAGCGGCCTCGAGCTTGTCGAGCTCCTCGATGGGCGTCGACAGGTCGGCGTCGGTGACGAGGATCTCGTCGCCCTTCGCGGCGGCGACTCCGACCGCAAGCGCCCGTCCCTTACCCCTGTTCTGCGGCAGAGCCTCCACGCGGACTCCATGGTGACGGTCCACCGCGGCATCCATGACCTGTCGGGTCCCGTCCCCGCTTCCGTCGTCCACCAGGATCAGCTCGTATTCCACCTTTTTGCCGTCGAGGTAGCGCTCGACCTGCTCGATGGTGCGTGGGAGCCGCTGTTCCTCGTTGTAGCAGGGCACCACTACGCTGAGCACGGCTCGGGATGTTACTTGCCGGCGCTCAGAACCTTCAGTGCGTAAACCGGAAGCACGGCCATGCGGCGGACTCGCCACGGCTGGCGGCCGAGGCGGTGAAGCCACTCGAGGCCGGCCCTCCGCATCCACACCGGCGCCCGGGGCATGCGCCCGGTGAGGTAGTCGAAGGACCCGCCCACGCCCACCGCGACGGCGACTCCCAGACGATCCTTCAGCCGGTCGATCCACAGCTCCTGCGCGGGTGCGCCGAAGGCGACCAGCAGCACGTCCGTCTTGTGGGCATGGACCAGCTCGAGCGTCTCGACATCAAACGAAGGGCTTGGACCGCCCGCATACGCCGCAACCAGCAGGCCAGGGTTGGCCTCGCTCAGCTGCGCCGCCAGCTCGTCCGCCACTCCTGGCTTTGCCCCGAGAAGGAACAGAGGGAATCCCCGGCGGGCGCAAAGCGCGGCAAGCGGCTCCACCAGGTCGGCGCCGGCGACGGGTCCCGTGAGCGTGCAGCCCATCCGCCGGGCCGCCCAAACGACTCCGGTGCCGTCGGCCAGGCACAGGGCAGCCGAGTCGAGCACCCGCGCGAACTCCCGGTCGCCCTGGGCGCGCATCACGAATTCGGGGTTGACGGTGGCCACCAGGTGCGGCCCGCCCTGGTCGACGAAGCGCTCGATCTCGCCGAGGGCCGAGCCCATGTCGAGGCAGTCGACCCGGACACCGAGGACTCGAGCCTCCCTCAAGACCTCGATCAGCCCGGCTGGAGCGGGTACGTGTTCGGCTCCACCTCTACGTTCGAGATGGTGACGAAGGGCATGCTCGGACCAAGCTTGGTCGCGAAGTCCAGGAGCGACTCGCCGCCGCCGACGCGCACGCGACCCCATGTGAATCGGTCGGCCACGCTGTGCGTCGTTGATTCTCGATCGGTCGTCACCGCGGTGCTGTACCCGGCCTGCCTGACCGCCTCGACCGTCTGCATGTTGAACTGTCCAGACGGATACGCGAAGTCGAGCACCGAGTGCCC
>VBDS01000233.1 GCA_005889085.1 Chloroflexota bacterium | reverse complement strand
GAAGGCCATGTAGGCGGCCGCGCCGCCCGCGCGTTTCAGAAAGTCGCGCCTGGACCACGCATCGAGAAACTGCTCGAACTGGGCAAAACCAGCATCCTCGGCATCCTCGTCTCGGCTCATCCTCGTCCTCCCCTATGCGCCCTTCAGCGGGCCGCTTCGTTTCCCCACGATGATTATGAAGAGTTGTGTCAATTGGTCAAAAAAGAACTCAGATGGCCTCCAAAGTCGCGATAGGCGTCGCCCGCGTCGTCCTGCACCTGCCTGAGTCCGGCTCGCTCAAGGCCAAGCGTCAGGTGGTGAGCGGCTTGCTGCGCCGTCTGCGCCAGGAGCTGAAGGTGGCCGCAGCCGAGGTGGGCGAGCTGGACCGCTGGCAGCTGGCCGAGCTGGTGGTCGCCACGGTGAGCGGCGACGGCAGGCAGGCGGACCGCGTGCTGGCGGCTGCCCTGTCCTACATCGAGGCGCACAGCGACGGGGCCCAGATCACGGACGTGTCGACGGAGCTGGTGACGCTGTGAGCGCCGTAAGGCTCGGCGGGAGAACCTCGACGAGAGATTCGGCGATCCAGGGGCGCCCTCCCGTGGCTACGCCACGGGGACCCCAGCGGTGGCGACGAGCAGCGGAGCGAGCGCATTGAACATGCGTGAGCGAGCAGCGCACGAGCTGAACCCGAAGATGGGCCGCATGGGCGCCGAAGATCCGTCGAGGGCTCTCCCGGCCGAGCCTCTGACGCTCGTCGACGAGTTCGAGGACAGCCTGCCCTTCCAGCTCGACCCTTTCCAGCGCGAGGCCATCGACAAGCTCGAGCGGGGGCGGGGCGGCGTGCTGGTCAGCGCGCCGACCTCGAGCGGCAAGACCATCGTGGCCGAGTACGCGATCTTCCGCGCGCTGAGAGACGGCGCCAAAGTCCTGTACACGACGCCGCTCAAGGCGCTGAGCAACCAGAAGTACCACGACTTCGTCCGCGCCTACGGCGAGGCGACGGTCGGGTTGGTGACGGGCGAGAACACGATCAACGACGAGGCGCCGGTCGTGGTCATGACGACCGAGATCCTGCGCAACCTCATCTATGAGGATCCAAAGCGACTCGACCTCGTCCGCTACGTCGTGCTCGACGAGGTCCACTACATCGACGACTTCCCCCGCGGCTCGGTGTGGGAGGAGATCGTGATCCAGGCGCCGAATTCGATCAAGCTCGTCGGCCTGTCGGCGACGATCGGCAACTACCAGGAGATCGCCGACTGGATGGCGGAGAACCGCGGCGGCATGGAGACGGTCTTCCACGACGTGCGCCCGGTGGAGCTGAAGATGTGGCTCGCGATCAACAACCACCTGAACCCTCTCTTCAAAGAGGACGGCGGCATCGACCAGCGGACGTGGAGCAGAGCGGCGCAGGATGAGGAGGCGTCGTATCGGGTCGGTGGCTACCGTGGTCTTCCCTCCAACGACCTGCTGCACGTGATCGAGGAGCTGCGACGCCTCGACATGCTGCCCGCGATCTACTTCATCTTCTCCCGACGCGGCTGCCGCGAGGCGCTGCAGCGCTGCGCCTACCACGAGCTTGACCTCACCACGGCAGCGGAGAAGGAGGCGATCGACCAGGTCGCCGCGGAACGGCTGCAGACCCTGAAGGACCAGGATGAGGAGGCGCTCTTCCGCCGCATGGTTGACGCGCGTCTGCTGCGACGCGGGATGGCGGAGCACCACGCGGGCCTCCTCCCCTACCACAAGGAGATGGTCGAAGAGCTTTTCCAGCGTGGCCTGATCAAGGTGGTTTTTGCGACCGAGACGCTCTCCCTGGGCATCAACATGCCGGCGCGCGGCGTGGTTGTTTCGTCATTCACGAAGTTCGACGGCGTCAACTTCTCCACGCTCACCACCGGCGAGCTGACACAGCTGATGGGAAGGGCGGGCCGGCGCGGCATCGACGTCATCGGGCATGGCGCGATCCTCAAGGAGGCGGACGTCGCGGTGGGGACGATCTACGAGGTCGCGATGGGACCGACGCTCGTCGTCGAGTCGAAGTTCCTTCCGAGCTACAACATGGCTCTGAACCTGCTCCGCGTCTATACGCCGGAGGAGGCCGAGGCGCTGATGCAGCGGTCTTTCGGCCAGTTTCAGAAGCGGCTGGCCGCGACCGAGACCGACGAGCGGCTCACCAACGTGCGCGAGCGCCTGGCCGACATCAAGCGGATGTGGGAGGACCCGCAGGTCTCGATTGAGGACGTCGCGCAGTACTTCAAGATCGAGGACCGTCGGCGCGCCATCCGGATCGAGCTCAAGCGGCTGCGCCGCGAGGCGGGCGCGCAGCGTCGAGGCCGGCGCGGACGCACACGCGCGATGAGCCACACGAGCCGCGTCGCGCAGCGCCTCGAGGTGGAGGCCAAAGGATTGCTCGAGCGGCAGCGCAAGCTGAAGGTCGTCCGCTCCCCGCGCTTCGGCGAGCTGCTGCAGAAGTACAACGAGATCCGCACCCTGCAGCAGGAGCTCGACAGGGGCAAGCGCGAGGTCGTGGGCCAGATGGACGAATACCCACGCAAGCTGCGCCGCCTCGCCAAGATCCTGGACGAGACCGGTTTTCTGAAGAATGACAAGCCGACGGACAAGGGTCTGTTCGCGGCCCGTGTCTACGGTGAAAACACGATCCTGGTGGCTGAGGCGGTGTGGCTGGGCTGGTTCGAAGGCCTCACGGGCGAGGAGCTGTGTGCGGTCATGATCATGCTCGCCGCTGAGGACAGGGAGCGGCGCGGCGACCGCCAGGCGCACAGTCCTCGGCGCTATCCCACGCCGGCGATCGCTCAGACTGCCCGGCTGATCCGTTCCCTGTACTTCCGCTTTGCCGACATGGAGCGCGACCTCGACGAGCCCAACCTGCGGTCCCCGTCACACGACTACATCGACTTCGCGTACCGCTGGGCTTCAGGCGAGCCTCTGGACCGCATTCCGACACCGCCCAACGTGGACATCGGTGACGCGATCAAGGCGATGAAGGCCGTCTACTCCTTGCTGCGCCAGCTCGAGTTCGCTCTGCGACAGGCAAAGAGCCTGCTGCTGGAGACTGTCTCGAAGGCGGTCGTCCTGATGGAGCGCGACGTGATCAAAAGAACCTACTAGGCATGTCCTCGCCATTCATGGGGAGGTGGCGGGGCAGCCGCCGGAGGGGCAGCGCCGGAGGAGCTGAGGCGCCAATACACTGAGATACATGGCGAAGAAGCGCCGCATTCTCGTCACGGGCGTGGCGCGCTGGTGGGGCGCGCTTGTCGTGCAGAAGCTGGTCGAAGACCCTGACGTGGCGGAGGTCATCGGCATCGATATCCGGGAGCCGCGCTACGACCTCGGGCGCGCCGACTACCTGAAGCTCGACATCCGCCACTCGCTCATCGGCAAGCTGGTGCGGGCGGTCGGCATCGACACGGTGGTGCACACGCTGACCCGGATCGATTCATTCGACATGGACCCCGCCAGAGCGCATGAGATGAACGTGATCGGCACACTGAACCTGCTTGCCGGCTGCGCGGGCGAGGGCAGCCCGGTGCGGCGCTTCATCTTGAAGTCGTCGGGTCACGTGTACGGCTCTCGCTTCGACCTGCCCACCGGGCTGCGCGAAGACCACCGGCTGGACAGCAACTCGAAGCACCAGTTCGTCCGCGACATCGTCGAGGTGGAGTCCTACGTCAGCGACTTTGCGGTGCGCAACCCGAACATCACGATCCTGGCGCTGCGATTCAGCAACAGCCTCAACCCGCAAGAGCCGCAGCCGCTCGCGCGCTACCTCGACCTCGAGGTCGTGCCCACGGTCATCGGCTACGACCCGCCGATCCAGCTGATCCACCGTGACGACTGCATTGCGGCGATGGTGCTCGCGACCAAGCGAGGTCCGGGTGGCGCGTACAACATCGCGGCGCCGGGCGCCGAGCCGCTCTCGAGCCTGCTAGATTCGGCCGGCAAGCTCCACGCCCCGCTGCTGCCGCCCCTCGGGCTGGGCCTTGCCGCATTGGCGTTCCGTCAGTCGGGGATCGCGTTTCTCTCGCCGCAGCTGCTTGACCTTCTGCGCTGGGGCCGAACACTGTCGACCGCGAAGGCCGCCCGCGAGCTCGGCTTTCGGGCCGCCCGCGACACGCGCTCCGCCTTCGAAGATTTCATCCAGCAGCGGCGTGTGCTCCGCTACGAACCCGACCGGCACGCCTACCAGTACGAGAAGGAGCTGGAGGATTTCATCCACAGCCGGCAGCTCGCGTCGGCCAATGGTGAGGGCGAGACGAATGGTGCGCTCGCCGAGGCGTCAGACGAAGGTGCGGCTAAACCTCACCGCCGCCACCCCCGTCCACGACAAGCACCTCGCCGTTGACATAGCTGGCCGCATCTGAGGCGAGGAAGAGCACGGCCGCGGCGACCTCTTCCGGGACACCGATGCGGCCCATCGGATTCTGGGCCAGGACGCGGTCGAGGATCTCCGGGTTGCCCCACAACGCTTCGGCGAAGCGCGTCTTGATCACACCCGGCGCGACGGCGTTGACTCGCACCCTGCCGCCGAGCTCGCGGGCGAGCTGGCGCGTCAGCATGATCACGCCGGCCTTTGTGATGTTGTAGACGCCCAAACCGATCCCTGGCCGCAGCCCGCCGATGCTTGCCACGTTGACGATGGCACCCCCGTGCGTCTCCATCGAGGCTTCATGAACCAGCTTTGTGAGCAGGAAGACGCCCCGCAGGTTGACCTCGAACGTCTTGTCCCAGACACCGAGCTCAGCGCCCAACAGCGGGCCAAAGTAGGGATTGGTTGCCGCGTTGTTGACCAGGATGTCGACCCGCGAGAAGCGGTCGACGACCTCCTTGACGAGGCGCTCCAGGTCCTCGGGGCGCCCTGCGTGGGCCGCGATCGCGGTCGCTTTCTCAGGGTGCTTGGCGTTGATGCGCTCGGCCTCGGCGTCAAGGTCGGCCTGCTTGCGGCTGCTGAGGACGACCTGTGCGCCATGCTCGGCAAGGATCGCGGCGATCGCGCTGCCTATCCCCCGGCTGGCCCCTGTCACCAGCGCAACGCGCCCCGAAAGGTCGAAAAGGGAGCCCGCGGGCACGACTGATACGATAACCGCCGCTTTATTCATTTTTCGACCAGGGGTTAGATGGCGATAACCGGCAAAGCGGCCGAGGACATCCTCGAGCGCATCTTCCAACCCACGACCAAGCCGAGCGCGCGGGACCAGGCGGAGGAGACCCTGCGCCATCCCAAGCGGCTGGTCTACGTGGCGATGTCGAACAGGAGCTTCTACTGGCGCGCGCACATACAGAAGTTCGTCCTCGACTCGGGTCTGGTTCCGGTCAGCCCTTTCATGCTGTTCGACTACTACCTGATGCATACCGTCGACAAGGACGTCGTGCGCGAGGCGATGAACAACCTGCTGTCTCGCAGCGACGAGGTATGGGTGTTCGGCCGACTATCGCTCGGCGTGAAAGTCCAGGTCGGCATCGCCAAACGTCTGAACAAACCGGTGCGCTACTTCGACATCAGCGACCTCCCGGTCGCCGTGATGCCGATCAGCGAAGAGACTGCCCAGGAAGAGCTGAGAGACTAGGCTCGTCGTCTTGCGGCAGGGGGGCGCGTGCCAGTTGTTCTTCGATACCACGCCTCGGGGTTGCCCAGCTCGTTGAGTGTCGGCATCGAATCTGGCCCATCCCAGACCCGGTTCAACAACGCGAGGCCATGCTTGTCGTACACGGCCTGGCAGAAAGCCTCGCCGCGGCGGTACTGCTGCAGCTTCAGGTCGAGGCCGGTCAGCTTCCAGATCAGGACCTCGAGCGCTGACTTGCCCGAGCTCCGCTCGCGGTATGCCTTCTCGAGGCGATCGAATCCTGGGAGCAGCCTGACCCCGAGATTGTTCATCACGAGGTTGCTGTAGCCCTCGACCACTGACATGGTGCCCTGGACCTGGCGCATGATCCGCCACTGGGCGGGCAGCACCCCCGCGAATGCGGCAAACCGCGTGACGGCGGGCCCTTTGCGCGTGACGGTGTCGATCAGGTGCTTCATCGAGCTCTCCATGTACGGTCGCAGCCATGGGTGCGCCGCGAACTGCCACGCGTGAGTCATCTCGTGAAGGATCAGCCAGCGCCGCAGATCCTCATCGGGCAATTGGGCCATCCTCTGCCACTCTTCGACATTGGTCTCGACGAGATAGAGCCCTTCCCCGCCGATGGGCTCGGCGCCGAGCAGCTGGGGATCGTACTGGCCGAGGACGCGCCGGCCAAGAAAGGCGAGCATGTAGCCGACGTAGCGGTTGACCCCGGCCCGCCCGACCTCGACGATCAGCGAGTTGGGCATGCGCCCGGTCTCGAGCACAGGGTCGACGACGCGGCGCAGGATGCCGAGGTTGAGATCAAGCCAGCCCTCGCGGTCTAGCGCCTCGAACTTCGGCATCGAGGCGCCTTTGGGCAGCGGACCGACGAAGTCCAGCAGTGGCTTCTCGAGGTTGTCCGCCAGCGATCGGTAGCTTCTCGCCGCGGCGGCCAGGGATGCCGGATCCATGCTCGGGTTCAACAGCCGCGCCCGCGCAGTGCGTCGAACTTCGTCCCAATCGAGGAGGAGAGAAGTTCCGCCGCGCGGACGGACCG
>VBDS01000232.1 GCA_005889085.1 Chloroflexota bacterium | reverse complement strand
CGACCGCCATGAAAGTCGACTTGCCGGCGCCGTTTGGCCCGATGAGGCCTGTGATCTGCCCTCGCGGCACCTCGAGCGAAACGCCGTCGACCGCGCGCATGCCTTCGAAGTGCCGATGGACGTCCGTGGCCACCAGCATCGGGTGTTCAGGTGGCATGGACTCCCTCCACCAGCTCGAGGTCCGGCCCTCCGTCGAAGACGCGTCGCGGTTCGGGACGCACGCCCTCGGGTCGGAACCAAAGGAAACCCAGTATGCACAGGCCGATCACGACCCACTCGAGCGCCGGGATCAGGTTGGGCGGTCCGAGGTTCAAGTGGACCATGAGTCGGGTCACCTCCTCGAGACCCACGGGCACGAGCAGGGCGCCCAGGATCGCCCCGACGTTATTGCCGCGACCGCCCACGATCAGCGC
>VBDS01000231.1 GCA_005889085.1 Chloroflexota bacterium | reverse complement strand
GGCGCCCACACGCTCAGGTAGCCCACCAGGATCGCGCCTGAAAGGCCTGCGATGATCCCGCCGACGATGAAGATCGTCATCTTCAACGCGACCGGGTTCTTGCCGAGTGCGTTCGCCGCCAGCTCGTTCTCTCGCATCGCACGAAGTGACCGGCCGTAGGGCGAGTTGACGATTCTCGCGGAAACGAACCACACGAGAGCGACACAAGCTGCGGTGAGTCCGATCAAGAGGTACGGGTAGTAGTCGCCCTGCGTGTCGACCTGGTCCTGCAGCGGTTTCGGCACCAGCGCCAGGCCCGCCGCGCCGTTGAGGAACGGCCGCGCGTTGTTGATCACCTCGTTGGCGATGATCGACGTCACCAGGAGCGCGATCGCCTGGTAGTCGCTGCGCAGCTTGCGCAGCGCGACGAGGCCGATCGGGACGGCGAGCAAGCCGCCGGCCACGGCGCCACCGATCCATGGGAGCGGAAAAGGCAGCTGGTAGCCGCCGAAGTAGATCTGGAAGCTGTAGTCGGGATTGGAGTCGGGCGGCATCGACAGGACTGCCGCGGCGTACGCGCCTGCCGCCTGGAAGACGATGAAGCTGAAGTTGACGATGCCGGAGACGCCGAACTGCAGGTTCAGCGCCAGCAGAGCGATGATGTCGACCCCGGCGTAAATCAGCAGGTTGGTCGCATAAAAGGTGTTCATCCCGCCGCCGCCAGCGCCCCGCGCTTGGCCAGCAGGCCTTGCGGGCGGAGGACCATGACCAGGACCAGGATTCCGAACGCCACGACTTCCTTGTATTCGGGCGACCAGGCGGCCGCGCTCAACTCGGTGACCAGGCCAATCACCACCGCACCGATCATCGCGCCGTAGGGCTGGCCCGCTCCGCCGACGACCGCAGCGGCCAGGGCGGTGATGAGGAAGCCTGCGCCGTTCGCGATCGCGAACGAGTCCGAGTTGAGTGCTGCCACAACTCCGGCGACCCCGCAAAGCGCACCTGTGATCAGCCAGACCATGTCGATGACGCGCTGGGTCGGAATGCCGCAGTTGCGCGCCAGCGTGGGGTTGGCCGCCGTGGCGCGCATGGCCTTGCCCAGTCGTGTGTAACGCAGAAGCGCGTGTATGCCGAGCATCAGCGCGACGGACAGAACGATGATCGCGATCTGGTTGTTCGTCAGGACGACGTCACCGATGCGGACGAGGCTGCCGCCGTGCTCCTCATAGGACACGCTGAAGTAACCGACGATTGGCAGCAGGAGATTGGCGATCATCAGCGATACGGCGAGCGAGACGATGACCATACCCAGCAATGAGGTTCCTTTGCGCTGGAACGGGGCGTAGACGAAGCGGTTCAGCAGAAATGAGAAGAAGGCGCCGAAGACAGCTCCCGCGATCATGCCGGCCCAGATCGTGACTCCGGCGCGGTTCAGGTAGTAGGCGACGTAGGCCGACGCGATCATCACCTGGCCGTATGCCAGGTTGATCATGTTGGTGATGCCGAACTGCATCGTGAAGCCCACCGCGGCGAGGGCGATCACCGACATGCTCACGAGTCCGAAGCCGAACGCCGCTGCAAAGATGCTCACGGCGTTCGGCTCCTTCCGGTCCCGGGGTTTACTTTAGATACCGCCTGCCTGGCTGATCTTCTCCGTCTGCGCGGTCGTCAGGTCCTGCACCTTGACCTCGTCGCCCGCCGCGTTGTACTTCACCAGGATGTAGCCCGACACTGAGTTGTTGTACTGGTCAAAGGTGTTCGCCCCACCGGCGCCGACGAAGCGGATGGACTTGCCGGCCTTGAGCGCGTCCAGGCCTTCCTTGTAGGTATGGACCTCGGTCGCGCCCGACGTCCCGTTGGCGATCTCCTTGATCTTCGGGTTGTAGACCTTCGGGTCCTTGCTGTTCGTCGCCACCATGGCGAGCGCCGACATGACGATGCCGTCGTACAGGTGCAGCGTCGATCCTCGCTGCTTGTATTTCGGCGCTTGTGGGAACGTCGACGCGGCGGCGTTGAGGTTGGTCAGGAACTCGGTATAGGCCGGGCCTGAGAACGTGTAGCCAAGGTCGACCCCGCCGTAATACTTGACGATGTCGTCAGCTCCGATGGCGCCTTTGACCGCCGCGAACCACTCCGGGTCGATGGTGGCCGAGGTGCCGATGATGGGGATCATCTTGCCTCCGTTCAAGGTCTTGAACTCGCCGAGGAAGGTGCCCGCAGATCCGATCGCTTCGGTGAAGATGACGTCTGGCTGGTACTGGATCACCTGCGTGACCTCGGTCCGGTAAGACGAGGCGCCTAGCTTGATCGGGAAATTCTTCACCTGTCCGCCGAGCTTGGTGAATGCGTTGGTCGCCGGGTCGACGAAGGCCTGCGACCCGATATCGTCGCCGAAGACCAGGGCTGCCTTGTGGAATGGCGCCGGGCTCGGGCCGTACAGGGCCCACCCGACCATGGCGTAGGCGTCGTAGATGTCGGCCGGGACCAATCGGTGGAAGTAAGGGAGCTTGGTCTTGTTGAACTCCGACTGCCCGGTCATGCAGAACATCGGGATGTGTGCGCCGTTCACGATCGGCGCGACGGCCGACGCCTCATCCGAGGTGCAGCCGACCACCGCCATCAGGTTGGAGTTGCTGGCGACCATCTGGTTGGCGGCGGGCGCGGCGTCCGCCGGCTCACCGCGGGTGTCGAACTGCTGGCACTTGACGTTACGGCCCCCGACGCCTCCGTTGTTGTTGATCGACGGGGCGGCGGCGAGGCACGCGGCGTAGTAAGCGGGTCCCAGGTTGGCGTCAACTCCTGAGAACGGCGCGAGGACGCCGACCAGCAGGTCGCCAGAGCCGAGTCCAGCGCCGGTGTTGCCGGAGCCTCCGCCGCAGGCGGCCAATATCAGGACCGCGAGTGAGCATGCCGCCGGGCCGATGCGCATCCGTGCGTGGATGGTCTTCACTGTTCCTCCCCTATGGCGAAAACGACCGATCGGATTGTCGACATTATTGACGATAATCTGTTGGACGGCAAGCATGGAGACCAGGGGCCAGCGTTCTGACGCTTATCACAAGCTGCGCGAGGCGATCGTCAGCGGGCAGTACCACCCGAACGAGCGCCTGGTCGAGGCGTCGATCGCGCAGCGCATGGGCGCCGGCAGGACGGCCGTGCGTGCTGCGCTTGTCCGGCTCGACCAGGAGGGACTGGTCGAGATCGAGCCGAACCGCGGCGCCCGCGTGCGGTTGATCTCGGACCGCGAGGCGCTGGAGATCGAAGAGGTGCGAGCGGCCCTTGAAGGGATGCTCGCGCGAAGGGCCGCCACGCGAGTCACGGCCGAAGACTTGAGCGCGCTGCGGCAGGTCATCACCAAGATGCGCGAGCGCGTCGAGGCAGGCGACTCGATCGGCTACTCGGAGCTGAACGCGACGTTCCATCAGCGGATATGGACCGCCGCCGACCATCCGACCGCGAGCCACCTGCTGGGAAGCCTGAAGTCCCAGGGGATCCGGTTTCAGTACCAGACCGCTCTCCGACCCGGGCGCGCCCAGCGGTCTTTGCGCGAGCACGAGGCGATATTCGGCGCGCTCAAAGCTCACGATGAGGACTCCGCCGAGACGGCGATGCGCGAGCACCTGGCCGAGGTCCTCGACACGCTGCGGTGGGCCATCGAGAGCCAGCACCGTGCAGCCCGCTGGCTCCCCGGTTAGTCCTTCTTTCCCACCGTCTCGGCCAGCTTGGCCAGTCCGTAAAGCGCCTTCAGCGAGAGCACGTCGACGCCGCGCCAGTCCGCGATCTCGATCACCGCTCCCAACAGCGCATCGAGCTCGAGCGCTTTGCCTGCCTCCAGGTCCTGCAGCATCGAAGTCTTGTGCTCACCCACGGCAGCCGCTCCCTGCATCCGCTTCTCGATGCTGACCGGCAGCTCGACGTCGATCGCACGCGCCACCGCCGCCACCTCTTCCATAAGCGCGCGGATGAGCCGGCGGCTGTCCTCGGACTCAAACATCTCGGCAAGCGTGGCGCGCGTCACGGCGCTGATCGGATTGAGCGTCGCGTTGCCGAGCAGCTTCAGCCAGATCTCGTGGCGGAGCCGCGTCTGCACCGGGGCCTTGAAGCCGGCGGCGGCGAGCATTCCCGCAATTCTCTGCACGCGCTCCGTCCTCGCGCCGTCGGGCTCACCGATTGAGAAGCGGTCACCCTCCTTGTGGTCGATGACACCTGGTTCGACGATCGTCGCGGCGGGGTACACGACGCACCCGACTATCTTCGCGTACGGGATGCTGCGCGCGATCACCCCGCCCGGATCGACCGATTTGAGGTGGCGGTCGGGGAAGTACCACCACGGGATGCCGTTCATTGCCCCGACAACAGATGCATCTCGTCGCAAAGCCCCGCCGATGCGCTCGGCGACACCCGGAATGGTGTGCGCCTTCAAGGTGATGAACACGACATCGGCAGCCGCGACGGCGCTCACGTCATCGGTGCACCTGGGGCGGGCGGTGAAGTCTCCTTGCCGGCTGCGCACCGTGACGCCGTTGGCCTGCATGGCGGCCAGGTGCCGGCCCCGCGCGATGAGGATCACGTCCTGCCCGCTGCGCGCGAGGTGCGCACCGAGCAAGCCACCGATAGCCCCCGCGCCGACGACAGCGACCGTCAAGGGGCGGAGCCCGGCTCGGACGCGCGTGAGCGCGCGCCTTTTGATTGTTTCGCGTTGAAAGCATCGGCTACGGACCGGCGCTGGATCTTTCCGGTCGCGGTGCGCGGAATCTGCTCGACCAGGTAGAGCTTCCTGGGCACCTTGTGGTCCGCAAGCCGTTCGCGGGCGAAGGCCAGCAGCTCCTTCTCGGTCGCTTGGCCCTTGAGGACGACTGCGGCGGCGACCTCCTCGCCCCAGGCCGCGTGTGGTGTCCCGAACGCGACCGCCTCCGCGACGGCAGGATGCTGCAGCAGCACGTCGTCGATCTCTCGCGGCGCGATCTTCTCGCCACCTCGATTGATCATCTCCTTCAGCCGGCCTACGAGCGATAGATATCCATCGTCGTCCAGGAGGCCCTGGTCGCCGGTGCGAAACCAGCCGTCACTGAACGACTTCGCGTTCGCTTCCGGATTGTTGGCGTATGCGTCAATCACGCTCCGTCCCTGGATCACGACCTCACCGAGCACGCCAGTTGCCAGCAGAGCACCCGTTTCGTCCATGACCGCGATCCGGATTCCGGTCTCGACCCCAACCGTCCCAGGACGACGGTCACGCGGCGGCAGGGGGTTCGACGCCATCTGGTGGGAGGCTTCGGTCATTCCGTACGCCTCGACCACCGGCGCGCCGAACCGCGCTTCGAGCTGCCGCATCGTCTCGGGCGACAGGGGCGAAGAGCTGGAGCGGATGAACCGCAGCTTCTCGGCCCCGGCGGGGCGCTCGCCGCGGTTGCGCAGGAGGAGCATCTGGTGCATCGTCGGCACGGCGGAGTACCACGTCGCGCCATGTTCGGCCGCGGCGGGCCAGAACGTCATCGCGTCGAACCCGGGCGGCACGACCACGGTCCCGCCGGACGCGAAAGTCGCCATGGTCGAGGCCATCAGCCCGTGGATGTGGAAGAGCGGCATGACGCACAAGGCCACGTCATCGGGCGTCAGGCCATAGGTGCGCGCTATGTTTTTGGCCGAATACGCGAGGTTGCGGTGCCGCAGCGGCACGAGCTTCGGCCGGCTCGTCGTGCCGCTGGTGTGGAGGACCAGTGCGACATCGTCGCCATCTGGCCTCTCGGCGGATCGCGACCTGACGCGCGGCGCATCGCTGTCGAGGACCAAGCTGCCACGCTCGTCGAGGCTTGCCTCGACCAGCAGCACCCCCCGCGGCAGTGCGCGTCGAGCGGCCGGCGCACCGCCCGGAGGGACCACCAGCGCGCGTGCCCCGGTGTCCTCGAGGTAGAACCGGAACTCGTCCTCTTTATATGCGGGGTTCAACGGTGCCGCGGTACCGGTCGCGGCGGCGGCGAGGAACAGCACGATGGTCTCGACGCTGTTGGGAAGCACCAGGGCGATCCTGTCGCCGCGGCCAAGGCCCAGCTGGGCGAGCCCGTCCGCTGCCGCAGCCACTTGGTCGCGAAGCTCGGCGTAGGTAAGGCGTCGACCGCCCGGCACCACGATCGCGGTCGCCTTCGCATTGCCGCCCTGGATGGCGGCGTCGAGCGTCTGCATCATTGCGCCTGGGGTAGGCGCATGCCGATGAGGCGGGCGCACTCGCGCATCAGCTCGAGAATGTCCTGCTCGATCTCCACCTGCTCCTTGCTCGCACCGCAAAGGGTGCCGAAAAATCTCCCTCCCGGGGTGAAGACAGGGTAGGACACGAAGGTGCGAATCTCGAGCAGCCTCGCGACGCTGCTGCTGGGAAACTGCTTTTGAGCTTCGGTCGTGAAGTTGGGCCCGCCCTCCACGACGAAGCGGCAGACCCCCTCGGACCAGGGGAGCGTGACGTCCTCCGGGATGTGGAACTGGTCGCTTCGATTGACCGAGAAA
>VBDS01000180.1 GCA_005889085.1 Chloroflexota bacterium | reverse complement strand
TCAGCTGCTCAGTGGATCAAAGTCGAGCACGTACGCGTGGACGGACCCGGTGATGCTCAGCGACGAGGTGGTGGTGCTCGCGTTTCGCGACCAGAGCGTGGTCGGGCAAGAGCTTTCCGACGGAGCGCGGATCGCGGACTACTTGATGAACCTGGTCCGCCCCGTGGTGTTCACCTTCCTGCACGACTGCGCCGTGGTGGCGCACCTGCGCCTGTCAGACGTAATCGAGATGCGGGTGACTGCGGAGCGCAAGTCCATCGCCAGCTTCGCGCTGCCCCTTCAGGACATCGTGCAGCCGAACGGCGAGCGACTGCTGTGGGGGCTGTCTGCCTAGCTCCGGTCTCTAGTGGGAGGGCGACGGCGAAGGCGATGTCCGCGCCGGGCTCGCCGTTACGCCGCTGGCCCGGGCGCTGCTTGACGTCGAGATGTTCGGCGTCGTGATCGCGCCGGGCGACACATTGGCGAGGTACAGAGCCAGAGGCACGACGATCATGCCCAGGACGACGGTCAGGACGAACGTGACCGCCCCCCACTCTCCACGCAGCACACCCCAGTTCACGAGCGGTGAATTCTAGCGGGGGCTAGAAGTCGTCGTCTGCCGACCGAGCCGCCTCTTCCTCTTCCTTCTTCTTGCGCTGGTTCAGGAGTCGGATGAAGTCCTGCGCCCGCGCGAGCGCTTTCCAACGCTCCGGGAAGAAGTCTTGAACCAGGATCTGGCGGTCCGGCTGCTGGTAGACAGTGACGCACCATTTGTTGAGGGTGCGCGAGACTTCGACCTCGAAGTCTTTCTCCGCGGTCTCATACCGAACAACTTTGTCGTCGTCGAATCTTCTTCGTCCTGAAACAGCCATAGGTAAATCACTCGGGCGGGGAATCGGCTCATTGAGCGTGCTCTGATTATAGGCCCGGGCCGGAAAGGGTCGGACGGGAACCCTCGGCGAGAGATTCGGCGATCCAGGGGGTCGAGATCCGGGTGAAGCTCCGAGCAGCGCAGCGCGCGCATGGAAGATGCGTAAGCGAGCAGCGGAGGAGCTGAACCCGGAGATCGGCCGCCTGGGCGTCGAAGATCCGTCGAGGGGCTCCCGGCCGACCCTTTAGCCCTCGGCGGAGGTTTCGAGCATCTCCCGAAGCAGAGGCGCCAGCTCCTCCCGGAGCCCCTCCCGCTTCATCGCAAGCATCAGGTTGGCTCGGAGGTAGCCCGGGACGGTCCCGGTGTCGTAGTAGTCGCCTTCGAACTCGTAAGCCACCACGGGGTGGTTGCCCAGCGTGCGCTTGATGGCGTCGGTGAGCTGGATCTCCTTGCCGGTCCCGGGCTCAGCACGGTCGAGCTCGGCGAATACGGCCGGGGCGAGAACATAGCGCCCGAGGATCGCGAGGTCCGACGGTTCGGTCCCGGGTTGGGGCTTCTCGACCATGTCGCTGACCTCGTGGACCCTGCCCTTGCTCCCGTTGGTTACCACGACGCCGTAGCGCCCGATCTCGCTACGCGGGAAGCGGCGGACGGCCATGACCGTCGCGCCGGTCTGTCGATGGACCTCGATGAGCTGCTTGAGGCAGGGCTCGCCTCCGAGGATCACGTCGTCGGCCAGGAGGACGGCGCAGGCCTCGCCCTCGACGAGGAGGCGAGCTGTCCACACCGCGTGGCCCAATCCGAGCGGTTCTTTCTGCTGGACGTATGTGATGACAAGCTGGTTGCTCAGGTCGTCGACCTCGCTGAGGATGTGGAGCAGGTCGCTCTTACCCCGCTCCTCGAGGTAGTGCTCGAGCTCCAGCGAGCGATCGAAGTGATCGACGATGGCGCGCTTGCCGCCGCCGGTGACCATGATCACCTGCTCGATGCCGCTGGCGATCGCCTCTTCGACGCCGTACTGGATGGTCGGCTTGTCGACGAGAGGCAGCATCTCTTTCGGCTGCGCCTTTGTCGCAGGCAAGAACCGGGTGCCGAGACCGGCGGCAGGAAAGATCGCCTTGCGGACCAGGGGGCGCGTCATCCGAGACAATCTATCTCTTGGACACGATCGAAGGGATTAGGCCCGGCCTGGAAGGACGCCTCGAACGCGTGGTGGACGGCGACCTGCTCACCCACCATGTCGGCGGCAAGGGGACGTTTGCCACCCCGGCGATGATCGGTCTCATGGAAATCACGTGCCATCGGTCCTTAGAACGCCTGCTGCCCGAAGGCCACACGACAGTCGGTTATGAAGTCCACGTGCGGCATGTCGCGCCGACCGCTCCGGGAAGCACCATCGTTGTGACGACGCGGCTGACCGAGGTCAAGGGGACCAAACTCTATTTCGACGTCCAGTGCCACGAGGGCGACAAGCTTCTCGGCGCCGGCATTCACAAGCGGGCGATCGTCCCCGCAAACTTCTAGCCTCCGGTGGGCGACGAGCTCGAGCATGTTTCACCGCGCGAGGGAGCGCACGTCAAGGCGCGCGACAAGAAGGTCCGCGGTCCGAAGGTCGTGTCCGTCAACCCTGGGTTGAAAAAGCTTGCCCAGCACCTGGCGGACAAGCGCACGGGGAAGAAAAAGACAAAACCCAAGACCCGCTGACGCGAGTAGGCTGAGGCAATTCCGTCCACCCAACAAGAAAGGGGTTAGAGGATGAAGGCCTATGTCCTGATCAACGCGTCGCCCGGGCGCGCCCTGGAGGTGGCCAAGAAGATGGAAGGCGTGAGTGGCATCTCTGCGGCCGACGCCATCACCGGCGAGTACGACGTGATCGCCGTATGCGAGGCTCCGGATGTCAACTCGATCGGCTCGCTGATCGTCGACAAGATCCAGAAGATCGACGGCGTCTTCAAGACGATTACTTGCTTGGCGGTGAAATAACCAGGGGCGCCTCGACCAGCGCAGCGGCGACTTCTGGAAGGCGGGCCAGCCATGGCGCCAGGGCCGGAATCTCCTGTTCGAAGCTCCCGATTGACGGCGACCACGTGAGCTCGCGTCGCGAGTACGAGTCGTCGTAGTAGTGAGGCTTGCCGATCACGTCGACGCCGAAGATGCCAGGCCAGACGGCGGCACCCGGCGGGGTGATCGTCTCGACCCCGAGCGCACGGAGATACGCCATGTCGTACGGAACCGACGCGACTTCGGCGGCAAACCCGACGGCTCGCGAGGCTGAGGCCAGCACGTCGTGCCAGGTGGAATCGAAACCTCCCACGAGATAACGATGTCCTGGCCGGCCTCGGTCCGACGCCGCGAGGCAAGCCCGCCCCACGTCTTCGGCGGAGACGAAGGTCTGCTTCGCCCGACCGCCGCCTGGCAGCCATACGCGACCGCGGACCGCGGCGGCCATGAGGCGCGGAAGGATCCAGTCTTCGCCCTCACCGAAGACGCGAGCGGGCCGGACGACGACGACCTCGAGGTCGCCCGCAACGCCCAACAGCCACTCCTCTTCGTAGAGCTTCAGCCGCTCGTACGCGTGCGTCGGCTTCAATTTCGAGCGCTCGGTGATCCGCACGAGATGGTCGGGACCGAACACGTCGGCCGTCGAAACGTGGACGAGGCGCCGCACCCTCGCCTTGCGCGCAGCGTCGACGACTCTCTCCAACAGGTGGGGAGTCGCTTTCCGATAGCGCAGGCGCCGCCCAGGCGACACCGTCTGGGCGCAGAAGACCACAACCTCGATGCCCGCGATAGCGTCCGACAGGGTTTCGTCGTCGGCGTCGGCATTGAGCTCGATGACCGGCACGTCGGCCGCCATCGCGCGTGACACGTGGCGCCCCAGAAACTCGCCCGCGCCGATGACCAGGTGCAAAACTCAGCGATTCTAGGATCTTGGGCACAGAGGCTCGCCTCGAGGTGACGCGCGCCTTTGCGCCAAACGGGCCTTAGTCCGCGCCGGCAGTGGCGCGTTTGGCGCAAAACGCGGTGAATTCAGGTGCGGCGGCGGTTCAGAGCGGTGGTGATGGACGTCCGAACCTTGTCGACAACCGAGGTGACCCGGCGGCTCAGCTCCCACCAGGCCGGCACGTCGGGCATGACAGGCGCACCGATCGAAACCTCGACACGGCTGAACGGCCGCATCACGTCGGTTCCGCGCACCGCTACAGGGCAGACCGGTACACCGGCCTGCAGCGCGAAGTAGCCGATGCCGTTCTTGAGCGGACGAAGCGCGCGACCTCGCGAGTAGCGGCCCTCCGGAAACATAAGGATCACGCCGCCGCGCTCCAAGACCTGATACACGGTGCGCAGACCCTGTTCGTCCAGCTCACCCCTGTTTGGTGAGATGGGAAATACACCGATCAGCGGGAGCAACTTGCGCTTCCACGCACTATTGAACACCGACTCGCGCTTGGCCATTGTGTAGATCAGGGGCCTCTCCGGAAAGAACGGGATGATGAATGCCGGGTCGAACCAGGCCTGGTGATTCGCGGCGATGATGTAGGGCGGTTTGGGAATGTTCTCGAGCCCGGTCACAGTGACCCGGAACAGGTGCGTGACGATCCACCTGACCAGCCGCCGGACAAAGAGGTAGAAGCGCGACGGCTCACCAGGCGTCGGATGGACGAGCGGGTCGAGTGGGGCATCGACGAGCGCCCGGTACTCGGGACTCTTGTAGCGGGTCGAATCGCTACCGGTCGAGGAACTGGTTGAGGACGCGGTTGAACTCCTCTGGCCGCTCTGCCTGTGGCGTGTGGCCTGCGCCTTCGATCACGGCGAGCCTGGACCGTTCGATCAGCGAATGAGCGCGCGCAGCGTGCGCGACCGGAAACAGCGGGTCGTCCGCGCCCCAGATCAGCTGGACCGGGATCTTGAGCTCGTTCAATCGCTTCGTGACGTCGTGATGGCCGCCGGCCAGCAGGGCCTTCGGGTTGACCAGCGACCGGACGGTCGAGAGATACGCATTGCGAAAGCCCTCGGCTGCGTACATCTCGCGCAGGTCCTCGAGGTATGCGTCGTCCATGGTCCGCTCCATGTCGACGCTAACGCCTGCGTAGCGCGCAGCGACCCGGCGGACCATAGCCGGCGACGCCCAACGTAGGGCGTCTCGAGTGAGCCTCATCACCGCCTCGCCGACACGCGGAATGGAGACGAGTCCATACGCCATCTGCGGCATGCGCACTTTTGGCATGCCGAGCCCGAGCGTGTTGACGAGGACGAGCTTGCGCACGAGGCGCGGCCGCTCTAGCGCGACCTCGAGCACGACGCGCCCACCTAGCGATGCGCCGACGAGCGCCGCCGATCGGATGCCGCGGTCCTCGAGATAGCGCTCGACGAACCGCGCGAAGTACGGGATGGTGTAGCGCGCGCGAGGTTTTTCGGTCCGGCCGTATCCGGGAAGGTCAGGCGCGAAAACGCGGTGCCTCGCCGCCGCAGACTCCATGTTGTGTCGCCACTCCATGTAGCCGGACGACCCGAGACCGTGGATGAAGACGACCGGCGACCCGCGTCCGCCGGCCTGCGTGTGATGGACCCGGAGCCGGCCGACCTCGATGAATGCGGAGTGCAGCGTCTTCGACGGGCGGCGTGGCGCGCCAATCACTGGCTCGGAAGCATACGTGCGGGGATCGCCAGCCCGGCAATCTTCGCGCCGCTCTTGAATATGGTCTTCTCGGATCCCTTGATCACTGTGACTGCACCCGGCCCTGCGGCCCGCCAGCCGGCGTCAGTCCACGTCGCCGCGCTGCGCTCGTCGATGCCGAGCAGCGTTACGCCGGGCAGCTCTCGCCGGGCGGACTCGATCCAGCGATGGCCGAACGTGTCGTAATGCGGCAGGACCGCCGTGTCGGGGACCACGCCGAGCGCATCGGCGGGCCGCCGGTTGAACCGGTTCGGCCAGCTGGCCCGGATCAGCGTGTGGCTGCAGAGCGCCATGGCGCCGGCCGACGAGCCGGCCAGCGATGCGCCATCTCGCCACGCGTCGAAGATCGCCCGCCAGACACGAGATCCGCTCAGGACCTGGGCCACCAGGCCAGGATCGCCGCCGACGAGGTAAAAGAAGCCGCCCGTGCGCGCGCGCTCGGCGATCTCCTTGGAGTTGGCGTCGGCCCGCTTGAGCACGGGCAGCTCGCGCAGCTCGAGATCCAGCCGGCTGAACCATCGCGTCGCGTGGTCGACCGCCTCCTGCGGTCCCTGCCGCGCGGCCGCGGTCGGCACGACGAAGGCCGGGCCGGGTTTGGCCGCGGCGACCAGCAGGCGATCCTGCTCCTCGTTGCCCGGCTTGAACTCGTCACCTCCGACGAGAGCGAGCAAACCGACGGTATCCGGCACGTCCGTAGGATATGGCGGTGTCCGTTCGCGTAAGGATCGCGCCGAGCCCGACCGGCTTCGCCCACCTCGGCACCGCCAGCACCGCGCTCTACAACGTGCTTTTCGCACGCAAGCAAGGCGGCACGTTCGTCCTGCGCATCGACGACACCGACGCGGAGCGCAACCGGCCCGAATACGAGGCCTTGATCTACGAGAGCCTGCACTGGCTCGGCCTGGATTGGGACGAGGGCCCGGACAAAGGCGGGCCGTACAACCCCTACCGCCAGTCGGAGCGCCTGGACCTCTACCGAGAACAGGCCGCGCGCCTGATCACAGACGGCAAGGCGTACCGCTGCTACTGCACCCCCGATGAGCTGGAGGCGGAGCGCAAGCAGGCCCAGGTGGAAAAGCGACCCTATAAGTACTCACGTCGCTGTCTGACCAACCCGCCCTCCGACCGCAGCGTGTTCGCGGTGCGCTTCAGGGTGCCAGGCGGCGAGATCCATTTCACGGACATGATCCGCGGCGAGATGAAGTTTGACGCCGACCTCATCGGCGACTTCATCATCATGAAGTCGGACGCGTTCCCGACCTATCAGTTCGCCAGCCCGGTCGACGACGCGGCGATGAAGATCACCCATGTGATCCGGGGCGAAGAGCATCTCTCCAACACGCCATACCAGCTCATGCTCGTCGACGCGCTCGGCTACGAGCGCCCCCAGGCTTACGCGCACATGCCGCTGATCCTGGCCCAGGACGGCAGCAAGATGTCCAAGCGCAAGCACCCCGAGATGAACCTCGCGCTGTATCGCGAGCATGGCTATCTACCCGAGGCGCTGGTGAACTATCTCGCGCTTCTGGGCTGGAACCCCGGCACGTCGCAGGAGATCTTTACCTTCGACGAGCTGGCCCATGCGTTTTCGTTCGAGCGGGTTCAGCACGCAGGCGCCCGGTTTGATTGGGAAAAGCTGAACTGGATCAACGGCGAGTACATCCGCATGCTCAGCGACGATGAGCTGGCGAAGCGTTTACGGCCTTTTGTTCCGCAGCTCGATGAAGAGACGATCCGGCGCGCCGTGCCGCCGCTCCGCACACGGATGCACAAGCTCGCGCAGGCCATCGATTACCTCGACTACCTGTGGACCGATCCGCCGACACCCACCCTCGACGCCGAAACCGCGCGCCGTGTGCGAAGCGCGATCGACACGCTGCGCGACACGCCGTGGGAACCCGAGGCAATCGAAGCCGCGCTGGAGAAGGCCGTGGCGGAATCGGGCGTCGGCAAGGGCAAGTTTTACACGCCGCTGCGGGACGTGATCACCGGCAAGAAAGTCTCGCTGCCGATCCACTACACCCTCGCGCTCCTTCCGAAGGACGTCGCGCTCCTCCGCCTCCAGCGAACGGTTGACTGATGTTTCTAACGATCGTCATCGACCTCAACCCCAACATCGTTCGCGTCGGGCCGCTGCTTCTCACCTGGCACGGCGTCTTCGCGGTGCTGGGCATCATCGCGGCCGCGCGGCTGGGCTTCTGGCTGCTGGGCAAGGACAAGGTCGATCTAAAGGGCAGTGGCGACGGCCTCGCCTGGATGGTCGTAGTCGGCCTGATCGGCGCCCGTGTCCTTTATGTATGGGAGAACTTCAGGCTCTTCACAGGGAGCCAGATCCTGCGCGTCTTCGCCCTCACCGAAGGTGGGATCAGCCAGTGGGGCGGGCTCTTCGGCGCGATGCTGGGCGCCTACATTTGGGCGCGCCGCTCGAAGTTCTCGTACTGGAAGGTCATCGACGCCGGAGGCGCGGCGGCGATGATCGGCCTGACGATTGGCCGGATCGGCGACGTGATCAACGGCGAGCACCACGGCACGCCGACCACTGTTCCGTGGGGCGTCCAGTACGTCAACCCCAACACCCTCGGCGAGCCGGGCAAGGTGGTGCATCCCGAGGTCGCGTACGAGATGGTGCTCTGCCTTTTGATCCTCGCCGCTGTGCTGCCGTTCCATCAGCGCCTGAAGGCCCGTCTCCCCGACGGCGTGCTCGGGCTGATCTACCTCGCGGTGTACGGCGCCGGCCGCTTCTTCCTGAGCTTCCTGCGGACCGATCCGGGCGTCTTCCTCGGACTCCGGCAGGCGCAGATCGCCTCGCTCCTGATGGTCGCTGTGGCGATCATCGCCGTGCCGGTTCTTTTCCGGCGAGCTCGCGCAGCCGCTGCGCCAGCGCCGGCGACTCCGGCTCGTGTCGAAAGTACACATGAACCTCTTGATGTGACGCCAGAGCCGACCGCACCTCGGCTGTCCAGGCGCGAAAGGAAGCGGCTGCGTAACCGCGCCGCAACCGAAAGTAAGCCACCGAGCTGACGTCGACCAGCGGCGCGCGCGGCCACTTCTCTTCGTCGGTGACGACAAGGGCGGCGTCATGCTCGCGAAGCACGCGATACGTTTGATCGTCAAACCAGGATTCGTGGCGAAACTCAACCGCTGTCTTTCTCGACAGCGCCGTGAGAAGCGCGTCGAGCAGGGCCACGTTTTTCTGACGCGCGGGCGGAAACTGAAGGAGGACCGGTCCCAGCCGATCGCCGAGGACGGCGATGCGCTCGGTGAAGATCCTTGCCAGGCCGACGCGGTCGAAACCTTCGGCCGAATAGGTGAGACCTCGGTTGGCCTTCATGCAGAAGCGAAAGGCAGGCGGAGTGTCCAACGCCCAATGCAGCAGCGTGGATTCAGGCGGCGTGCGGTAGAAGCTGCCGTTCAACTCGAGGCCGTTGAGCTTCTGCGCGTAATAGGCGAGCATCTTCGACCCTGGGAGCGTCGCCGGGTAGAAGTTGCCTTTCCAGGTTGAGTAGCTAAAGCCGGACGTCCCGGCGAACAGCATGGGCCTAGGAGACCGCTGCGTTGTTTCGCATCACGCGCTCGTGCAGCTGCCCGCACGCCGCGTCCGCCTCGCGGCCTCGTGTGTCGCGTACGGTCACGTTCAATCCTTGCGCCTCGACCATCTCCTTGAAGGCGCGGATTGAAGCTCGGTTCGGCGCCTGGTAGGGCGTGTCGTCGACCGGGTTGAACGGGATGAGGTTCACGTGCGCGAGCTTGCGCTTGAGCAGCACGCCAAGCTCCTTCGCGTCGCGCTCCGTGTCATTGACGCCGGCAAGCATCACCCACTCGTAGCTCACCCGCCGTCCGGTCCGGGCGCCGTATGCCTGCGCCGCGTCAACGAGGTCGCGCACAGGGTACTTGCGATTGATGGGCACCAGGACGTCGCGCAGCTCGTCGCGCGCCGCGTGCAGCGAGATGGCGAGCGTCACCGGGATCTTCTCCTCGGCCAGCTGCTCGATGCGCGGGATCAGACCGCTCGTCGACACGACGATCCGGCGAGGGCTTATGCCGAGCAGCTCTGGATCTGCGAGCCGCCGCACGGAATCGACCACCGCACGATAGTTCGCCATCGGCTCGCCCATGCCCATGAACACGACGTGGGACAGGCGGCGCCCCTCTGCCGCCAGCACACGCTGGGCGTCGACCGCCTGCTCGACGATCTCGTGCGCCTTCAGGTTGCGCCCGAAAGGAAACTTGCCTGTGGCGCAGAAGGGACACCCGATCGGACATCCCGCCTGTGACGAGATGCAGAGCGTCGAGCGGTCGGAGTAGCGCATCACGACCGCCTCGACCGAATGACCGCCGTCGAGCTCGAACAGCGTTTTGGTCGTGAGGCCGTCGTCGGCCTGGGAGACGGCGATAGCGCGTAGCGACGTGGCGCGGAAATCGCCTTCCAGAGCGACGCGAAGAGGTTTTGGCAGCTCCCGCATTGCGTCGAAGCTCGTCGCGCCGCGGCCGAGCCAGGTCCAGACCTGCTTGCGCCTGAAGGCCGGCGCGTCGTGCTCGGTGAGCCAGGCCTCGAGGTCGGCCGGGGAAAGCGACGCGATCGGCGGCCGGGGGTCAATCACCGGCCTAGATTACGGGGCGGCCTCGTACACCTCCCGGCGTTCGCGCACTGCGCCGTCATCGACCAGCTTGCGCAGGTGAGCGCGCAGCGTCATTTCCGCGGCCACCAGCAGCTTGTCGTCGAGCTCTCCATAGACACGCCGCGTCAGCTCGGGCGCCGTGCCGTGGCCGCGTCGAATCTCGGCCAGCACCTGGGCTTCGCGCTCGAGACGGTGGCGACGATACTCCTCGATCTTCCCCATCGCGTCGGAAACAGAATCCCAGTGGCCTGGAAAGAGAATGCGGGGCCGAAGCGCGGCCAGACGGTCGAGCGAGCGCAGGTAGTTCGCGACGTCGCCTTCCGGGTACGTAACCATCGAGCTGCCCTGGCCGAGGATCAGGTCGCCGGTGAAGACCGCGCCGTCTTCAGGAATCAGGAAAGACAGGTGGTCGGCGCTGTGACCCGGCGTGTAGAGCGCCGTGAGGTTGAGGCTGCCCACGCGCACAACCTCGTTGTCGCCCAGCTCGGGGTAGCGGCGGACGGACGCGCGATGCGGCGCGGCAAATCGCTGCGCGAGCGGGAGATGGTCGGGGTGTCCGTGCGTAACGAGGACGACACCCACTGTCCTCCCCCCGAGCCGCCGGTTGATGGATTCGAGATGGGCATCATCGTCGGGCCCCGGATCGATCACCGCAACCACCGGGCCCGCGTCGACGATCCAGGTGTTGGTGCCCGGCCCCGTGTACGGCCCCGGGTTCGGGGCGACGACGCGAGTGACCCAAGCCGTCAACGGGGGCGGTATGCCGGCAGATAGATGTCGATGCCGTCGGGCGGGCTTGCGTCGAGCCAGCCGTCCAGCTGCGTGTCGACGATCAGGCGGAGAAGCGGCTCGCCGAGCTCGGGCACGGACGGCTGGCGCCGCTCGCCGGTGACCGCGATGTGGATCTTCCACCATGACCCGGCGCCTTCTGCGGCGACGCTGAGCGAGTCTCCGAGCCAGTCCCTGACCCTGGTGAAGGCCTCGACCAGGGCGGGTTCCGAGCCCACGACAACCGCTTCGGGCGGCAGGTCACGGGCGGCTGCCGGAAGAGCCAGGTTGAGCACTGCCCCGAGGACGACACCTCGCGCCCCGTCCTTCGGCTCGATGGCCGCCGCCTCCAGCCCGGCCGCCCTGCGGCCGACCTCCTGGGCCTGCTCGAACACCGCCTCGAGGAGCTCAGGCCGCCCGAACGCGGCCTGGCGGGCCGATTCCTGGAGCGCCAGCACCGACGACCGGAGCTTGTGGCCGAGGCGCCCGAGCACGTAATCCCGCTGCTCGCTCGCCAGCCTCTGCCCCACCTCCGCTGCCTTTCTCGCCGCCCTGAGGCCGCCGCTCTGCGCCCAGCCGACGAGCCGCCCGCTCAGGATGAGCGGCTCCCACGGTCCGCCTGGTGGCGGGAAATCGATATCGGCCGGGCCATGCCGAGCGTGGTCGGGGATCGATTCCATGCCGCCGCCGACGCGAACCCACTCCGGCGTGGCGTCCATAGCCTGTCTAACGGGCGGTTAGGTGCGAATCCGCGCCGGAACCGTAAATCGGAAAGTCGTACCGCGCCGGTCGCTCGCCGCAACCCAGATCCGGCCGCCGAACGAGCGCTCGACCACAAGCCTGCAAAGGTAAAGCCCGAGCCCGAGTCCGCCCTGCGAACGGCCCCGGCCGGCCGGGCCCGTCTTCTCGAAGACCGTGTCCAGGGTGCCGGCCGGCAGGCCCTGGCCGTTGTCTGCGACCGAGATCTCCAGCCAGCCTCGCTGGACCTGGCGCGCCTCGACCTGCACGGCCTTGGTCGTGTACTCCAGCGCGTTGCCGATCAAGTTGGTCAGCACCTGGCTCAAGTGGGCAGGCTCGCAGAAAGCCTGGGGCAGACCTTCTGGCAGGTTGACCTGCACCGCCGAGGTCCGCTCGGCGTAGCGGTGCTGCAGCACGGCAAGCACGCCGGTGAGGGCCGAGTCGAGGTCGAGCGGCTCGGGACGGGGCTCGAAGTGCTTGGTCTCGAGCTTGGCGATGATCAGCTGGCTCTCGACAAGGCTGAGCAGCCGGTCTGAAGATTCGTAGGCTTCCTGGAGGAGCGTCCGTCGTCCCGTGGAATCGATGGTCTCGTCCCACTGCATGATTCCGGCCAGGGTGTTCTTCATCGCGGCAGCGGGGCTGCGCACCTCGTGCCCGATCGCGCGGAGCATCAGGTCTTTCGCCTCCAGCGCCTGGCGCTGCGCGGTCACGTCCTCGTGCAGGGTCAGCACACCGGCGGGTTCCCCCTCGAGTCCAGGGATGACGACGCGCCTGACGTGCACGGTCCGGTCGGGGTCCTTCATGCGCAGCTCGATCGTCCCATCGGACTCGCCGTCCTCGGCGAGCGTCGCGCCGGCCGCGCTGTAGACCTCGTCGGGCTTACGCCCCGGCATCTCGGATGCCTGCAGGCTGTAGATGGATTCGATCTCCGGGTTGGCGTAGACGATCCGCCCCGCTGCGTCCTCGAGCATCACTCCCACCGGAGAGTGGCGGAGGATCGCGTTCATCATCCGCCGCTCGCGGTCGAGCGCGTCGACGAGCTCGAGCTGGCCGAGCAGCACCGACGCCTGGCCGGCCAGAACGGCGGAGAGTCTTCGTGTCTCAGCACCGCCCGCGGTCATTCGCGCTACGAGCAAACCGGCGAACCTGCCCTCGACCTGGATCGGGATGGCGAAAGCGTCCTGCGGCGCACCGACCAGGTCGAGAAGGGCGCGCAGTCGACGCCCTCCGGCCGACGCGGTGAGAGCTCGCAAGAGCTGCGCGCTGTCGCTGACCGGCACTTTCGGCGACGCCTCGCCGTCGTCCGACCGCCGTACGAGCTCGCCGTCCTCCAGAAGCCACAGCTCGCCCTGCGACCCGGCCAGCGCGCGGCTCACCAGGCGCGCCATCTCGGAGCGCGCGCGATCCGGCTCGGTCGGCGTCAGCTCGGTGAAAGCGGCCACCGCCTCGAGTGTGCGGATGCGACCACGGGTCTCGGCCACGAGCCGCGCGTTCTCGATCGCAACCGCGGCGTGGCGGGCGAAGTCGAGGGCCGCCCCGCTCGGCTCGGCAACAAGTGTCGATGCATGCACCGCGCCGATCGCGCCCACGAGACGATCGCCGTACCAGAGCGGGACCATGTTCCATGCCAAGTCATGCGCGGTGCCGCTGACGATGCCCGGAGGAGCGATGCGGTCGTCGGAGTTCAGCCCGGCCCAGGACAGCACCTCGTCGGCGGCGGCGTCGCCGCTGCCGCGCGTCGCCGTGACGCGGCCCTCGGTGTCGAACGCCCAGCACACGGCGCCTGCGCACTCGAGCATGGTCCGCGCCTGGTCCGCGATGTTCGCGACGACGCTCATCAGCTCGTGACCGGCGAGCGCGGCGAGCTCCTGGATGCGCACCGACTGCGCAAGCGCGAGCTCGTTGGTGTGGTGAAGCCGCATCGTACGGAGTGCGATGCCCACCACGGGCATCGCCGCCTCGAGCAGCTTCAGGTGCGTGGCCTGGAAGCGCCCGCCGTCGTTGCGCATGGCGACGACGCCGCCAACGACGCGGTCGGCCTGGGTGATGGGCGCCCACACGACATGGCTCGGCGAGCGAGTGAAGATGTAGCCGCCAATCGGTCCGCCCAGGTCCGCCGGCTCGTCGGCCACTCCATCCTGGACTTCGGTGCCGCACTCGAGCATGCGGCGGAAGAAAGGAGCGCCGTCGATCGGGACTGGACCGATCGGCATCGCAGCCTCGCCACGCTGCGCGGTGAAGCCCACCACCAGGCCGGCGACATCAACGTAGGCCAGCACCATGTGCGTTGAGCCGAGGTAGTCGCCCGCGACTGAGAACACGCCATCCGCGAGCTGGCGCTCATCGGACGCGCCGGCGACGCCAAGCTCCAGCATGTGGAGCGCTTCGAGACGAGCCCTCTCGGTCTGCGCCTGGGCGAAGTGGTCGGCGTTGGCGAGGGCCAGGCTGACGTGCGCGGCCACATCCTGCAGCAGCTTGACGTGCCAATCGTCGAATGCGCCCTCCCTGTACGACTGGAGGGAGAGCATCGCGGTGATCCGCTCGCCGCTCAGCACCGGCACCCAGACAAAGGAGCGCGACACCCTTCGCCGGTCCGATGGCGGACCCGAGACGAACACCGCAGCCCCCTGGCCCACGGTCCAGACCTCGCGCTCGAGCTCCTTGCCCTCGAAGCTGCGCGCCCATGGCGACTTGCGCACCAGCACCGGCTTGCCCGTCTCGTACGCCTCGCGCGACGGGCCGGTGACCGCCAGGGCGACCGGCGGCACAACCTCCTCCACCCCTCCGACGTACTGATAGCCCTCCGCGACCGGCCCTTCGTCGGCCTGGGTGATGGTGGCCAGGATGAAGCCGTCGAACTTGAGGTATGCGGCAAGCTCCTCCCGCAGTGTGCGCATGATCGACCAGCGGTCCAGGCTTGAGGCCAGGCGGCGGCCGATCGCGTTGACCACTTCCAGCCTGCGGCGCTGATCCTCGATCGCCTCGTAGCTGCGGGCGTTGCGAAGCGCGAGTGTGACCTCGTCCGAGACCAGCTCCAGGAAGGAGGCGGTCGAGTCCTCGTATGCGTAGGGCCTCGAGCTCCGGATGCCCAGGGCGCCGCGCGCGACACCTCCCTCTTTGAGGGGGACCCACAGCGAGCTCTGGGGTTCATGGACGATCACCGGCTTGTTGTCGGCCGCCACGTTGCGTGCGGTCGTCGCGACCGCAGAGCGCGGCGCCAGCCACCGCGAGCTGGGCACCGAATCGCCGTCCACCCGCATCAACCTGGCGCGATCTTCCTGCAGGGTGACCATCTCCAGGTGGTCGACCGGGAGGAGCTCGCGCAGCGTGTCGTAGAGACCGGTCAGCACGCTCGTCTCGTCTAGCGTCGACGTCATTGCCCGGGCGATGCTGTTCAGCGCCTCGAGGCGGCGCGCCTGGTTTCGAGTCAGCTCGTTGAGGGACGCGTTGGCGAGCAGGATGCCCAGGCTGTGATGGACCTCGTCGAGGAAGGCAAGCTCGGCCGGTGGCACTCGCCGCTTGCGGTACGTGTGGTAGATCACGCTGCCGATGAGCTCACCCTGGTGCATCACCGGGACCCAGATCGCGACCTTGCTCCGGATGCGCTTGCCGGGCCCCTTGCCGATCTCCTGGCGTGACGACCCAAGCGGTAGGACCGTGGTTTTCGGGTTGGCGAACTGGCGGGCGAAGATCGAGTCCCGCACGAGGCGGCGCCGCACGTCTTGCAGCACTCCGAGGTCGATCGGCAGGGAGTGGTACCAGCCCTCGCGCTCCAGGACCTGGAGGTTGATGGTGTCGTAGCCGAAGCGCGTGTTGAGGCCGCGGTACAGCACCTGGACCAGGTCCGCCTCGGTGACACACGTACCCAGCTCGTGGACGAGGGCGGCGGCGTTCGGGCCCAGCTCGCGGACATGAGCCCGCGGCCGGGCCGCCGGCTTGCCTCTCGCTGAGAGAGGCTTCACCGGCGCGGCCGAGACGTGGGACGTGGTGTTACGCCGGGGTTGCGCCATTGCCACGGATATACTGCGCCAGAAGCGCGATGCCGTTCACACCGCCCAAGCCGATCGCGCCGACCCCAGAGGAGCTCAGGGGATCCACCGTGCTCGTCGTCGACGACGAACGCGCGTGGAGGGTGATCCTGGAAACCGACCTCAAGATGCTTGGCTACAAAGTGTCTATGGCGGAGGACGCCGACCAGGCCCTGGTACGTGCCCAGGCCGACAAGCCTGAGGTGGCGATCATCGACCTGATGCTGCCGGAGCCGATGGACGGCTGGGGGCTCTTGAACGAGCTGCGCTCGCGAGGACAGAAAGTGCCAGTCATCTTCTATACGGCCTACCCGGTCTTCCCGTCAGGGACCGATGACCCGGACGTGGTCGGCTACATGAGCAAAGCCGTCGACCGGGCGGACCTCTATGCCCTCCTCCCGGTCGCCATCCGACGCTCTAGAGAGCGCCGAGACTCAGACTCTTGAGCTGCCTACCAGCCCCAGTCGACGCCGGCAAAGGCCTCGACCCACTGCGCGCCGCTCGCGAGGGCAAGTGCACCGAGCACGACCAACGTAAAGACGATTCCCTGGACCTTAAGTCGCCACGTCATCCCCAATTTACCCCTTTGTTTTTCCAATTTACGCCAGGTCCGGCAGCAAGTATGCGTGGCCCCGGTCGTATTTGATCATTCTACTGTAGTCAATAATCGTTAAAAATAGTGTAGATCAGGCCTTGGAAAACCACAGCAGCAGGCGAGGATCGGCCGGCGGGACCAGGCGCGAGGTGCGACTGCCACCGCTGCCGCCGGGCCTGGAGGTCTACCGCCCGGCCGACGTCCTCGGCTCGTCCGTCCTTGTGGTCGAGGACGAGGCGGCGATGCTCCAGCAGCTCAGGATCGACCTACAGGATCTCGGCTACCGGCCGTCGGTAGCCGCTTCCGCGCCCGATGCGCGTGAGCTGCTCGAGCACGAGCGTGTCGCCGCCGTGCTGCTCGACCTGGTGCTCGACGAGCACGAGGATTCCGGGTTCGAGCTTCTGACCTGGATCCGGCAGCACCATCCGGGCCTGCCTGTGATCGTCCTCTCGGCGGCGCAGGTGAACTCGGCCTCCATCCGGCGCGCCTATGAGCTCGGCGCCAGCTCCTACTTCGTCAAGGGCAACGTGCCGATGGCGCATATCTACTCCGACCTGGCCGCCCGCCTGGTCGAGCGCGGTACGGGCCGTCCTGGCAGCTATCGATTCGGCCGCCTCGAGTTCGATCCGACGCGGCGGACCGTGAAGTTGGGCGAGCGCGATGTGCGCCTGACCCAGCAGCAGGCCGCACTGGTCCTCTTCCTGGCCCAGGGCTCCAAGCCGGCCACCGCGCGCGATCTCATCGAGGCCGGCCTGTTCCGCAACAACGCCGCGCATTCGACTGTCCACTCGGCCCTGCTCACGCTGCGCCGCCGCCTCGATGAGCTGGAGCCCGGCCTGGGCGCCACCTTCGTCCACGCCTCGGCCCGGGGCTACAGCCTGGTTTCGATCCATGACTGAAGAAGAGGCCAGGACTCCTCAGCCGAGCAAGTCAGTGCTCGACGATGTGGTCGACCTTCGGCGCTACTTCCACAAACATCCCGAGGTCAGCTTCAGTGAGCACGAGACGTCGCGCTACCTCAAGGAGCGACTGCGCGAGATGGGGCTGGACCTGGAGAGCTGCCCGACCGAAACGGGTGCGGTGGCATTGCTCGACACGGGGCGGCCCGGCAAGACCGTGATGCTCCGCGCCGACATCGACGCCCTCCCGATTCAAGAAGAGTCGGGCGTCGACTTCCCCTCGCGCATCGACGGCCGCATGCATGCGTGCGGGCACGACGCTCACATGGCGATCATGATCGGCGTCGCGCGGACTCTGATCGACAGGATCTGGGACGTCGGCGGTAGATACCTCTTCGTCTTTCAACCCGCCGAGGAGATCGTCGAAGGCGCCAAGGCGATGATCGCGCGCGGGCTGCTCGAAGACCACCGTCCCGACTCCGTGATCGGGCTGCACATCGCCAGCTTCATCGAGTCCGGCACGGTGATCACAAAGCCTGGGCTGCTCTGGGCGGGGTCCGACGCCTTTGATGTCAAGTTCGCGGGTCCGGGGGGACACGGCGGGATGATGGGCAGGCGCGGCAACGTGCTTGCCGCCCAGGCTTTCTTCGTGGAGCGGCTGCACATGGTGGTCGAAGGACTCGAGCAGGAAGGCGTGCAGTGCCACACGACTGTCGGCAACATCAGCAGCGACGGCGCGTGGAACATCGTGCCGCGGGGCGTGCTCGTGCAGGGCAGCCTGCGTACATTCAACGCCGAGCTTCGCGAGCAGGCGCTGGACCGGCTGCACGATTTGCTGCGTGAAACCCAGAGCGAGTTCGAGGTGACCTCGTCCCTCGACCTGGTGCACGGCACAGTGCCGTTGATGAACGAGCCGAACGTGACACGCACCGTGCTCGACGTCGGCCATGAGCTGATCGGCGATCGGGCAAGCCTGCTCGGGCGGCCGCTCACGGTGAGCGACGACTTCGCCGAGTTCCTCACCCGGATCCCGGGCTGCTACTTCATGCTCGGCGCGCGGCCCGAGGGAGACCATCCGCCTGCGCATCACTCGCCAGGGTTCCGCATCGACGAGGCGGCGCTTCCGATCGGAGTCAAGGTGTTGGCGGGAGCAGCCGCTCGACTCGCCGCCCCTTAGGTGCTCTGGGTCTTTGCGATCGTCGTCGGCCTTGTCTTTGGGCTGGTGACCGGGGGCAGGATCGCCAACCTCGGTCTCCTGCGTTTTCGCTGGCCCTGGCTGATCCTGGCCGCGGTGGCGATTCGGGCCGCCGTCCTTCTAACGCCTCTGAATCGGGTCGCGGGCGCGCAGTACCTCTACGTCCTGGCGCTCGTGGCCATCATGGTCTGGACGATCCTCCACATCAAGCGCCTGCCAGGCATCTGGCTCGTGACCGCGGGTGCAGGGCTCAACCTGCTGGTGATCCTGGTCAACGGAGCCCGCATGCCCGTCACGCCGGAGCTGGCCGCCTCGCTGGCAAGGCACGGCACGATGGGCCAGTACATCGTGATGGGGTCTCAGACACATCTCAACCCGCTTGCCGACTGGATCTCGCTGTATCCGGTGCCGGAGGTTTACAGCCCCGGCGACGTCCTGGTCGCGCTGGGCCTGGCCATCCTGGCGTTCGTCGCGACTGCAACCCCAGTGCGTATAGTGGATTGACCCCGCCGTGATCATCTTCTGGATCTTCACGCTCTTCGTCGGCGCCTCAGCTTTTGCCTTTGGGCTGATCGGACTTCAGCTGGGCATCGGTTGGTCGCTCCTGTACGCGGTCATCGCCATGCTGCTGGCGCGCGGCATCCTGAGCATGGCGCGCCGCGCCCTGATTCTGCGCGAGCGAATTGCGCCCGAAACCGATGTCCTGCAGCGCACGGTCGAGACCAACCGCGCGGTGTTCTGGAAGCGTGCCATCTTCCTGGCGGCGATCCCGATCTTCTATTTCGCGATCATGGACCTGGCGTTCGGTCTGGCACCAGCTGACGCCCTGCTGGCCCTACCCACCCTTCTCCAGCAGATCTTCACTCAGATGATCTATCTGTTCTTCCTCCTCGGCGCCAACTTCATGTTGTTCTTCGGTCCCTTCTATCTCTACACACGCATCGGCAAGACGATGATCAACCCGGACGACGCAAACTTCGGGGTGAGCATCGAGGACGTTCGCGGCCAGAAGGCCGCGGTCAACGAGATGAAGCGCATCCTCAAGCTCATCGAGCACGGCCGATTGTTCACGAAGGCTGGCGGCAAGCGTGAGCGCGGCGTTCTCATGGTCGGGCCGCCGGGGACGGGCAAGACCATGCTTGCCAAAGCGATCGCATCGTCGCTCCACGTGCCGATCTACATCGCCAACGGTGGGTCCTTCGCCGGAATGTTCCTCGGCATCGACGCTCTGAGCGTCTACCTGATGGTTCGCGCGGCTCGCAAGCGGGCCAAGGTCTGGGGCGGATGCATCGTCTTCATCGACGAGATCGACGCCCTTGGCATGCGGCGCTCGGGACAGCAAGGCGGCGGAATGATGGGCGGAATGGGCGGAATGATGGGCGGAGGGCAGCTGGGACTGAACATGCTGCTGGTCCTGATGGACGGCATCGACAACCCGGGCTTCATCATCCGGCAGCTGCGCAGCCTGGTGAACCTGACGCTCGATGGCCTCTTCGTCCCTCGCGTGATCGGCGCCAACGGCACCAAGCTCTCGCTCCGCATCCGCCCTCTGAAGGCGCCCAACTACAACATCCTGTTCATCGGCGCAACAAACCGGCCCGCCGTGCTGGACGAGGCGCTGACCAGGCCCGGACGATTCGGCCGCCAGATCGTCTTCCGCCTGCCCGACCGCGAGTCGCGCAAGGACATTGCCGCGCTGTACTTCGACAAGAAGCAGCACGACCCCGCACTCGACACGCCCGGCAGGCGTGACGAGTTCGCTCGAATCTGCGAGAAGTATTCGCCGGCCGACATCGAGCAGGTGCTCTCGCTGGCGCTGCTGTACGCCTTCGAAGACGGACGCGACGCGTTCAACTGGTCGGACATTCGCGAAGCAATGGGTAACGTGGAGGCAGGTCTCGCGATTCCAGTCGAGTACTCAGAGAAGGACAAGATCGCCGTCGCCCGACACGAGCTTGGGCATGCCATCGCATCGCATTTCTTTCAGTCGGACCACGCTCACGTTCGGCTCTCGATCCGGCGGCGCGCAAGCGCGCAGGGCGAGATCGGCGGATATCACCTGTCGCTGCCAACGGAAGAGCAATTCTCGATCTTCCGCTCGCAGCTCGCCGCAGACATCCGGCACGGTCTTGGATCGATCGCATGCGAGCGCGTCTTCTACGGCGAGAACTCCGCAGGCGTTTTCGGCGACCTGAGGATGGCCACCGCTATGGCGTGCCGCATGGTCGGCACCATCGGGATGGGCGCGGACAATCTCGACCCAAAGTTGTCGACGAAGGCGGCCAATATCGGGGAGCAGCTGATCTCGGTGTCCGAGATCACACAGGGGATGCATGAGGAATCCACCTGGGAAGGCGCTGTACTCCACAATCCCCGCGCTCGGCGGGTGGTGGCCCAGGTCCTCGGGTCGGCTTATATCGACGACTGGCGCCTTATGTACGTCAACAAGGAAGCGATCGACCAGGCGGTTGAGTCCTTGATCAATCAAGGCGGCGAGCTCATGGGCGACGAGATCAGCGGCCTGCTGGAATCGGTGGGGCTGCGCCTGCCGAACGAAAAGGATCCCTATCCGGAGGACATGCCGTCGGTCCCGCAGGAGCAGCGCGTCGACCTGACCGCGATCGAGGGCACCGCCTGATTCGACTCGGCGCGTCGATACTATGCGCCGCCGTCCTGGCCGCGCTTCCACACGCGGCGCTGGCGCAGGATCCAGGCGCCGGTCCCAACGCCCACCACGAGGCGGCGCGCATCATCGCCGCGGAGATGGCGATGCAGGACGCCACCACCACCCTGCAGGCGCTCGCGGCGCAGCAGCCGTCGGGGCTCGCCGAGACGATCCGCCACGAGATCGCCGTCGCGAACGCCAACTACGCGTTTCGCCAGGCGGCGCGGCAGGAGCAGCTACGCGTTTACGAGCTGGCCGGGTACGCGAGCGTCGAGTCGTCGGTCATGGCCTTGCTGCCCCCGAACGTGCAAGCAGGGCTCGAGGACTACATCGCGGCGCTGCACTCGCTCTACATCCTCGCCGGGATCGACCAGTACTACCTGGTCAACGTCCACTTCAACCACGCCTACACCGACGCCGAGCCCCTGAGCGCCCTGCGCTCGTACTACAACGAGGCAGCGCGCCGTTACGGGATCGACCCCAGCTACCTGGCGTCGATCAACTACATCGAGAGCAACTTTGGCCGCGTCAAAGACACCTCGTCAGCCGGCGCGCAGGGGCCGATGCAGTTCCTGCCCAGCACCTGGACTCAATACGGGCAGGGCGGTGACATCCACAATGCCCACGACGCGATCCAGGCTGCGGCGCGCTACCTGGTTCGGAACGGCGCGCCCTACAACATGCGCAACGCGATCTTCCAGTACAACCACGATTACGACTACGTCGACTCGGTGGAGTCTTTCGCGCGGGCCTACCGGACCGACCCGGGCTGGCTCGACCGGATGTACTACTGGAACTCATTCGGCTAGACGCGCACCGATAACGCCTCGATGGCGCCAGCGGAGCTGAATTCCAGCCCTCGATGCGCGCCGCTGGATACAGCGAGGCGGAATCAGCCTTGGCCCGCCTGATCGTTAGAGTAAGTACTCATGGAGTATCGGATCGAACAATTGGCCCGGACCGCCGGGGTGGCCGTGGATACGATCCGCTTTTACCAGGGCAAGGGCCTGCTCGAGGCGCCCCGCCGAGAGGGCCGCGTGACCTGGTACGGCGAGACCCACGTCGAGCGGCTCAAGCGGATCAAGGAGCTCCAGCAGCAGGGCTTCACCCTGACCGTGATCCAGCGCTTCCTCGCCGGTGAGCTCGAAGCCTCCGACGAAGCGCTCGTGGCCGCGGTCACCCGTCCATCGGCGCCACAGACCCTGACCCTCGGTGAGCTCGCCGAGCGCAGCGGCGTCGCCGAACCGCTCCTGATGAGCCTGGAGCAGGCCGGCCTGCTCGTTCCGATCGAGGGCGGAGACGAGGCCCTCTACCCGGTCGACGACCTCGAGGCGATCGCGGCCGGCATGAAGCTCATCGCCGCCGGAGTGCCGCTTGGCTCGCTCATGGACCTTGGCAAGGATTACGCCACGGCGGTCGACCGGACCGCGAGACAGGCAGTTGATCTCTTCGACCGCTACGTTCGCGAGCGCATCCAGGCGGAGGGCGGCGAGACCGAGGCCGCGGAGCGGCGGCTGCTGCAGACCTTCAACGACCTGCTCGAGGCCAGCGGCACGCTGGTCCGCCACCACTTCCAGCGCACCCTGCTGCGCGCCGCGCGGGAGCACATCGAGAAACGGGAATGAGTCAGCCCCTCCGGCGCAGCCCCTCCGGCGCAGCCCCTCCGGCGCTTCGCGCCACCTCCCCACAAGTGGGGAGGAGCCACCTCCAAGTGAGGAGGAGCCACCTCCCGATGAATGGAGTGCCGGGATGATCGCCGCGACGAAGATCCGTGGGCGCGAGCTCGAACGTACCCCTGACCTCGTCGACCTCGTGACCGCCGCGCGCGACGCCGGGCACGAGGTGATGCTCATCGAGCGGCCGATGCCCGACGCGGTCAGCGTGGCCGGCATCGGCCGCGCGCTCGACATCGTCGCCGCGCCGGGCGGGGTTGCGGTCGAGAACGCGGACGGGAAGACGATCGACTTCGAGCCGGGCGAGAACCGCGTCCTCGCGGCGTCGCGGCTGTGGGGACGCATCGCGACCAGCGACGCACTCGCGGTCGGCGGCTTCGCTTACCGCCCCGACCGCGAACCGGGCGGCGCGTGGTCCGGGTTCCCCGCGCTGCTGTTTCGTGTCCCGGCGCTCGCGGTCATGCGGCGGCGCGGCCGCACCCTTGTCGTCTCCGCAACCGAGGATGCCGAGGCGCTGCTGGACCTCACCGCAACCACAGCGCGAGCGCCTTCTGCGCGCAAGCTCGACGTGAGTCCCGTGCGGAATCCGCTCGCCTGGACCGCTGCGGTGGAGAGCGCGGCCGCGCGCCTGCGCGCCGGCGGCGCGGAGAAAGTCGTCCTCGCGCGTGAAGTGATCGCGCACGGCGACGGCGTCGTCGCGGCCGGGACCGTCGTACGCAGCCTCCGCGCCGCGTATCCGTCGTGCTTTACGTATCTGATATCTGGCGCGGACGGGACGGCATTCGCGGGCGCGTCACCTGAGCTCCTGGTCCGCCGCGCCGGCGCGCGCGCTTTTGCGCAGCCGATGGCGGGCTCGGTCGCTCGCGGCGCCAGCGACTCCGAGGACGAGCGGCTCGCCGACACGCTGGTCCAGAGCACCAAAGACGCCGACGAGCATCGCGTCGTCTCGCAGTTCGTGGTCGAAGCCCTGCGACCGTTCTCGGCCGGCGTCAGCGCGCGCGGACCCGAGGTCGTGCGATTCACGAACATCCAGCACCTCGCGACCAGTGTCAGCGCTGACCTGAACCATCCGGCGGCCGACGCATTGACGTTGGCCGCGGCTCTTCATCCAACCCCGGCTGTCGGCGGGTGGCCGCGCGAGGCGGCGGACGCATTGATCGACGCGCTCGAGGGCATGGAGCGCGGGTGGTACGCGGGTGCGGTGGGATGGATCGACGGCCGCGGCGATGGCGAGCTCGCGATCGCGCTGCGCTGCGGTCTCTTGTGGGAGGACGGCGCGCGGCTCTACGCGGGGGTGGGCGTGATGCCTGATTCCGACCCGGCGCGCGAGCTGGAGGAAACGGAGCTCAAGTTCAAAGCGCTGCTGACGGCCCTGGTCTGATGGATCTCACGATCAACGGCGCACGCATTCATTACGAGCGCACTGGGGCCGGACTACCGGTCGTTTTCCTTCACGCCGGCGTTGCGGATTCGCGCATGTGGGAGCGGCAAGTCGCAGCATTCGCAAAAACATTCGATGTGATTCGTCCGGACGGGCGCGGATTCGGCAAGTCCGAGCTGCCGCCGAGGTCCTGGTCGCCCGTTGCCGACCTCCTCGGCTTGATGGACGAGCTCCGTCTCAAACCTGTGCATCTGATCGGCTGCTCGATGGGGGCACACCTGGCGATCGATTTTGCCCTGGAGCACGGCGAGCGAATCTCCAAGGTGGTGCTCATCGGGCCGGGCATCGGCGGAGCGAAATTCGGCGAGAGGTACCCGGAGCTCTTCGCGGAAGTCGACGCTGCCGAGAAGGCGAACGACATGGATGCCGTGAACCGCGCCGAGATGCGCCTGTGGCTCGACGGCCAACGCCCGGAGGGTTACGTCAAGCAGCCGCTTCGTGATCTCTTCCTGGACATGAACGGAAGCAACTTCGACACTGACTTCAACAGCACTCCCCCAGAGAACATCGAGCCTCCGGCGGTCGAGCGCCTGAATGAGATCACCGCGCCCACGCTGGTCGTGGTCGGTGACGCGGACCTTCCGCCCGTTCTGGACGCGGTGGAACTGCTGATGGCGAAAGTCCCGCAGGCGCGCAAGGCTGTGATCCACGACGCGGCGCACCTGCCGAACCTCGAGCACCCGGACGAGTTCAATGGGTTGGTTCTGGACTTCCTGCTCAGCGGCTAACTATATCCGTCTGTGATATAGTTAGGGCGTGGTCACGCCGCCACTTTTCTACATCCTCCTCGCCCTTCGTGACGGCGAGCGCCACGGCTACGAGATCCTGAAGGATGTGCAGGCCGGGTCGCTGGGGAAGATACGGCTCGGACCGGCGACGCTCTACACCTCGCTCAAGAGACTGCTCGACGCAGGCTTCGTTCAAGAGGTGGCCGGGCCTCGGGGCAGCGATTCGCGTCGGCGCTACTACCGATTGACGTCTGGCGGGCGGAGGGAATTGTCGGAGGGGCTGGATCGAATGCAAAGGGTGCTGTCGATTGCTCGGCCACGAGCTTTGCGTGCGGGCTCATGAGGTGGGAGGAACGCGTTTATGCAGTGATCGTCGGATTGCATCCACGTGCATTTCGGACCGAATACGGTCAGGAGATGAAGCTGATGTTGAACGACATGCTCAAGGATCCGGAGACCCCGCGCTGGCGCGTCTGGCTCGCCATGCTCGACGACATCGGCAATCTCATGGCGGGCGGTGTTCGGCGTGGCGTGCTCTTCGGGATCATCGTCCTTGCAATCTGGTTTCTCCATCGCGCGACCGGTCTGCCGACCGGCGGCCAGAGCATTGCTCTGATCGCTATGAGCTACCTCGCTGTTGGGTTCGTCGGAGCTCGCCGCTCTGGATTTCTACGAGGTGTCGGCACCGGTGTGATCGCCGGCCTGATCAGCTCACTGGTCTTCGTCGGCGAAGAGGTCTATGGCCACCGCTGGGCCGAATCTCGCGAGTTCGTCGGGATCTTGCTGATCTCAACAGCCGAAGGCCTCTCCCTGGTCCTGTTTGGCGCAACGATTGCTAGATTCGGGGACATACAGCGTCGCGTCATGCGCAGCGCTCGCGCCTTCGGAACCGCCTGGATCGCGAGCTAATCCATAGTGAACTGCCCAGGATTAGGTACGTTTTGCGCAGAAGGTGCGTGTCACCGACTTCCAAAGGTGCGTCTTGCGCAAAAGGCTCCTAATTCCGACCGGCCGGGGCTAGCTCTTCAGGGCCGAGGCCGCCGCCTCCCAGCACAGTCGATGCCCGCTGACGCTGTCCTCGCGCTTGAACCGCACCACGACCATCGTCGGCGTCGGCGCTGCGA